>NZ_JABBJJ010000144.1 GCF_012933655.1 Pyxidicoccus fallax | reverse complement strand
ACTTTCCGCCCCGCCCCGCCGCGCCCGCTCCGGATTCCTCCAGAATATCCGGCGTTTGGCTCACGGGTGGCCTCTCGCCTGGAGGGTCCGGCGGCGTCCCGGCACCGCGGCCAGCACGAGCCACGCGGCGAGCGCCCCCGCCGCGCCGCCTCCGCTCCCCGTGGCGCCGCAGCCCCCCGTGGGCGCCTCCTCCACACACGACAGCCAAAGCCGGCACGTCTCGCCGGCCTTCACGCACGGCACCTGACCGTCCGGGCCGGTACAGACGCCGCCGAAACGGCCGGCCTCGAGCCCCGCCACCGCGCAGCTCTTCTCCCCTCCCGGCCGGCTGACGCACGCCATGCCGAGCGGACAGTCGGCGTGGTCCTCACAGCGGGTCGTGCACGCGTCCACGCTCGCGTCGAGCGGCGGCCGCGGGGGTGGAGCCGCCTCCACCTCCTGGAGGACCTCTTGGAGGAAGGCCGCGTGCACGTCGACGCGGGTGTTGGTGCCCATCGTGCACGCGAGGTCGCCGAACGAGGTGATGCCGACGAGGTGCTCGACGCCGTCGACCTCCAGGAAGACCGGTCCTCCGCTGTCGCCGCCGCACGACATCCCCGGCGCGCGCTCGATGGAGAACGTCCCCGCGCCCACCGACGTCACCCGGGTGGTGCCGGCGCGTCGCGTCCCCCGCCCGCCCAGGTCATCGAGCCCGAAGCCCACCACCCGCGCCGTCCTTCCCACCAGGTCCGCGGGCAGCGTGAAGGCGTGGAGCGGCACCGGCGCCACGGGCGCGTCCTCCGCCAGGATGAGCACGCCGAGGTCGTTCACTCCCGCGCGCCAGCCGGGGTGCAGCCTTCCCTCGACGGTCCGCACGCGCTCGGCCGGGAGCGCCCGCGCCACCTCCGGTGCGAACACCACCGAGAGCACCCGCGGGGCATCGGCGTTCTCCACGCAGTGCGCCGCCGTCAGCACCACCCGGGGTGCCACCAGGGTGCCCGTGCAGGTGACGGGCGCCTCCTCCACGAGCACGCCACACTCCGGAGAGATTGGGACGATGGCGCCCACGGCCGCGGCACCCGGCTCGGGGACGCCGCCCAGCACCGCCCGCCGCTCCGCCGCCAGCGCGGAAGCGGGCGCGTGTGAGGAGTCACACGCGCCCGCCACTCCGAGCAGCAGCGCCGCGAGCGGGAAGAGGCGCATCACGCCGGCCCGCCCTCAGTCCCTCGCGAAGTCGCCCTGCGGCGCATCCGTCGCTTGACCCTGGAGGTCGAAGTACTTCCAGTCACCGGCCTTCTGCCCCTTCTCATAGGTGCCCCGCACGGCCAGCGCGCCGTTCGGGTGCCACTCCGAGTAGGGGCCCACGGCCATGTGCCCGACGAGGGTTCCCTCGGCCCACTTCTCGCCGCTGGAGCGCCACGCGGTCCACTTCGTCTCCCGGGCCTCCGGGGTATGGACCTCCTCGCGGTTCTTTGGCCCCTCCTCGTAGTAGAGGGTCCACAGCCCCGTCTTCAGGCCGCCGCGATACTCGCCCTCGAGTTGCTTCACGCCGTCCTCGAAGTAGCTCACCCAGCGGCCCTCCATCTTGCCGTCGACGTACTGCCCTTCCGTCTTCAGCTTGCCGTTGGGGTGCCACTCCGCCCAGCGGCCATGCTTCCCGCCGTCGGGCTTCGCGCACCATTGCAGCGTGCCCTCCGGTGGCGCGCGGCCGAGGAGCCGCGCCCCATCGGGACAGGGACTGGAGGAGGCGCGGCCACAGCCGAGCACCGTGGCCGCGAGCACGGCGAGGACTCCTGGACAGGTTCTCAGTAGCAGGTTCCCACCCCGCTGCAGCTGCAGTTGTTGCTGGCGAACGTGTAGTCGTCGGACGCGGCCGAGAAGCTGCCGAGGCCGTAGTCGTGCTTGGCGCAGTCCTGCGTGTACGCCGTCGTGCCCACGCACCCGGGCGTGCTGGTGATGCCGCAGCCCTGACCGCAGCGGCCCTTGCATCCCTGACCCGAGCCGCCCGTGCAGCCGCAGCCCCGGCCCGCCGTCCGGTAGTAACCCGAGCCGATGTACTGATTGCCGCAGGTGCAGGAGATGTGCGTCCAGCCGCGCTCGGAGACGTACTCGTACGCCGTCAGGGCCTCACCCACCGGGACGATCTGCATGAAGCTCGTCTGGCGCTCCGCCGCGGTCTCCACGCGAGTGCGCGGGGCGTCCGGCGTCTGCGGCAGGGCCTTCATGATGCCCTCCAGCAGCGGCGTGAGGAGCTGGGCCTGCGCCGCGTCCAACGGGCTGCCGCTCGGCATGAACTGGCCCACGCCCTGGTTGTAGTCGATGTGGAACCCGATGACCGGGTCGCCGAAGTCGTAGGTCACCTCGACCACGTCCTTCGACGTCTCCACCACCAGCGCCCGCACGGACGCGCCGCCCGAGCTGTAGGTGGCCTCAATCGTCGTCGCGTCGTGCTGGAGGAGCGCGAAGCCCTCCGCCGACTGGGCCTGCTGCTGCTCCGGCCCGCTCGAACAGCCCACTGCCAGCACCAGCGACACTGCACACAGGAAGAGCTTCCTCATCTCGAACTCGATTCCCTGGGGGTGGGGGACTCACAGCGGGAGCAAAGGTAGGAAATCCGCCCAGAGCGGGTCAATCCAAAAAATCCCGGAGAATCGGAATGTGAGAAATCCCCTTCATTGACAAGGTGAAAGCCGCCCTCCCGGGTGGAGCAGTCTCCCTGGCCGTCAGGAATTGCTCCGGTAGTTTGTTTGGCGAGAGGAGAATCGACATTGGCTCCATCCGATGATGACTCCGACCCCAAGCCCCTGCTGCCGAAGCTGAGCCGCCGGGCCTTCTTCACCGGCGCGGGGGCCTCCGCGCTCGGCGCCACGCTGGTCCAGACGGCCGCGGAGGCGGCGTCCACCGCGGCGCCGGCGGTCCACGGGCCCGGGCCCTCCACGCTGACGCTCACCCTCAACGGCCGTCCCGTCACCGTCCAGGCCGACCCCGGCACGACGCTGGCGGAGCTGCTGCGCAACCAGCTGGGGATGACGGGCACGAAGATTGGCTGTGACCGGGGGGCGTGCTCGGCGTGCACGGTGTGGCTGGACGGCGAGGTGGCCGCCAGTTGCATGACGCTCGCCTTCGACGCGCGCGGCCGGAAGGTCACCACCATCGAGGGGCTCGCGAAGGGCGACGAGCTGCACCCGGTGCAGCGCGCCTTCGTGGAGCACGACGCCATGCAGTGCGGGTTCTGTACGCCCGGCATGGTGATGAGCTGCGCCGCGCTCGTCGAGCGCAACCCGAAGTGCACGCTCGACGACGTGAAGCAGGCGGTCAGCGGGCACCTGTGCCGCTGCGGCACCTATCCCAACGTCTTCAAGGCCACGCTGGCCGCGGCCCGGTCCAACGGCAAGGGCAAGGGGAGGAGCTGATGCAGGACGTCAAGGACACCAGCGATACCCGGGGCGCCACCACGCCGGCCGACGGGCAGAAGACGCAGGAGGCCGGCCCCGCGAAGCCGCCGCCTCCCAACCCGGGCCCCGCGCGGCAGCAGGCCATGCCGTACGGCATCGTCGGCCAGCGCCTGGAGCAGGTCACCCGGCGCGTGCCCGTGGACGAGCCGCCACCCCTGCCGGAGAACGCGAAGCTGAAGTCCATTGGCAAGCCGGTGTCCCGCCTGGACGGCATCGAGAAGGTCACCGGGCGGGCCCGCTACACCTTCGACGTCCAGCTTCCGGGAATGCTCTGGGGCCAGCGCGTCCTGGCGCCCCTGCCCCATGCGCGCATCAAGTCCATCGACACGTCGGCGGCGGAGCGCTACCCCGGCGTGCGCGCCGTCCACGTCATGGAGCGCCTGCTCTCCACCGCGAAGCTGAGGGACCCGAAGGCGGAGCAGGGCAACCGCTACCCCACCGTGCGCTACGCCGGCCAGCCCATCGCGGGCGTGGCGGCGGACTCCCCCCGCGCCGCGGAGGCCGCGGCCCGGCTCATCAAGGTGGAGTACGAGCCCCTCCCGCACGTCACCGACCTCGAAGAGGCCATGAAGGAGAACGCGCCGCGCGTGTTCCCCGGCCCCACCGAGCAGCCATCCACCGCGGGCGGCGGAGGCGCGCCGCCGGGCCTCCCCCAGAAGGGCAACGTCCGCGGCCCGGACTCGAAGCCGCTCGGCATGGGCCCGCGCGGGGACGTCCAACGGGGGTTCGCCGAGTCCGACGTCGTCATCGACGTGGAGTACCGCACCCAGGTCCAGACGCACGTGCCCATGGAGCCCCACGGCCTCGTCGCCGACTGGCGGGACGAGGGGCTCACCCTCTACGCGTCCACCCAGTACATGGGCAGCGTCCGCGACGAGGCCGCCGAGTACTTCGACCTTCCGAAGAGCAAGGTTCGCGTCATCTGCGACTACACCGGCGGCGGCTTCGGCGCGAAGTACGGCATCGGCAACTTCGGGCTGCTCGCCATCCACCTGTCGCGCAAGGCCCGGGCGCCGGTGCGGATGGTGCTGGACCGCCGCGAGGAGCACGTGTCCGGCGGCAACCGTCCCAACAGCATCCAGCGGCTCAAGCTGGGCGCGAAGAAGGACGGCTCGCTCGTCGCCATCCAGCTGAAGGCCTGGGGCAGCGGCGGCGTGGCGGGCGGCGCGGGCGTCGGCTTCTGCCACTCCACGCTCTATGAATGCCCCAACGTGCAGATGGAGCAGTACGACGTCTTCACCAACGCGGGGCCCTGCGCCGCCTTCCGGGCACCCGGCCAGGTCCAGGGCATCTTCGGGCTGGAGCAGTCCATCGACGAGCTGGCGGAGCGCATCGGGATGGACCCGCTGGCGCTCCGGAACAAGATTGACGTGTCGCGCACGGACGACGCGGTGGCGCGCGCGCACGAGCGCCGGGTGGGCGCCGAGAAGTTCGGCTGGAGCAAACGCCGGCCCGCGGGCTCCGACAAGGGGCCCATCAAGCGCGGCGTGGGCTTCGCCCAGTCCCAGTGGCTCTACCTCGTCCACCGGAACACCGGCTGCGAGGTGCGGGTGCTGGGCGACGGCTCGGTGGAGGCCTTCAGCGGCACGCAGGACATCGGCACCGGGACGCGCACCATCCTGGCCCAGGTGGTGGCGGAGGAGCTCGGCCTCAGGCCCGAGGACATCGGCGCCCACGTCGGCGACTCCCGCTATCCGCCGGGCCCCGCCTCGGGCGGCAGCCGCGTCACCAGCTCGCTCACCCCCGCCGCGCGCAATGCCGCGTACCGCTGCGCCCGGGACCTGGCCTCACGGCTCGCGCCCGTCTTCCAGGCGAGCGCGGACGACATCGTCTTCGCCGACGGCAAGGTGATGGTGAAGGGCAAGGCCTCGTCGGCGATGCCCTTCCGGGACGCCGTCAAGAAGGCCGGGTTCAACGAAATCGCCCACCGGGCCGAGCGCCGCGACGACTACGAGGGGTACATGGCCGTCACCCCGGAGATGGGCATCAGCCGGCACGGCATCGGCGGCGTGCAGTTCGCCGAGGTCGCCGTCGACACGGAGACCGGCATCGTCAAGGTGGAGCGGGTGCTGGCGGTGCATGACTGCGGGCGCCCCATCAACCCCAAGCTCACCGAGAGTCAGATCTACGGCGGCGTGATTCAGGGCGTGAGCTACGCCCTCTATGAAGAACGGCACCTGGACGCCGGCAGCGGGCACCAGCTCAACGCCAACGTGGACCAGTACAAGATTGTCGGCTCGCGCGAGACGCCGAGCATCGAGGTCATCCTCCTCGAGCAGCTCGGCGCGCAGTCCTCGACCGATGCCCGGGGTGTCGCCGAGCCCGCCAACGTGGCGACGGCGGCGGCGGTGGCCAATGCCTTCTACAACGCGACGGGCAAGCGCATCCGCACGCTGCCGATGACGCCGGCGAACGTGCTCGCGGCGCTGCGCGCCTGAGACGACCGGGAGGATTCATGCAGAGCTTCGAATGGGTGGACGCTGAATCCGTGGAGCAGGCCGTCACGCTGCTGGGCGAGTCGAAGGACGGCCGCCCCGTCGTCGCGAAGGCCGGCGGCATGGACCTGTTGGACCTGATGAAGGGAGGCGTGCTCTCCCCTCACCGCGTCGTCAACCTCAAGGGCATCAAGGGCCTGGACGGGGTGCGCTTCGATGCGCGGCAGGGCCTGGAGCTGGGCGCGCTGGTGACGCTGTCGCGCATCTCCCGCGAGCCCGAGGTGCGCAACCGCTTCGTGGCGCTCTCGGAAGCCGCCGAGCACGCGGCCACGCCCCAGGTCCGCAACGCCGCCACCATCGGCGGCAACCTCCTCCAGCGGCCCCGCTGCTGGTACTTCCGCAACGAGCACTTCCATCAGGCCGGAGGAGACGACCTCGCGCGGGTGCGGGACGGGCAGAACCAGTACCACGCCATCTTCGACAACCAGCGCACGGCGATGGTGCACGCCTCCACGCCGGCCACCGCGCTCCTGGCCTATGGGGCCTCGGTGGAGCTCGTCGGCCCCGGCGGCAAGACGCGCACGGTGCCCGTCTCCGAGCTGCTGCTGCCGCCCGACATGAAGCGCCCGCGAGACACGGTCCTCGCGCCCAACGAGCTGCTCACGCGCGTGCGCATCCCCGCTCCGGCGGCGGGAACGCGGGCCGCGTACCACAAGCAGGGCGAGCGCGAGAGCTACGACTGGCCCCTCTGTGACGTCGCGGTGGTGCTCCAGTTGGACGGCCGGGTCGTCCGCCAGGCGGCCATCGCCATGGGCTGGGTGGCGCCCACGCCTCGCCGCGCGACGGAAGCGGAGAAGCTCCTGGTGGGCAGGCCCGTCGACGAGGAGCTTGCCCGTCAGGTCGCGAAGGCGGCGGTGGCGGGAGCGACGCCGCTGTCGAAGAACGCCTACAAGGTCTCCATCCTCGAGACGGTGGTCCGCAGGACGGTCCTCGCGGCGGCGAAGGCCTGAGGCGGCGCGCATGGACTCGAGCACCCGCCAGAAGCCGCCACCCGTCTGCCGGCGGCTGCGCTCCAAGGGGACGCCGGGCATCCGCTACGAGGCCGTGGTGCACTGGGACTCCGGCTTCGAGTCGACCGCGACGTTCTGGTGCGTGGCCACGGGCGAGAGCGTCGGCCCGGACGACGACTTCGCGCACCCGCATGTCTGCGGAGAGGCCCGCGCCTGCTTCCGCCTGCCCGAGGTGGACCCGGCGGAGGAGCCCCCACTCCTGGACTGAGGAAGGAGCGCCTCCGCCCGGCAGCCCGGGCAGAGGCTTCCTCCCCGAGCGTCAGCGCATCGGGACGCGCATGGCGCGGGGACGCCGCAGCGCGAAGCCCAGCGCCGCGAGCAGCATGATGACCGCCCCGGGCACCGAGCCCTCCTCGCCCGCGGAGCACCCGCAGCCCGAGCCCGGCTCCTTCGCCACGGTGATGGAGACGGTGTCCTCACCGCTCTCGCCGTGGATGTCCGTCACCTGGAGCCGGAAGGTGAGCACCGTCTTCGCGCTCACCTCGGGCGCGGTGAACGTGGCGCGCGAGCCCTCCACCACCAGCTCCACGCTGGGGCCGTCCACCTGCGTCCAGGCGTAGGTCAGCTCCGTGCCGTCCGGGTCCACGGAGCCCGCGCCGCTGAGCGTCACCGTGCCGCCGCTCCGGACGCGCTCGTCCTCACCCGCGTCCGCCACGGGCGGCGCGGAGACGTTCCGCACGAGCACCGTCACGGTGGCCGGCGCGCTCGACAGCTCGCCGTCGCTGACCACGAGCTGGAAGGTCAGCTCGGTGTTGGAATCCACCGGGGGCGCCGTGAAGGTCGGGCTCGCCGAGCTGGCGCCCGACAGCGTGACGGCCGGGCCTCCCGTCTGCGTCCACGTGAAGGCGAGCAGCGCATCCTCGTCCGGGTCCGAGCCTCCGCCGAGGAGGGTGGCGCGCGCGCCCTCATCCACCGGAGCGACGGCCTCCGTCACGGCCACCGGCGCCCGGTTGCCGTCGGAGATGTGCCGCACCCGCACCGTCACCCGCGACGGGAGGCTGGTGTTCGTCCCGTCGCTCACGCGCAGCTCGAAGACCAGGTCCGTGTCCTCCGTCACCTCCGGCGCCCGGAAGGTGGGGCTTTGAGCGCTCACATCGCTGAGCGTCACCGCCGGGCCCGCCGCCTGCGTCCACGTCCAGGTGAGCGCGGCGCCCTCCGGGTCCGTTCCGTTGCCGGAGAGCGTCACGAGGCGCCGCTCGTTGACCGTCTGCGCCGGCCCCGCGTCCGCCACCGGCATCCGGTCGATGCACAGGCCCCGGTGGTCGACCAATGACGTGAAGGGCGTGTCCACGAGGCCCTCGAACTGGATGTCGTCCACGTCCCAGCCCGGCGCGCCGATGCTCGCATCCGTGCCGACGCGGAAGCGGATGCGAACCGTCTTTCCGGCGTAGGCGGTGCCCAGGTCCACCGAGGTGGAGATGAACGCCGGATGGCCAGGACTGAGGCCGCCATACACGGTCTGGTTCTCCAACGGATTCCCCCCGCCGGGCTCAATGACCGCGTTGTAGGGAAGGCTCAGGGCGCCTCCGAGATCGACCCAGTTCAACCCGTCGTCCTCGCTCAGCTCGATGACGGCGCCGTCGTAGAAGAGCCCGCCCCCGGTCTCGAAGGAGAAGCGGTGCTGGAAGGTGAAGCGGAAGGCCCCCGTGTTCGCCACCCGCAGCGGCGGCGAGACGAGCGAGGTGTCCCCGTAGGTATCGCTGTTCGGCCCGTGGAAGAACCCGTTCAGGCCGTCGGGCGCCGACTGCCGCTCCCAGGACAGGGGAATCCCTCCGGAAACGCCGTAGAACCAGGGGTGGTTGGTGGCCTCCGCCGTCTCGATGGCGCTCGTGCCGGGCAGCTCGTCCGTGTTCACTCGCAGCTGAAGGGTCCGCGACTGGTTCCCGGGAACGGTCTGCTCCGCGTCCCCGTAGCTGATGGTCAGGGGAATGGTGCGGGTGGAGACCGGACCGTTGAGCCGGACGGGCAGCTCCAGGGTGGCGAGCTGCAGCGGCTCCATGATGGGGAAGGCCACCGTCGTCCCTTCCGGGAAGGACACGTCCGGCGAGCCGCTGGAGAGCGTCATGCTCGTCTGGCTCAGCGTACCGATGCCGCTGTTGCGCAGCGTCACCCGCACGCGCACCGTCTCGCCCGTGTCGAGCACCCCGTCATCATCGCAGGACGCCGTCGTCCCCGGCTGCTCGAGAACCTCCACGCTGGCCAGCACCACGTCCTTGCCGATGTCGAAGCTCTCCACCACGCCGACGTGGTCCGGCGAGTCGCGAGGAGGCGCGATGGCGCGCGAGCCGGCACCACGCTTCGCGAAGGCCTGGGCGAAGAGGACGAAGTCCGCCGGGTCGTTGGCGTACGCCGCCGCCAGCAGCGCGTCACGCGCCTCCAGGAAGGTGGGCGCGTTGGGCGTCAGCTTCAGCGACGCGACGAGGTAGTCCCTCATCCGCTGCTGGGCCTGGGCGAACGTCAGGCGCTGCTTGTCGCGCAGCAGGGCCGCGTAGCACTCCCACAGCATCGTCGCCCACACCTGCCCGGAGGAGTGGACCTGCGCGTTGCTCGCGCCATTCGCACCGGAGGCCACGGGAATGCCCGCGGGCAGCCGGACGCCATTCTGGATGTGGCGCAGGGTGAGCGGGTTCTTCATCAGGTTGGTGGAGTACGGGTAGCGACGGTTGCCCCAGTAGTAGCCCTGGTTGTTGCCGCCGCTGTTCGCGTAGGCGGCGCGCGCGTACACGCCGTTGAAGTTGGCATTCGAGGGCCGCTGGTCATCGCCCTCGCGGACAATCATCAGCAGCCCCACGAAGTCGCTCCAGCCCTCGCCCATGCTGCGGCCCTGGTTGTTGGTCAGGCCGTTGGCGTCACCGATGAGGCGGTTGCTCAGGTAGTGCGTCCACTCGTGCGCGACGATGGTGTTGTCCAGCGTGCCATCGCGGTCGGTCGCCTCCCGCAGGAGCCTCGCGCTCGGGGGACGCTGGGCCATGAGCTGCTGTGACATCCCGTCGTGAATCGAGACGACGGGAATGGTGATGGAGGGGTCGCGGCCGATGATGATGGGGAAGATCTCCTCGAAGGTGAGGATGACGCCCACGGCGCCCGCGGCCTGGGCATGGGCGGCCTTGACGGTGGGCGCACAGCCTCCCATTCCCACCAGCGCGATGCGTCCGCGCATCACGAATGAGTTGGCCAGCGGCTCGCACGCATCGTCGTCGGTGCCCATCGGGCCGGGGACCCCATCTCGTGCAACCACGACGTCCGCGGTGATGTCGTACTGCTGGGCCCCGAAGGCGGCGCCTCCCACCGTCCAGCGCCCCGCCAGGGGGTGGTCCGGAGCAATCTCCAGGACCCGGACGCCGCGCGTCTCGTACTGGAACATCTGCATCCGGGGCGAATCGCCGTCCGAGGGCGTGGACATGTTCGCGTTGCTGAGCCCCGCGAAGTCCTGTCCCTCGGCGCGGAACCGGTCTCCGTCGAGTCCTCCGCGACCGTAGTTGTCCCATTGCGCGTTGCCCGACGCCTCGTCGAAGCCCGAGTCGTAGAACCAGTCGTGCAGGAAGTTCGTCACGAAGAACATCTGCGTGACGGCGGCCATCTGCTGCGTGTCGGTGACGCTCGGCGAGAGCAGCACGTCATAGGCATGGGCGAAGGTGCCTGGAGCACTGAGCGCGCCGCGGACGTCACCGGCGCTGAAGCCGTTCGGCGCGAAGAAGTCGGTGTAGGCGTCCACGTTGTTGCCCACCGTCTGCGTGGCCCCCTCGGGCAGCCACGGGTCATTGCGGCTGAAGGGCACGTTGCGCAGCGTCACCAGGTTGGGCTCCACGAAGGGCGACTGGTAGCCGTCCGGCAGGCCCGTGGGGTGCGGCGTGGCCGTGGTGCCCTGGGGACCGTCGAAGGGAATGTGGGGGCTCTGCGCGTCCGCCCACACCCGGTACGTGTAGCTCTGGTGGGCCGTCAGGTTGTGCCGGTAGAGCACCTGCCCGTCCGTGGCGGAGATGACGTAGGAGTAGGCGTCGCCCTCCGTCTCGGTGACGGGCGTGGTCTGCAGCTCCACGTAGTACGCGGGCACCAGGGTGCCGGGCAGCGGGAAGAAGACCTGGCGCACGCGCGCGGGCGCGGCGAGCACCGTCAGCCGAGGTCCGGGCGTGAGCGCATAACGGCTGTAGGGCCCCTGGGCGCGTCCGGTGGCCTTCAGGCTCACGGCCGGCAGGGGCTCACCATGCAGGTCCCTCCAGGCAAGGGCGATGGCCTCCGGCGGAGCGAGCACGAAGCGCGGCGCCGCCTTCTCCATGCGTGGCTCGGAGGCCACCGGGCTCAGGTACCCGGACATGGCGATGGGCTGCTGCTCCTTGTCCAGCAGCACCTTCAGCGACTGACGGAAGACGGGGATGCCGTCCACCTCCTGCGCGAAGGTGACGATGCTGCCGCCCTCGCGCATCCGGTGGACGCCACTCACCGGCACGTGCGGTGCGTCGGTACGGCTGAGCCGGTACAGCCCCGCCTGCTCACCGATGACGGCGCGTGCCGCCTCCTCGGGAGAGGCCGGCCGCAGCCGCTTCTGCCCATCCGGAGGCTTGACGCCCCAGACGAAGGTCGGCACGCCGAGGCGCGGCTCCTCGTGCACGACGTGGACGCCCTTCGCCCGCTCACGGGCGGTCGGCGCGTTCTTGGGGACGGGGCTGCTCGCGAAGGCATCCACCGTGGGAAGGTCCCTGGCGGCGGAGGCAGGACGTGCCATGACCGCCGCGAAGAGACCCAGCAGTGTGACGAGGCTGCGCACTGGGAGGCTCCATGTCTGGAAACAGGGTGGGACGGTAGGAGCGCGGCGCCTTGCCTGTCGATGAGGGGGGCCTCTCCACGCGCCATCACTTGCGCATGACAAGGATTGGGACGCTGGGCCCCTGGGGCTCTTGACAGCCTTTCCCAGGGAAGCCCCGGGCTCGATGGTGGCGACGGGAGCCCCTGGCCCGATTGCGCCGAGATGCGCGATAACCCGAGGCGTTCCGCGCCCCCTGGAGAACCTCGCTGCTCCGCCCTTCCCTCTTCTCGCTGGTGATGACCGCGCTGACGGTGCTGCACCTCGCCGGGTGCCTGCTGCTCGCGGCGGTGTTCTTCGCGCCTCCCCGGTCGCCCGCGCTCATGCAGTTCTTCAAGGGCATCCTGCGGGAGTACAGCCTGCTGCTGCTGGTGCCCGCGCTGCTGACGGCGCTGCTCGCCGCTCGCGCGTGGCGCGCCGGTGAATGGAGCTGGCTGCGATGGAGCACCAGCGCCGCCGCGCTGCTCGTCCTCTTCGCCGCCGCGTGGCCCGCCCTCTCCGCGTGGAGGATGGCGAGGACGCACGGCATCCCGCTCAGCCTGCGCGACTACTTCCGGCCCCTCGTGGGCCAGCGCCCGCCGCCGAGCCAGACGGTGCGCTTCGCCACCGTCGAAGGTGTCGACCTGCATGCCGACCTCTTCCTGCCCGACACACCGGCATCGGGCCCGCGGCCCGCCGTGCTCTACCTCCACGGCGGAGGCTGGAGCGGCGGAGAGCGCGGCTACGCCCGGGCCTGGGCGGACTTCTTCACCTCGCGCGGCCATCCATTCATCAGCTTCGACTACCGGCTCTTCCCACCGGCCACCGGGCTGAAGGCTCCGGGAGACGTCCAGTGTGGCATCGGCTGGGTGAAGGCCCACGCCGCCACGTACGGCATCGACCCGGACCGGCTCGTCCTCTTCGGCGAGTCCGCGGGCGGGCACCTCGCCACGCTCGCCGCCTACGCCAGCGGAGACCCTCGCCTTCCGCCCTCCTGCGAGACGGGGGACACCTCCGTGAAGGCCGTCATCAGCTTCTACGCGCCCAGCGACCTGGTCTTCGAGGCCGAGCACCTCGGCCCGAGCACGCGGAAGAACCTCGAGGGCTTCACGGGCGTGCCCCTGGAAGGGCACCGGGAGCTGTACGCGCTGCTCTCCCCGCTCACGCACGTGGGCCCGCGCTCCCCGCCGACGCTCCTGCTACACGGCGAGGCCGACGGCGCGGTGCCGCTCCACGCTTCACGGGTGTTGGCGGCACGGCTCGCGGAGGCCGGCGTGCCGCACCAGCTCTTCACGCTGCCCTACGCGGAGCACGCCTTCGATGTCTGGGATGGAGGCTTCGGCCGGCAGCTCGCCCGGGCGGTGGTGGAACGGTTCCTCCAGCGGCACGTGCCCGTCGCCGGGGCAGGCAGCGGCTCACCCCCCGGGTAGCGGACCGGTGGCCTGCCCCCGGAGGCAATCCACTCCAGAGACGCGCTCGCCCCGGGCGAAGCGGTCCACCACGCCGGCCAGGCACATGCCCCCTTCCTTGAAGGGAGAGTGGCCTCCGTCGATGAGCACGAAGGTGGCGCCCGGGATGAGCGCGGCGGTGCGTGCCGAGGGCTCCCACGGGGTGATGGGGTCCTTCACCCCCGCGAAGACGAGCGTGGGCACGCGAATCGAGGCGAGCCTCGCGCCGTTGTCGTGGAAGCGCGCGCGGGGCCGGAAGCCCTCGCACGTCTTCAGCAGCCCCCGAGCGAAGGCCTTGTTGTCGCAATAGAGCGTCGCTGGCGCATCCTCGGCGAGCTGCCGCGCGTACGCGGTGCTCATCAGCTCCTGGCAGTAGGTGGCATGCCCGGGGAGCGAGCCTCCCAGGTCCACCGACATGTCCGCCCCGGGCTCCAGCCCTTCGAGCAGCGTCCGTCCCTCCGGCGTCCCGTCCACCACCTGCGTGAGGAGCTGGGCCAGCTCGTCATGGCGGGCCTTCATCGCATGGGGCACCGCCAAGCCGATGGCATCCGTGAGGCGCACGGGCTTCTGGTCCGGCTGGCCCTGGTGCCAGACGAGCTTCCCGTCCGCGACGGCCTGGCGGAAGCGGGCCAGCGCGCGGCCCAGTCCGGCGTGCTGCTGCTCGGCGGCGATGAGGACGCGGTCGAAGCCGGTGCAGATGTCCCCGGTGGAGCGCCCGGTGGACTCGAAGGAGCCGAGCATCGCCGCCTCCACCGCCTCCGGGTGGCGCAGCACGTACTCCAACCCCAGAAAGCCGCCCCACGAGGAGCCCAGCACCGTCACCTTCCGCTCGCGGCCGAAGAGCGCGGTGCGCAGCGCCTCGATGTCCGCCACGTACTGGTCGATGGTGTAGCGCCGCGCGTGACGCTTCACGTACGCGGGGTCCTTCTCCTCGGGCAGCAGCGAGGCCCCCGAGCCCCGCTGGTCGAAGAAGACGATGTCGTAGTGGGCGCGGAGGGTGGCGCCCACCAGCAGGCCGTCCAGGAAGGCCCCGGGGTTGGCGATGGGCCGGCCCGGCCCACCGTGCAGGACGAGCAGGGGCTTCTTTCCCTCGCCTGCCCCGAAGCGCTCGTAGGCGAGCTGACGGACGGGGCCTCCCTTCTGCCGATGGTCCACGGGGACCTCCACGGTGCCCCGTGAGGAGGAGCGGGGCGCGTCGGCCGCGGACGCGACGGGAGCCAGGAGGAGCGAGGCGGAGAGGGCGAGGAGGCGCAGCGGAGAGGGAGCCATGGTGTGTGGGCCGTTGGTCCCGAACAACGCCCGGCGGCCCGCTCTATTTCCCGGGGAGCTCCCTCCCTCCCGCCGGAGCCCGCTCGCCGTTGGCTACGGGTAGCCCGCGCAGGCGTTCCCGCCCGGGATGCTGCACTCCTCGCTGACCCGCTGCTCATCGAGTTCCTCGCAGTCGTTGTCGCTGGACTGCTCGATGACCTCGATCATCACCTTCATGCACTTCATGCACGCGTCCTCCCCCGACTCCCCCACTGCCTCCCGGGCGTCCTTCATGTCCCGGACCACGTCCTCGTAGCAGTCGTCGTAGTCACTCTCGCCGCCACACTGCGTCCCATACGTACAGAGCGCCTCGGCCAGGTGCTCGGAGCGTTCCTCGAACGTCTCGCTATCGCTACCACAGGCGGACAGCAGCACGACGGCCAGCAGGGACATCACGTTCTTCTTCAAGGTTGCTTCTCCAAGGTGGGGTGGTGCTCCTCCTATTGAGCCAGCGGCACCGGTTCGGATCGCCCCGACTCGAAGAAGCGTCACGCGCGATGCCTTGATGCCACTGCATCGCAACAACCAGACCGCGAGCCCGTGTCCGTATGAATTTCGTGCGCGGCTCGCGGACACGGACCTGCCTCGGGGCATGGGACGCGTCCCCCCGTCATTCCGGGTGACGTCGCGCGCGCACCCGTCACACCACGGAGACAGCAGCTTGAGGGAGCATCACGCCCAGGCACGGGTCCGCCCGTCGTCCGAGATTCTTCACCGGGAATGGCATTCCAGGACGTCCACGCCGGCGCAGCGCTCCCGCGAGGACATCACCGCGCCGGAGCGCATCCGCTCCATCCTCCACACCGCCGCCGCCCTCGGCCGGCCCTGCCTGCTGCGCGCGGGCGAGCACGTGACGCGCATCCGGCTGGAGAAGCTCGACGCGGAGACAGGGCTGCTTCACTGGAGGTGCGAGGCACCCGACGAGGTATCGGGCCCGCTGCCGTACGAGGTGGAGGTCCCCGGCCATCACTCCGTCTACCGCCTGCACCTGTCCGGTGGCGTCTGGAAGGCGGACACGCATGTGACGCCGCTGCCCCGGCGTGTCGAGCAGGTGCGCCACCGCGCGCACCGGCGCGTGCCGGCTCCCGCGTCCCTGCGCGTGCGCCTGCCGCTGCCCGGCTGGCTCGGCCGCGAGCGCGAGGTCGTGGACCTGTCCCTGGAAGGGCTGGCGCTGCGGCTGCCCGCGGCCGAGCGGCTCACGCCGGGGCGGGTGCTGCACCCCATCGAGCTGCTCGTCGGAGACGCGCGACCCGTGTCGCTGCGTGGAGAGGTCCGCCATGTATCGGCCGCGACCGACGGAACCTTCCTGTGTGGCCTCCGCGTGGAGCCGCTGACGCCGGCTGACGCGAAGCGCTGGCGGGAGCTGGTGGCGCGAGCGCTCCATCCGTCGACACGTACCGACGGCGCGCTCGCGGAGGATATCTGGCGCCTCTTCATCGACTCGGGCTACTTCAACCTGGCTGGCAAGACGGCGAAGTGGTTCGAGGAGCGGCACACGACCTTCATCGAGCTGGGGCGGCGCGCGGCGGACCTGGGGGACCTCCTGTGCGAGGCGGTGTGGACGTCCGAGCGCGGCGCGGAGGCGACGCTCTCCACCATGAAGCCGTACCGCTCTCTGTGGCTGATCCACCAGCTCGCCCGGCGCGCGGGCGGCTCCCGGTTCGAGGATGTACCGGGACAGATGCTGCGTGACCTCTACGTGCACATCGTGGAGCACGCGCGGGCGGACCCCGGCTGCCGGTGGCTCGCGGCGTACATCGAATCCACGGTGCCCTTCGTCCGCCGCTCGCACGTCGGCTTCGCCGAGCGCATGGCCAGCACGGGCCGCGTGCTCCTGCGCCCCGTGAGGATGATTGACGTCGCCTGTGACACACCGGGTGGCCAGCAGACAGACGGACTGGACGTCGGCCCCGCGACGGCCGGTGAGCGGGCCCTGCTCGCGCGGGAGCTCTCGCGCACGCGTCCCGCCAGCTACCTCGAGGCGCTCGACCTGGGCCTCGAAGCGCTCGACCTGGAGGACGCGGCGCGTCCCTGGCACGCGGCGGGGCTGGAGCGCGAGCGGCACGTGGTGGTGGCGCGCCGGGGGCCGACGCCCGTGGCGGCGGCGGTGCTGGAGGTGGGCCCGCCTGGGACGAATCCCTTCCGCCTGCTGGACTCCGCCCGCCTGTTCCCCCTGTCCGCCGGAGGGCGAGACGCCTTCCCCGCCCTGCTGGACGCGGCACGCCGCTGGTTCGCCAGCCGGGGCCGTGACGGCTTCGTCTTCCTGGCCGAGGAGGACGGCGATGTCGAGGCGGCCCGCCTGCACGACGAGGCCCCCGAGGCGAAGCCGTACCTGTGGATCATCGCCGCCGACCTCGCGCCCGAGTTCCTGGAGCACATCCACGAGCAGACGGTGAACCGTCTGCGCCCCATCCACACCGAGAAGGAGCCGTCATGAGCCTGATGAACACGCAGTACCTGCCGCACGCCGAAGAGACCCGCGCCCGCCTGGACACCGAGCCCGTGGTGCGCGCGCTGCTGTCGCCGGACATCTCCCCCGCCCTGCTGGAGCGCTTCCTCATCGAGTGGTCCGCCCGGGGCGCGTACATGACGGAGCCCGTGGAGGGCTGGATTCGCGGCGCGGGTGAGCGCTGCATCGCGCTGGGCGAGCCGAAGCTCGGCCAGGCGCTCATCACCCACGCGAAGCACGAGGCCGGCCACCACCTGATGACCATCGAGGACGCGCGGGTGCTGGTGGGCCGCTGGAACGCGCGCTACGCGCAGCAGCTCGACGCGGACGCGCTCGTGGCCCAGGCGCCCACCGAGGCCATGCGCCAGTACCGGCAGGTGCATGACGAGGCCATCAACGGCGACCTGCCGCTCGGCCAGGCCGCCATCGAGTACGAGGTGGGCTACCTCGCCGTGGTGCTGGTGCCCCGCATCCTCGCGCAGGTGAAGAAGGTGCTCGGCCAGCAGACGCTGGACAAGCTCACCTTCCTCAACGAGCACGCCGCCGTGGACGTGGGCCACACGGCCCTCAACGAGCGGATGATGGAGGAGGTGCTGAAGACCCGCCCCGACGTGGGTCCTCTCCTGGCGGCGTATGGCACGCGCGGGCTGGACTGCTACCTGCGCTTCCTCGCCGACTGCCTCCAGGCCTCCCAGGGCACGTGGCGCCGGCTCGACGTGGCCGCCTGAGCGCGGGACGTGTCGCGCGTTGCACGAGTTGTGCACGCCGCTGCACGGCCGCGCGCGCCTCCTCGGGAGGACGGTTGGGGAACGTGGGTTGCAGAGGCGTCGCGGCATGAACCGCCGCGCCTCGCTCCCACTGGCCCTGCTCCCCGCTCTGCTCGTGGCCTCCGTGGCCCGGGCGGATTCCTATCTTCCCAAGGACGAGACGTTTCTCTTCGTCGGTCCACTGGTCAGCGGCTCCAGCCGTTCGAGTGGGCTGGGCGTGGAGCTGTCCCTCAACTTCATCGACGGCCTCACCGGGGTGGGGCCCTTCGCCCAGGCCCAGCTGATGGATTCCGAGTACGTGCGGCTGTGTGCGGGCGCGCAGCTCACCTTCGTCGTCCTCGGCATGGAGCTGGGCGTCATGCACGAGACGGGAACCCGCGACCACCTGCCCACGACGGGGCTGCACTTCGCCCCGTACCTGTCCTTCCTCTATGGGTCGGTAGGCGTGCGCTTCGGCATCCCGCTCGCCCCCCAGGTGGAGTCCATCCAGGGAGTACGGCGGCGCACCCCGCATGCCGGTGAAGTGGCCTTCGTCATGACGCTCAAGCTCCCCTTCAGGAAGAAACGCTCGGGGGGACTGGAGCCCCTTCTCTGAGGCTACGGGCACTCCGCCATTGAACGAAGGAACCGGCGCCTGTAGATGCTGCCGCTGCACAGGGGGCCGGATGACGAGCGGAAGCGACAGCGGCATTCAGTTCCCGTCCACTCCGGACGGGCGACGCAGCACGAGCGAGACGGCGCGGGCCGTCTTCGAAGCGGCCTTCGACGCCATCGGCGCCGACGCGTCGCGGGAGCTGCGCGCGGAGCGGCGGTGGCGCGAGCGCTACCCGCACTACGTGCGGCAACTGGTGGAGCGCTCCCTGGAGCGCCCGGAGAACGCCATCGCCATCGCGCGCGCCGGCCTGGACACGACGCGGCGCGCCTTCCAGTTCTGGCGGGACGGCCAGCCCCTCACCCTCGATGGCGCCATGGCCGCGCCCGCCACGGAGGGATTCCGCACGGTGACGCTCGAAGGGCGCGACCGCTCGGCGCCCGTGACGTGGGAGGTGCCGTACCGCGGGCAGACGCTGTCCGGCGACGCGCTCCTGCGGCAATTGGACGTCTGGGAGCGCGCGGGCGTGGTGGAGCCCTCGCACGCGGAGGCGCTCCGGCTGGTGCAGCGCAACCCGGCGTGGCTGGACCTGTCGGACCGGACGCTGGTGCTTCTCGGCGCGGCTTCGGAGGCGGGCCCCTTCCCCTGGCTCATGCGCTGGCGGGCGAACGTGGCCGCGGTGGACCTCCAGCGCCCGCACGTGTGGCAGCGCCTCACCGGGCTGGCGGCCAGCGGCAACGGCCGGCTCCTGGCGCCCGTGGCCTCCACCGCACCCGCTGGCGACGGCCCCGAGTACGTGCTCGCACGGGCGGGCGCGGACCTGCTCACCCAGGCGCCGGAAATCGCCGCGTGGCTGAAGTCCCTCCCGGGGGACGTGGACATCGCCTCGCTCGCCTACCTCGACGGAGAGCGGCACGTGCGCGTGTCCGTGGCGATGGACGCCATCGTCACCACCCTCAGCGAGGCGAAGCCGGGCACGTCGCTGGCGTACATGGCGACGCCCACGGACGTGTTCGCCGTGCCCGAGGACATCACCCTGCAGGCGGCCCGGCGCTACGACGAGCGGGCCCTCTTCGGACGCGCCGCCCAGGCCGCGCTGCGCGGGGTGAGCCGGGGCACACTGTTCCAGCCCGCCGCCAGCCGCATCATCGAGAGCAGCAACGGCCAGCGCTACGGCACGGTGGACTGCATCGTCCTCCAGCAGGGCCCCAACTACGCGCTGGCCAAGCGGCTGCAGCAGTGGCGCGCCATGGTCAACCGCGCGGCGGGGCAGCACGTGTCCATCAACGTCGCGCCCTCCACCGCCACGCAGTCGGTGGTGAAGAACCCGCTGCTGGCGGCCGGCTTCCGGGGCGCCTCCACCTTCGACGTGGAAATCTTCGAGCCCGCCACCACCAACGCCCTCATGGCCGCCATGTGGGTCCATGACCTGCGCAACCCCGCGGCGCTGTCCAACCCGGCGGTGCCGCTGCGCCACCCGCTGGAGCTCATCATGAACGGCGCCAACCACGGCGGCATGTGGCGGCTCCCGTACCTCATGCGCACGGTGCTGCCGCTGGCGGCGCTGCGGGGCTTCACGCGGCGTTCCATGTACTGAAACGAGAGCGCTTGGGGTTCCAACAGCAGGAGCCCCCACGGCGCGGACTGGATCTCCCAGGGCCCCAGGCACTAAGAGGCCCTGACCCATCCCGACGGGGGGATTGAATCGACAGCCGCTCGTTACGTCGATGGGGCAGCCGGCGCGGGCCATGGAGCGGCCCGGGCCGCATCAGGAGAATCAACGTATGAGCAAGAAGCTGGGCGCAGCAGTGTTCGCGGTGATGGCGTGTGTCCTCGGCCCGGTGACGGCGAGCGCGGAGGACAACGAAGGGGCCCTCATCGAGGTCACCGGCACGGGCGAGACCTCCACCCACAACTGCACGCAGGGCAGCGTGGTGGACATCACCGGCGCCTCCAACACCGTCACGCTGACCGGCGACTGCAAGAGCGTCACCGTGAGCGGCTCCAGCAACACCGTCAAGATCGAGGGCGTGCGCGCCATCGACGTGACGGGCACCGCCAACAACGTCACCTGGAAGCGCGGCGCCGGGAAGTCGAAGCCCAAGATTTCCCGCACCGGCGTGAACAACAAGGTCACGCAGGAGAAGTAGTCGTCGGCCCTCCGCGCGCCCGTCCCGTCACGAGACGGGCGCCGCGGGAGGCTGCTGACGAGCCCCGGCCGCTCCCGCGGAAGGTGCATCCGTCCCTACCGCAGCGGCGTGTCGAGGAAGGTCGGCCGGTTGTCGGTAATCTGCCCGCCGCCCGCGAGGAAGCGGCTTCCCACCGGAGGCCGCTCGCCGTCGAGGACGTACCCGAAGTCGAGCCGGAAGGGGATGATGTTGAACTGCGGCACCAACAGCCGCAGCCCCACGCCCACCGACTGCACCAGGTCCGGCCTCCGCACGTACGCGCTGCCCGCGTCGTAGAAGAGCACCCCGCCCACGTGCAGCGTGCGGATGATGAGCGGCGGGGTGCGGTACTCCAGGTTGAACAGCAGGAGCCGCCGCCCCGCGTACGCGTCCACGTTCGCTCCGCGCAGCCCGTTGCCCCCGCCGAGCAGCACCACCCGCTCGTTCACGTCATCGACATTCACGTCCAGCAGCCCCCGCGCCACGAAGCGCCCGCCCAGCACGCGCGGGGAGACTTGATGCACCTCCGTGGCCCAGCGGCGGTTCGTCCACCCCGCGCCACTTCCGAACTGGCGCCGCAGCGTCCCCGCGGTGGACACCGTGGTGAGCGCGTCTCCCAGCCTCACGCGGTAGCGCGCGGCGAGGCCGGCCTCCGTGAAGTGGGAGGCGGAGGCGAAGAGGGGCGGCGCGTAGCGCAGCGTGGCCGTCAGCGAGGGCCCCACCTGGAAGTCCTCGGACAGCGAGTAGGTGTCCACGTCGCGCAGCACCTCGTAGCGCGCCTCGAAGAGTCGCAGGGAGCCGGT
Organism: Pyxidicoccus fallax; assembly: GCF_012933655.1. GTDB lineage: Bacteria > Myxococcota > Myxococcia > Myxococcales > Myxococcaceae > Myxococcus > Myxococcus fallax. The sequence goes on along the minus strand of NZ_JABBJJ010000144.1, from coordinate 8,822 downwards.
GGCATGGACGGCGTCCTCGCTGCGCGGGAGGAAGCGGGACTGGAACCAGGCGCTCTGCTCCGCGTCCAGGCCGGACTCCACCGGGGGCGAGTAGGCCTTGCTGTACGCGCCGACCCCACCGCCCGCCTCCCACTTGAGCACGTCCCCCCAGGAGCGCAGGTACAGCACGCTGCCCGTCACCTCGCGCGCGTTGTACACGTAGGGCACCGGCTCGCCGCCGGGGAACGGCAGCTGCCAGACGTCCGCGCCCCGGAAGGTGCGTGACGTCTCCATGTTCCACGTCAGCTGCGTGGTGAGGCTCCAGCGGGTGGCCAGCGAGAACAGCGGCCGGCTCAGGGTGACGGTGCCGCGCGTGCCCTCGGCCCGGCCGCTCTCCCGGCCGAGGATGACGGCCGCGGACTCGTTGAGCGTCCACCGGCTGCCGAAGAGCTGCTTGTCGATGTAGCTCTGCCCCACGGACCAGGTGTCGAGCAGCAGGATGAAGTCGAGCGCCACCTTCTTCCCGCGGCCGAGGAAGTTGTCCTCGGTGCCCTGCAGGCGCAGGTACTGGAGCAGCGAGCCCACGGCGGAGAAGTCGTTGTTGAGCCGCAGCGACCAGACGTCCTTGGTGACGATGAGCAACGCCACCGAGCCGGGCGTCTCGCCGCGCACCGCCACCGCGCGCACCACGGCGAAGATGCCCAGCTTGCGCAGGTTGCGCGCCGTCTCGTTGGCGAGCGCCTCGGAGTAGGGCTGCCCCGGAGCGAGCAGCACCTCTCGGCGCACCACCTCCTCGCGCGAGCGGACGTGCAGTGTGTTGAGGAAGCCTGGGTACGGGTCCGTCTCCGCGACCACGTCCTCCAGGGCCACCAGCACCGCTTCCAGGGGCTTGCCCTCGGGCTCCGGGTCCACCTGGCGGCCGTTTTGCGCCAGCCCCCACTGGACGAGGACCTCCTCGTAGTTCTTCTGGGCGTCCAGCGTGTCCGTCGGCTCGGAGGGGGCGGCCGCGAGGGGGACCAGGAGCAGGGCGAGCAGCGGGAGCGGCACGCCCGGCATCCTGGCACGGACGCCGCCATCGCCTTGTGACACTGTGTCACAAGGCGACGACAGCCCGCGTCCGGCTCACTGCGCCGCGCGCAGCTGCGCCTCCAGCTGCCGCCGCACCTCCGGCGGGAGCGAGTCGAGCCCCTTTCGAAGCTGACCCCACGCAGCGCCTGCGTGGCTCCGTAGCTCTTGGTCAGACCTTCGATCCGGATCATTGGCTGAGACACGGGCTCACCCCATGAAACGAACGGTCCAACTCGCAACGCATACAGCTATTTCGAAACACGGTCCGCGCGCGGCCCAGGGCTCGTACCCGACGCGCATGCCCGGCAGGCGAGCAGCCGGCGTTCCCTTGGAGCATCAAGGAGGAGCCCGACACTTCGCGCCAGGTGAGACCCGTCCCCCCTTGAAGCGGATGCCGTCTCGACGTATCGCGTCAGGCCGCGCCCGGCTCGGCGCGCCCAGAGGTCCCCCTGCTGACACGCATCACGACACGCACCTTCGGACTCGCGGGGACGGCCACCCTGCTCTTCCTGCTGCCCTGGCTCGTCTACGGGAGCGCCGTCTTCCAGCGCTACGGCCTGCGCGACGACTACGCGCTCCTGCGCGAGGCGCGCGAGGAGCCGGGGAAGATTCTCCGCGTCTGCGCGGCCATGGGCCGCCCGCTGTACGGCTGGCTGCTGGAGCTGTCCGCGCGCGCGGCGGGCGACATCGACGGACTCAGCGGCATGCGGGCGCTGAGCGTGACGGGGCTGGGCCTGCTGGGCGCCGCCGTCTTCCTGCTGCTGCGGCGCGAGGGCTGGCGGCTGGCGCCCGCGGCGCTGCTCGCCGCGTACCTCACCCTCATTCCGTCCGCGCAGGTCGTCGCCAGCTGGAGCATCTGCTGGCCGCAGGCGGTGGCGCTGCTGCTGGGCGTGGCCGCGTTCGCGCTGGCGCGGCGGGGCATCGAAGCGCCCACGGGGCCCGCGTGGCGCGGCGGCGCGTGGTGCCTGGGCGGCGGCGTGGCGGTGGCGGCGGCGACGCTCATCTACCAGGTCAGCGGCCTGTTCTACGCCGTGCTGCTCGCGGGGGCACTGGTGATGCGCCAGGACGCGGACGCGCGGGCCACCGTGCGCTGGCTGGCGAAGCACCTGCTCGTCATGGGCGGCGGGCTGGGCGTGGCGTTCGTCCTCACGAAGCTGTCCTTCGCGGCGGGCCTGTTCACCCCCTCGCCGCGCGTCGTGTTCGAGAAGCAGTTCCTGGACAAGGCGGTCTGGTCCCTCACCCAGGTGATTCCCAACGCACTGGCGCTGAGCAGCCTCAACCGGACGGCCGCCGCGCCCCCCGCGAGCTACTGGCCCATGGTGGGCCTGACGCTGACCCTGGTGACGCTGGGCCTCTTCGCCGAGGGCCGCCGCGCGGGCCGTGACGGCGTGGGCCGGTGGCTGCTCGGGTTGGGAGCGCTGTCCGCCGCCACGTACTGCGTCGGCTTCCTCGCGGGAGAGCGCTGGCCCACGTACCGCACCCTCTACGCCCTCACCGGGGTGTGGAGCGTCTACTTCGCCGCGTCGCTCCTGAACCTGGGGCGCTGCTGGCCCGTGCATGGGCCGCGCGTGGCCACCGCGCTGCTGGGCGTGTTCGTGGCGGTGAGCGCACTGCTCGCGCACCGGCAGTCGGTGGAGCTGTTCGTGCTTCCCCAGCGCCGCGAGCTGGCCGTCATGGAGCAGGGCGCGCGCGAGGTGGTGCCCGCGCGGCATCCCCGCGTCTTCGTCCTCACCGCCTGGCAGAGCGACACGACCGCGCCCCTGCGCTACCTGGACGAGTTCGGCTCCGTGTCCGTGGACACCGAGTGGGTGGCCAAGGAGCTGCTCGGCGCGCTCATGCGCGAGCGCTTCCCCGAGGAGCGCGACGTCACCCGGCTCTACCGCTTCGCCGCCAGCCCTGTCCTCCCGGACCCACGCGCGTACGATGTCCTGGTGGACATGCGCCGGATGCGGCCGGAGTCGGCGCTCCCCATCCAGCTCGCGCGCTGAGTATCATCGGAGGCCGAGGGAGGAGCCTCCATGGCCGCGCGACACGTGGTGCTCGGGTTCGGACTCTGCGTGTCGGTGGTGGCGTGCAAGGGGCCCGCGCGCACCGGGGAGTCTCCCGACGCGCAGCCCCCCGTCGTGCGGACGGACGCCGGGACTCCGGACCCGGACGACCTGACGTGGGTGACGGTGCCGGCGTCGGACACCCGCGTGCAGTACACCGGGCGGAGGTACGCCTCCGAGGCCGGCGTCGTCTTCTCCCATCCCGGAGTGACGATTCGCGCGCGCTTCTGGGGCGACGCGGTCCGCATGAGGCTCAACGACTTCGGTCTCGGTGACGAGACGACGACGAACTTCTTCGACGTCAGCATCGACGACGGCCCGCCCACGCGCCTCGAGGTCCGGAGCGGCCAGCCCGTCTACGAATTGGCCACCGGGCTCCCCGTGGGGCTTCACACGGTGGAGGTCATCAAGCGCACCGAGACGCTCGTGGGCGTCAGCGAGTTCGTGGCCCTGGAGGTCCATGGCGAGCTTCACGACCCGCCGGCACGCCCCGGGCTGCGGATGGAAGTGGTGGGCGACTCCATCACCTGCGGCTATGGCAGCGAGGTGTCGCTCATCCCGGAGTCCTCGTCCTGGACGGCGCCCACCTTCACGTCGAAGAACGAGAACGTCACGCGGGGCTACGCGTGGCTCACGGCCCGGCGCCTGGGCGCGGAGCTGGTGACGGTCTGCTACTCGGGCCACGGCGTGTACCGCAACCTGGACATGTCCACGTCGGACCTGATTCCCGCCCTCTACGAGCTGGCGGTGCCGGGCCGGCCGGCGGTCTGGGACGCCCGCCAGTACGCCCCCGACGTGATTGTCGTCAACATGGGCACCAACGACACCTTCGCGGGTGGCGGCACCAGCGCGTTCCTCCCCGACGAGGCGGCGTTCAAGGCGGCCTACCGGAGGTTCCTCGCGCGGCTGCGGGAGCTGCACCCCCAGGCACGCATCGTGTGCACGCTGGGCAGCATGACGGACGGCTACAAGCAACAGGAGCGCAACGGCACGGTGACGTCGGTGCACGTCGGCGACTGGGTGACCCAGCTGGTTTTGGAGCGCAACCGCGCGGGGGACAGCCGGGTCTACCGCCATGTGATGGCCGTGCAGGACCCCAACGTCGACGGCGTCGGCGAGGACTGGCACCCGTCGCCCACCACGCACCAGAAGATGGCGGACGCCCTGACCCGGTTCATCCAGGAGCAGGTGCTCCGCTAAAAGCCTCCGCCGCGCGGCCGACGCAATCGCCTTGCCGCCCGCGCGTACATCGCCGTATCCACCGGGAGCATCGAATGAACTGGCTGAACGCGCGCATCGTGAGCGCGCTCGTGGTGTGGGCGTTGGTGCTGGTTGCCCCTGTCGCCGAGGCGGCGTCGCGGCAACAGGAGCTCGAGCGGTTTCTCTCGAAGTTCCACCGGCTGAACCAATTCAACGGGACGGTGCTCGTCGCGGACGAGAAGGGCGTCGTCTTCAAGAAGGGCTACGGCTCCGCCAACTTCGAGTGGCAGGTGCCGAATACGCCGGACACGAAGTTCCGCATCGGATCCATCACCAAGCCCTTCACGGCGATGGTCATCCTACAGCTCGTCGCCGAGGGGACGCTGAAGCTCGACGACAAGGTCACCACGCACCTTCCGGACTACCGCAAGGACACGGGTGACCGCGTCACCATCGCCCACATCCTGCACCACACCTCTGGCATTCCCAACTACACGACCCCCGAGTTCTTCGCGGGCCCCTCGCGAGACCCGTATACCGTCGCGGACTTCGTGAAGACGTTCTGCAGCGGGGACCTCGAGTTCGAGCCCGGCACGAAGTGGGCGTACAGCAACTCCGCCTACTTCCTGCTCGGCGCCATCATCGAGAAGGTCACCGGCCAGACGTACGCGCAGGCCCTGCGCCAGCGCGTGCTCGACCCGCTGGGGATGAAGGACACGGGCTACGACGTCACCGACACCGTGCTCCCGAAGCGCGCGAGCGGCTACGAGGCCGCTCCCGAGGGGCTCGTCAACGCGTCCTACCTCGACATGAGCCTGCCCTACTCCGCCGGCTCGATGTACTCGACGGTGGAGGACCTCTACCGCTGGGACCGGGCGCTCTACACGGACACGCTGCTGCCCGCGGCGCTCAAGCAGCGGATGTTCACCCCGGCCCTGGAGAACTACGCCCTCGGGTGGGACACCAGCCCCCTGCAGCTGCACGATGGCAAGACGGTGCTGGCCGGCCTCGGCCACAGCGGAGGCATCAACGGCTTCAGCACCCTGCTCGTCCGCGCGCCCGAGCGGAAGCAGGTCGTCATCCTCCTCGACAACACCTCGCGGAGCGCGAAGCTCATGGAGATGGCGACGGGGGCGCTGAGCATCCTCAATGGAATCCAGCCCCGGCAGCCCAAGCCGTCCATCGGCGAGGTCGTGACGGCCACCCTCGCGAAGTCCTCCGTCGCGGAGGCCGTCGCCCGGTACCGCACCCTGAAGGCCCAGAAGGCGGGCGAGTATGACTTCTCCGAGCGGGAGCTGAACCGGGTCGGCTACCGGCTGATGCGGACCGGGCGCGTGGCGGACGCCATTGAGATCTTCAAGCTGAACGTGGAGATGTTCCCCGCCTGGGCGAACGGCTACGACAGCCTGGGCGAGGCCTACCTGAAGCACGGGAACAAGGAACTGGCGGTCTCGAACTACCGCCGGGCCGTGGAGCTGGACCCGAAGAACACCGGCGCGGCGGAGGCCGTCCAGCAGCTCGAGAAGGCGAAGGAGGCACATCCAGCGCCCCGCTGAGGGTCCCGAGCCTGGCGGTCCTCCGGGGCCTTGTCAGGCCCGGAGGGCGTGGCGCGTCCCGGGCTCACACGCGGCAAGCGAACGCCGGCCCACGCTTCGGTGGCAGCCCCCGCGCGCCGCCACCGGAGCCCGCGTCATGAAGCTGGAGCCCATCGACACGCCCTATTTCGGGAACGACGGCCGGGGCCCCACGCGCCTGCGGTGGCTGCACTGGAGCGACAGCCGTTTCGAGGAGGCACGCCGGGACGGCGACCCGGGAGGCATCATCGGGGCCGAGTTCGCGTGCGACTTCCTCACCGATGATGACCCGTCGGGACCATTCGGGAGCACCGTGCTCTCCAATCCCCAGCGGGCCCCCCGTGCGTGGGTGTACTTCGGGGGCCTGCAGGTCATTCAAGTCGTTCCCGAAGAGGTCCACAGCTACTGGCATCGGGAGCTTCCGCGCGAGGGCTTCGCCGGCGTCGGGCGCATCGTGGACTCGCACTGGCTGGCCTCATTCAACCCCCGGCACCTGTCGGCCTGCGGCCACTACGTGCTGGAGTTCTATGACGAGCTTGTCGAGGTCATCGCCACGGAGCTGCTCTGGGGCCGGGGCCCGTTCCAGATTGAAGTGCTCGCCGAGACGAATCCGTACTTCCTTGATGCCTACTACTCGCGCGCCCAGGCCCGTGAGCAGGCCGGAGACCTGGCCGGGGCCATCAGCGACTACGAGCGGTACGGCGCGAAGACGCCCAATCGAAGCTCGGCGGAGTATGCGGAACGCACTGTCGAGCGCCTCCGCGCCCAGCTGAAGAAGCAACCCCACCGCAAGCCCCGGTGACGCAAACCATGCTAGGGATTCCCCTCGCCCCGCATGGGCCAGGAGGAACCATGTCCGAGGATGACCGGCGGAGGTGGAACAGCCGCTACCGCGAGCAGGAAGGAACCCGCGAGCCCTCCCCGTTCCTCCGCTCGCTGGACGACCTGCTCCCCCGCACGGGCCGCGTGCTCGACGTGGCGGGAGGCACCGGGCAGGACGCCCTGTGGCTCGCCCGGCGCGGCCTGGACGTCACGCTGCTGGACATCTCGGAGGTCGCGCTCGAAAGGGCCGAGCATGCCGCGCGAGCGGCGGGAGTGCCCCTGCGGACGCTGCGGCTGGACGTCGAAACCGAGCCGCTCCCGCCCGGCCCCTTCGACGTCGTGCTCTGCCTGAACTTCCTCTGGCGGCCACTCTTCCCGGCCTTCCAGAAGGTGCTCGCCCCCGGTGGGCTGCTCGTCTTCGCCCAGCCCACCCGGAGCAACCTCCAGCGGCACGCGCACCCCTCCGCCCGCTTCCTGTTGGAGGACGGCGAGCTGCCCGGCCTCCTCCAGGGACTGCAACCCGTGTCCTATACCGAGGGGTGGACCGGGGAAGGACGCCACGAGGCCCGCGTGGTCGCGCGGGCCTGAGGACGGCCGGTCAGAAGATGCCCTGGCCCGGCGTGAGGACGCGGGCCGGGTCGAAGAGCTGCTTCGCCAGGTCGAAGCGCCACCAGTACGGGCTGAAGTGGCGGCGCCAGTCCGCGGGGCTCATCGGGACGGCATCGACAGGGTAGAGCTTCCCGCCAATGGCGGTGAGCCGGTCGAAGATGGCGCGGTTCTTCTGGACGAGCTCCGCCACCTTCTCCGGCGTCGGCGGGATGGCGGTGCGCAGCAGCGAGAAGAGGAAGACGTGCGTATCCGCGGGCGCGCGGAGGAAGGGCGCGGTGAGCTTCGAGGTGCGGAAGGGGTACAGCAGGATGGGCCCCTGCCCCATGTCCGCGTCGGTGGTCTGGGACAGCACCTCCTGCACGAAGGCCTCGGCGGAATGGGCGGGGACGAACATGTCCAGCCACGGGTGCGGGAACTCCCAGACCCCGAGCTGCTGGAGCAGCGCCACCAGCGGCGCGAGCCGGTTGGCGAAGTCGAAGTAGCTGCCGTCCGTTACCTGCAGCGTCCCGGGCTGAAAGCCGAGGCCCGCCAGCAGCGTCGCGTCCTGAGGCTCGGCACCCGGGGTGAAGTACTTCACCACCTCCAGCTGGTAGGCCCAGCCGCCCCCGGAGGCGACGACGGCGCCCTCGACGTAGTCGAAGCGACCGTCCTCGATGAGGCACCGCTGGTCCGCCAGGAAGCGGGAGAGGTCGTTGTACAGCGCGATGTAGGTCCGCGCGCGGGGCGGCACGTCGACGAGCCGCACCCGGGCGCGCACGATGATGCCGAACTGGCCCAGGCCCGCGCGCACGGAGTCGAACAGGGTCCGCTCCTGCCAGGGCGAGCACCGCACGAGCTCGCCTTCACCCGTGACGACATCCATCTCCAGCACGTTGTCCACCTGGAGGCCCCAGCGGAACGCCTGCCCGCCGATGCCGCCCACCGACAGCGTCCCGCCGATGCTCAGCTCGATGTAGTCGGTGAGCACCGGAGGGCTCTTCCCGGCCGGGAGCGCGGCCTGGAGGAGCTCATGCCACCGCACGCCCGCGTCCACCCACGCGCTCGTCGGGCCAATCTCGTGGATGGTCGCCAGCGCGGACATGTCGATGACGATGCCGGCCTCCACCTGCGCCTGGCCGAAGGCGCTGTGGCTCTCGCCGATGCCCCGCGAGCCGGCGATGCGCAAGCCCTGACACCGCGCGAAGCGGACCATGGCGACGATGTCCTGCACGGAGCCGGGAACGAGCACGGCCCAGGGAACGCGGTGCTGGATGTGGCCAAAGTCCTCCGCCGCCGCGGCGAGCGTCGCCGGGTCCATCAGAAGCTGGCCGTCCAGTGCGGGCAGCGGCACCGCGCCCGGCTCCACCGTGGTGGCCCAGCTCCGGGTCGCGGGGATGAAGGCCGCCGCCGCCAGAGCGCTCTGGAGCATCGACCTGCGGGAGAAAGTTCGACTCGTCATGGATTTGCTACTCCTCGTTGCCTGACCTGATGTGGGGTCTGGCGTGAGAGTGACACGTTTCCCCCGAGCGCTGCATCCCACCCC
>NZ_JABBJJ010000143.1 GCF_012933655.1 Pyxidicoccus fallax | reverse complement strand
GCTGTCGCCCTCCTGCTTCGCCTCAGGAGGTGGAGCCGAGGGCCAGCTGCGCTTGGGCACCCGACGGTGCAGGGTGAACCGCACCAGCCTTTTGTCGTTTGTGGCTAAACCGCCAACTCGAACGTCCGGCGCAGCAGCTGCGCCCAGTCCGCTCGCGGCGTCCTCTGCTTCTTTGGCTCCTGGCTGACCGCTGCCGACGTCCAGCCGGGCCCGCTCGGAATCAAGACGTCCTCGGCGGCGCCCTGAGCCAGAACGATGTACTCAGCGCGTCGAGGGGAGCTTCATCTCCACGGTGAGCGTGTAGCGCACCGGGACGGGCTTGCCGTTCAGGGTGGCCGGCTTGAAGCGCCAGGACTCCACCGCCTTCAAAACGTCTCTCTCCAGGTACTTCAGCGGCTTGAGCACACGGCAGTCGTTCACCTCTCCCGTCACGTGGACGGTGCACTGGAGGAGCATGGTGCCCTCCACGCGCGCGGCGAGCGCCTCGGGCGTGTACCGGGGCAGCTCCCCGCGGATGCGCTCCGGACGGGTCATCGCGCCCCCGAAGGGCAACACGTCCACCACGGGTTGCGAGAGCATCCTATCGACCACGGACTCGGGGTCGACGGGCACCTTCTCGTGCCTGTCGCTGGGGCACGGTGCCTCAGGGGAGGCCGCCGGCGGGGCCTTCGCCTGCGTCAGCGACGGAGAGCCGGCGAGAGCGAGGACGCAGAGGAGCAGGGGCAGGCGCATGGTGACCCCTCTAAATCTCCCCATGACATGTCGAAAGTCGCACCGCGGAGGCTCGCGTGGACCGGCGAGGTCTGCATACCTCCATGGCCCCGCGTCGACACGCGGGCCGATCTTCGCTTAGAGCAGTTCCGTCACTCCAAGTACCAACGCGAGAGCCTTCGAATGGGAATGTGGGAAGAGACGTGCGCCATCACGAACCTGCCAATCCTGCAGGGCGAGGCTTTGAGCGTCACCCGCTTCGGTGGCTCTCCCGCACTTCGTGTGGACCGTAGGTAGCGTGTCCCCTGGCGAGGTGTGGCTGGGGAAGGGGAAGGTGGGACGTCGCGACGGCGCCGCTCAGGCGGCCAGCGGCTGGACCCGGGCCGCACCGCCGCCGGTCTCCCCCCGGGTGCTCGCGGCCAGGAACGCGCGCCGCGTGGCCAGGTGCAGCAGCACGATGAGGCCGGGCACCGCGAACGCGCCCACGAGGGGAATGGGCTGGATGAACAGGAGCGCCAGCACGGCGAGGGTGCGGAGGACTCGCGTCCCCAGCCGCTCCCGCCAGCTGACGAAGGCGCTCAGCGAACCGGCCGGTGCCAGCTTGTAGAGCACCAGCGCCGCGCCGATGCCCAGCACCGGCACCAGCCCGAAGCCCGCCAGCACCGGCACCAGCACAGCGAGGCGCGCTTCGACGTGACGGAGGAACGACTGCCGTGCTTCCTCGTCCCGGAACGCGGGCGCGCGGCAGGCCGAGCAGCGGACCTCCCCCTCCACCGTCTCGAGCCGCTCCGCGCACGAAGGGCACCGGCGCGCGGCGAGCAGGGCCTGCTGGTGCTTCCGCACGTCGGCGGGCGCTCCATCCAGGACGCGGCCCAGGAACCCGATTCGCCGGGGGACACGGGGGGCCGAGCAGGCAGGGCAGGCGCTGCCGGCGAGGTGGACCTCCGCCTCGCACGCCTCGCACCTGCCGCGTGCGCCTCGCGTCACGGCGCGCAGCATGAGCCCCACGCCCACGAGCATGGCGAACATCACCCCCGTGAGGACGACACCCACCACCGGGAACAGGAGTGCGATGACGAGGCCGCCCACCGTGAACATCGACTCCGAGAGGAACAGCACCCGCCGGACGCTGCTCTCATCCGAGAGCGGAATGAGGTCGAACAGTCCGCCAATCCACGAGCGAAGGCTCGCGAACGCATACGCGGTGACGCCCACGCCGAGCAGCAGCAGCAGCTTCATCGAGAACTCCGGCGCGAGCGTCTGCCCAGACACCGCCGCGAACGGCAGGCCCTCGCCGAGGCCCATCAGCACCATCCCCCCGAAGCCCCCGAGCAGGTACAGCGCGAAGCCCATGGCGAAGACGGTGGAGGCCACCCTGTCGAGCCGCCGCATCCACGCTTGGACCTCCTGCTCCAGGGCCGCGAGCACTCCGCGCACCCATGCGACCCCCAGGTGGACGACGACGGTCAGCACGCCCAGGGCGATGCTGACGAACACCGAGCGCACGGAGAACTCACCCGAGGCGAAGAAGGCCTGCACCGAGTACCAGAAGACCAACACGCCCAGGGCCAGGGTCGTCCTTCCGGCGAGGTAGGGGACGACTCCGAGGCTGATGGCGATGGCTTCCATGTCTTCCTCCACGACGGCGCCGCATCGACGCTGCGTATGGGAATGTATTCAATCCGGGCCAGCGAATCCCGTGGGCCTCGGGAGTGCTTGGAATCACTGGCGAAGCCCGGGTGGTTTCGAGGGGCGCTTCGGCTCCGCACGTTCGAGGGCACGCTGGACGGGAGTGGGGGCCTTCGTGCCGCGCTTGCGCGCATGGGGGTTCGCGAGCTGCTGGAGGTACTGGCGGTAGGCCTTGGCGGCCAGCCCGCGATGCTTCGCCACCCAATAGAAGTCCGCGAGGTCCAGCCAGTGGGAGGGGAGCCCGGAGTCCCCCGCCGTCAGGAGCAGCCGTGGCTCGGCCTGCGCGAGTTGGCCTTGCCGCGCCAGGAGGAGGCCCAAGTCATGCGAGGCCATCCCACCCCCCTCGGCCTCGACCTGCCGCCACAATCGCTCGGCGGTCACGAAGTCCTTCCGCTTGTAGGCGCGCAGCCCCTCGGCATGGAGCTTCGAGTGACGCTCCCACTGGAGTGCCTCCTCGCCAGGCGTGCCCTCCTCGACGCAGGCGCCCGGACTCGAGCGCGACCGGGGCTGGAGGATGACCCAGGTCTTCTGAAGCTGGAGATAGGCGATCTCCGCCGTCGCGCCGAGGAACGCGCAATGGCCAAGGCGGCTGTCGGAGAAGAGCGTCAGATAGGGCAGCCCCGCGTGACCCTCCCTCATTTCGAGCCTGGATTCCCACATGGCGACGTCGGCGAAGGCACCGAGCGTGCTGCAGACCGACGCGCTTTTGGAGCCGTCGAAGACCGCGAAGTAGGGGGTGCCGAACGACTGCCCGGCCCAGACACGCACCGGATGCGAGCCGTCTCCCGCCAGGTCGAAGTCGAAGAACCGTCCCGTATCCGTGTCGCGAGGCGCCACGGCCGCGGGCTCGCCGGAGAGCAGTGGCGTCAGGGGCTGGCAGCGGGCGACATCCATCGTGTAGTCCGGCGGCAGGCGGTCGCACTCGGGACAGGAGAGTCGGCTGACCGCCTGCGCGGGAGCCCGGCCGGGCAGTGACAGGAGCAGGACCCCGGCAAGCAGGAGGCCCATTCGCGGCGTGGGGACCAACTTCGAGCTCCTCATGAACTCCAGGGCCTTGCGAAAAGGCGCTGCCAAGCATCGCACGCTGCGCGTGCGCCCAGTCGCGGATTCGCTGGGGTCAGAGGCGCGGACTTCTGCTGACGCACGACGAGCCGGTGCGAGTCGTCGAGAATGGGCGAGCCTGGAGAGCGGCCGTCCCGTAACGAACCGCTCATACGCGTCAGCTGATGCCCAGCTCGTTGAAGGTCTGTTCAATGAGCGGGGCGCATCGGCTACTGTTCGTGATGGTGCCTGTTTGACTTGCTCATTGCGAAAGCCGGGACGGCCCATGGTCATGCGCACCCTCCATCTCTATGCGCAACTGCTGTCTCTGATCGCCCTGTTGGTGGCATGCGCATCCGCCCCCTCTGCCCCGCGCATATAGGAAGCCGCGGGAGTCGCGGCCACATGTGACAGCCCGGAAACGGACCGGTGCGTCACCCTGGCGTGTGACGAAGGCTGGTGCGCTTTCTTCCGCTGCGAGGACGTGACGCCCCGGGTGGAGCCGGCGTCCATGCCTGCCGCCCGGCCGCCGCTTCGCAGGAACTGGGGCGTCCGCCTGGGCATCCGCGGCAGCGCCCGGCCGGTGATGACCTTTCCCTGGTACCCGAACGTCCAGGTGCGCCCGGTCCTCCACCTCCCGGCGGGCCGGTACGTCCGGCATCACGTCTTTCCCCAGGCCCCGGACCTGGCGCTCTACTTCCAGCGCGCCGGCATCAAGATTCACGACTACACGCTCATCATTCCTGAGCACGTCCACAGGTACATTCATGGTGGCGGCCCCCGGGGCGGTCGCTGGAATGACGCCTGGACGCAGTTCATCAACGCCCACCCCAGTCCTCCGCCACCTGAAGTCATCTACCGCCATGCGGGCGATCTCATCTTCCGCTTTGAGCTGACCGGAAAGGTCGTGCCCTACTACGGCCGCTGAAGGCGGCCACGCCAAACAAGGAGGCAGGGCTCTTGAAGTTCTACCGGGTCGAAGAGGACAGGGCGGCGGGCTACACGGGGAACCTGCGAGCCGTCCCCAGGTGGGGGTTTCCAGGCGTCACCGACTGTTCCACCTGTGGCGCGGGAGGTGGCTGGGTGGGCCTTCAGTATCCGTGTGTCGACCTGTCGGGCCTGCCCGAGCGGAAGGAGCTGGAAGACCCGGGCCGGCAGGTCAGCTTCGAGGAGTTCCTCCGGCTCCGCGACCTCGTGCGCCCATTCGCTCCGGACCAGGCCCGCCTGGAGCCCGGAGCGGACTTCGGTCCTCCGACGGGCACGGGCACAGGCACCTTCGGCCAACTCTTCATGCAGAACCCCTGGTCGCTCTACCTCCGCCGCGAGGCGCTGGAGCGACTCGTGGACGCGGGAGTGCGAGGCCTGTCGGGTTGCCCCATCGACGTGAGTTTTCGCGGGAAGAACCCGCCCGAGCTGCTCGCGATGCAGCTCGAGTTGCGCGGTCGCTTCCATCCGGAGTGCCTGCCACCGGACCGGGCTCCTCCGTGCCCGAGATGCGGCAACGCCCGTCACGCGATGCCGGAGTCCCCCCTCCTCGACGCGGCCTCCCTGCCGGAGCACACGGACCTGTTCCGGCTCGCGGACTGGCCGACGATGATTGTCGTCAGTGAGCGCATGGTGGAAGCCGCGCGGAAGCTCGCGCTGGACGGGGTCGTCTTCCGCGAGCTGGCGGTGCGCTGAAGCCTCGACTCCGGTGCCGGGCCGAAGCGCGGCCCCGCACCGCCACGCCCGCACGTGCCCTGGCATCTCACGCCGCCGAAGCCACCCCCGCTCCGCAACCGCCGTCACGGGCCGTCAACGCCCCCGGGGAGCCGACCGTGGCCCCGGGGGCGACCGCACCGTCAGAAGCGGTAGACGAGCATCCCCGCCCCATGGGGGTAGGGCCTGCACCCGCGGAACTGGACGGCCGAGGCCCGCTTGCGTCCAGCGCTCAGGGCGTTGGTCGTGGTGTCGAGCGGCTGGCGAGGCCCACGCCAATAGACACCCGCACGCCAAAGACAGGCAGAACCTGGAGCGACTGTGCCCAGCGGACGAGGGCTGGAAGGGCACGTACAACAGCCCTTCCATTATCACCGTATAAACTTCGGGGGGACTTGCGGCAAGCCCCCGGCCCTGCCGTATGTGCGCCGTCCTTTGACCCGAAACCCCGGAAAGAGGGCAGCGACATGCGTGTGACAGGAACTGAGCATTCGGTGGTCATCTCTGGAGGAGGCCCGACAGGACTGATGTTGGCCGGCGAGCTGGCGTTGGCAGGCGTCGACGTCGCCATCGTCGAGCGGCGTGCCACCCAGGAGCTCACCGGCTCGCGCGCGGGCGGTCTGCACGCGCGCACCATCGAGGTGCTCGACCAGCGTGGCATCGCCGAGCGATTCCTTTCGCAGGGACAAGTGGCGCAGATCGTGGGTTTCGCGTGGATACCTCTGGACATCAGCGATTTTCCCACCCGGCATCCCCACGGCCTCGCGCTGTGGCAGAAGCACATCGAGCGCATCCTCGCCGGCTGGATCGCGGAACTGCCGGTATCGGTCTATCGCGGGCGGGAGGTGACAGGATTCACGCAGGATGACGCCGGCGTCGTCGTCGAGCTGTCCGATGGCCAGTCGCTGCGGGCGGACTATCTCGTCGGTTGCGACGGCGGACGGAGTCGGGTCCGCAAGGCCGCTGGCATTGACTTCCCGGGCTGGGAGCCCACCATCAGCAACCTGATCGCCGAAGTCGAGGTCGCCCAGGAGCCGATATGGGGCACTCGCCGTGACGCCATCGGTATCCATGGCTTCAGCCGGTTGGAGAATGGAGGGCCGGTGCGCGTCATGGTGACGGAGCAGCACCTCGGCCGGACGGGCGAACCCACCCTCCGCGAGCTCAGCGAGGCGCTCATCGCCGTATACGGAACCGACTACGGGGTTCACAGTCCCACCTCGCTCTCCAGGTTCACCGATATGGCCCGGCAGGCGGCGTCCTACCGCAAAGGACGCGTGCTGTTGGCCGGCGACGCCGCACACGTGCACTACCCCGTGGGCGGACAGGGTCTGAACATCGGTGTGCAGGATGCGGTGAATCTGGGATGGAAGCTGGCCCAGGTGGTCAAGGGCACGTCGCCAGACAGCCTCCTGGATACCTACCATGCCGAGCGGTGGCCGATCGCTGCCCGCGTCTTGCGCGACACGATGGCGCAAGTCGCGCTCCTCCGCCGCGCGGATGACCATGCGAAGGCCGCGCTCGACACCCTGTCGGAGCTCCTCCGCATGAACGAGCCTCGCAAGCGTTTCGCCGGCCTGATGTCCGGATTGGACATTCGCTATGAGCTCGGCGAAGGGCACCCGCTGCTCGGGCGCCGCATGCCTGACCTCGAGCTGGTCACCGCCAACGGCCCGCTGCGGGTCTACCGCCTCCTGCACGAGGCTCGGCCGGTGTTGCTCAACCTGGGTGAGCCCGCCAGCCTCGACATCACGCCCTGGGCTGACAGGGTTCAGCGGATCGATGCTCGCCATACCGGCACGTGGGAGCTTCCGGTGCTTGGCGCCGTCACCGCGCCCACCGCCGTGTTGATCCGGCCTGACGGATATGTCGCCTGGGTCGGAGTCTCGACCGACGCGGGACTTGCTGACGCGCTCGCGACCTGGTTCGGACCGCCTGCCGCGGCGTAGCGCACCGGCTTTCAAGAGCACTCCGTGAGGAGCTCGAAGTCGCGCGCCCTGACAGCAGACAGCCCGGCCTCCCAGGAAGGGAAGCCGGGCTGCCTGGAGCAACCGCGCGGGGGAGGGGCCTACCGCGCGGTGCCTCCAGAAATCGGAGCGGAGGCCGGGGTCGGCTCCGCCTGGACGGTGGGCATCAGCGGCACGGCGCCGATGAAGCCCGAGTAGGCCATCCGGTTCGGCGAGCACCAGCCGGGGCTGGCCACCGCGTCCGTGGTGGAGTTGCCGATGAGCGAGCCAGAGACCTCCTCGGGCGCGGCCTTCGGGTTGAGCTCCAGGAAGAGGGCCGCCACGCCGGCCACGTGGGGCGACGCCATGGACGTGCCGCTGAGCTCGCGCGTCTCCTTGTCGCCGTAGTGCCAGGCGGAGGTGATGCGGTTGCCGGGCGCGAAGACGTCCACGCAGTCACCCCAGTTGGAGAAGGACGCGCGCTGGTCCTTGTTGTTCGTGGCGGCCACGGTGATGGCCTCCGGAGCCCGCGCCGGCGAGTGCTTGCACGCGTCCATGTCCTCGTTGCCCGCCGCCACCACGTACGTCACGCCCGCGGCCACGGAGCGGCGGACCGCGTCGTCCAGCGCCTGGTCGACGTCGCCCCCCAGGCTCATGTTGGCCACCGCCGGGGACTGGTGGTTCTTCGTCACCCAGTCGATGCCCGCGATGACGCCGGAGACAGAGCCCGAGCCGTCGCACCCGAGCACCCGTACGGAGTGCACGAAGGCATTCTTCGCCACGCCGTAGGTGCTGCCCGCCACGGTGCCCGCCACGTGCGTGCCATGGCCGTTGCAATCATTGCCCTTCATGCTGTCGCCGATGGCGTCGAAGCCCACCGAGGCCCGGCCGCCGAACTCGCGGTGCGTGAAGCGCACGCCGGTGTCCAGCACGTACACGTGCACGCCCAGGCCGGTGGCGTTGTACATGTAGAGCTTGTCCAGGGGCAGCGTGCGCTGGTCCATCCGGTCGATGCCCCACGTGGGGCTCGGCTGGCTCTCGAACAGGGACACCACGCCGTTCTCCTGCACGTAGTCCACCGCCGGGTCCCTCGACAGCGCCCGGGCCTGCTCCTCCGTCATCTTGCCGGCGAAGCCCCGCAGCGCGCTCTCGTACACGGCGAAGGCCATGCCGCCGTACTTCGCGGTGAGCCCCTGCGTGGCCTGCGTCACCGTCATCTGCTGGAGGCTCGCCTCCGGCGCCTTCAGCACGACGATGTACTCGCCCGGAATCTTCTTGCGGACGGTGATGAACTTCCCCGCGCGCTTCTGGCTCAACGTGGCCCGGGCGGCCGGGTCCTTGCACTGCGCCGGGCTCGTCGCACAACCTCCCAGCAGCGCCAGCGCACCCACGGAGAACGTCCACTTCAGGATGTGTCGATACATGTTTCACCCAAGGAAAGGAGTTGTCCCGGTGAAACGGATCGACGCCCAATACGGTTTATCCCTGATTCGGCACCCAGGGATGAGACAGCGGTTCGTCAATGAACACGCACACTCAACGCGACCCGTCGATGTCGTCGAAGAGGGCGCGGAGGCGCTCGCCGCGCTGTGGGTTCACGGACTCCACCCATGCGACACGCCCGGCGAGGTGTGCCCTCTGGTCGGGATGCTGTGTCTGGTTTTGTGTCGACGGGCCCTTGCGGACGCAGTGGGTCAGGAGGGCCTTGAGGGTGTCGAACTCGGCGCGGGGGATGTTGGGCCGCGCGTTGACCACCCCCGGAGAGGGGACCCGTCGCCCGAAGACGCACCGGGCAGGCAGGGGCCATGGAAGCCGGATTTCCGCCTTGCCCGGGCCCGTGGCAGGCTCCGCGCGCACACATCCCGGGAATCGCCATCCATGAAGCTGCTCCGCACCACGCTGCTCGTCCTCGGAAGCGGGTATGTCGCCCTCGCGCCGCTCTCGGCTGACGCCAAGGGCTCCACGCCGTCGACGAACGCGGGCCTCGTCACCTTCTCCGCGCCCGAGTCCATCAAGCGCCTCGAGCGCAGCCGCCACAAGGTGGACTTCTTCCACCTGGCCAACCAGTTCGAGTCCCAGGGCAACAAGGCCTTCTGCGGCCCCACGTCCTCCGTCATCGTGCTCAACGCGCTGCGCATGGGGAACGACGCGGTGGCGAAGCCGCAGGACCCGTCGCTGGTGACGGACGAGGACCGCAAGCTGCTGCCCGCGGGCTTCGATCCGCTCTTCCACCGCTACACGCAGAACAACTTCTTCGACACCCGGGTCCAGGAGGTGAAGACCCGCGCCGAGGTCTTCGGCCAGCCGCGCGGCGAGGGCGCGAAGTCGGACGCGGGCATCCAGCTGCGCCAGCTCGCGGGCATGCTCGCGGCGCAGGGGCTGGACGTGAAGCTGCGCGTGCTGAATGACTCGCTGAAGGACGCGACGATGCGCGAGGAGCTGAAGCAGAACCTCAAGACGGAGGGGGACTACGTCATCATCAACTACTCCCGTCCGCTGCTGGGGCAGCAGGGCAGCGGGCACATCTCTCCGCTGGCGGCGTATGACCAGAAGTCCGACTCGTTCCTCGTCATGGACGTCAACGCCACGGACCAGCGCTGGGTGTGGGTGAAGGCCCCGGCGCTGTTCGCCTCCATGCGCTCGCCGGACGTGCAGGAGAACCGCGGCTACCTCCTCGTGAAGGAGGGGAAGACCACGCAGGCGCGCGAGACGCCGTAGCGCTAGGGCTTCGGGGCGCTACCACGGGCGTACGGTGGTGCCCCACCAGTACAGCGCCGACTCCAGCGGGAAGTCGCCGGGGCGCTCCAGGGTGGAGCCGATGCCCATCTCCCGAGCCGCGTTGAGCAGGTGCGCGTGCCAGGGCTGGTGCGCGTCGGAGAGCCGGGTCGCGGCGATGGCCAGCGCGCTCGCTCCGATGGAGTAACCGCCGTGGACGAGCGGGCCGCTGGCGGAGTCCTCCCGTCCCTTCACGCCCCGAGGCCACTCGCGGCAGGCGGCGAAGGGCAGCAGGTCCCCGGCGGGATGGTCGCAGTAGCCGTCCACCAGCGTGGTGGTGAAGGTCTTCGCCGCCGGGTGGGAGGCCATGGCCAGGAAGGCGCCCGTCCAGGCCAGGGTGGTGCCACGAGGCGTGGCCTCCACGGGACGGCCCTTCGCGTCCACCTTCGCGGGAAAGCCCGTGGGCAGCGCCGCGAGCTCCACGAGTCGCGCGACGAGCCGCCCGCCCGCGGCGTGGGACTCCGCGTTGCCGCGCAGCCGTCCGTGCAGGAGCAGGCCGGCGGCGGCGGGGGCGCTGTCACAGGGCCAGATGGCGGACTTCCCGAAGCTGGGCAGCCACACCTGCCGGGACAGGGCCTCCACGAGCTGCGCGGCCAGGGCATCGAACAGGGCGGTGGAGGCTTCATCCGCCATGCCGGCGCGGTGCATGCCCGCGAGCATCAGCAGCACATGGCCCCGGTAGAGCACGCTGAGCGGCAACGGATGTCCGGCGACGGCCCGGGTGCCATGGGGAGTGAAGGGAGCCCGTGCCCGGTCCAGGACATCCGCGAGCAGCGCCTTCAAGCGCCGGGGCGTGTCCGGGAGCGGGTGGCCATCCAGCGCCGCCTGCACGAGAATGAAGGACAGGTGCGCGTCGCAGAGGAGCTGGGCCTCGATGAAGCTGCGGCCCTTGTCCCCGAGCAGCCTCGGCCGGCAGCCCTTGCCCCGGATGCGCTGCTCCAGAACCTCCAGTGACGCCACGGTGGGCTCCAGGGAGGGGAGGGGAGTGAGGTTGTTCGGGGCAGGGCTGGCGTCCCGGCTGGCGTCGATGGGCGTCAGGGCGGTTTGGGCCGGGAGGTGGTTTGAAGCAGGGATGCCGGCCTTCGCGAGCGAGGCGACAGGGAGGACGCAGCCCAGCGTCAGGAGCGGTAGCAGCGCCCGCGGGATGATGCGGAAAGGAGAGGCTCCAGACATACGCGGAGACCTCACCACGCTCCGGCGTCACGGGCTGCGCCCATCGGGTCATCGGTCGCGGGCGTGGGTGGAACGGTCGTTCCGCTCCCGCGGCCGGCTGTCAGGGCAGAGCGCGCGGCGGTGGCGTGGTGGAAGGAACGTTCGTTCCACCCGCGCGGGGCAACGCCCCTGCCCCGCCAGTGCGTCAGATGTGTTGAATTCTCATCGTGCCGTACCGTATAGGCGGCTGCCTCTCGCAGTTCGCCGAGGCCCTGGAGGTACCGACACGTGGGGATGCGCTGGATGTTGAGCTGGACTCTTCCGCTGGTGTTCCTTGGCTGCTCCGAGGCCCCGTCCTCCTCCGCGGTGGTTGCGAGTGCCCAGGCAGCCCCGAGCGTGCCGGCGGCTCCGAGCGCCCCGGCCCAGCAGTCACCGGCTCCGAGCGCTCCGGTCCAGGCGGCGGCTCCAAGCGCGCCGGCCCAGGAGGCACCGGCCCCGAGCACCCCGGAGGTGCCGCGAACCGTTTCCCTCGCCTATCAGCCGGGCTGTGACCCGGTGACGGAGTGGAAGTGCCTCTGCGTGGGGAGCGTGGGCTCGGCGGCGGAGGCGCTGCGGGAGGTGGGAATCGACGCGCAGGCGGTCCGCACGAGCGGCACCCCCTGCATCCAGGGTGACTTCGACCGGGACGGCGAACCGGACTACGCGCTCCAGGGCGCGGGCTACTCGTGCAACCAGTCCGTCCCCGTGCGCGTCCTCTTCACGAAGGGTGGCCTCGTGCGAGAGGTCCAGGCCCTTCCCCGGGAGGTGAGCTGCCTCCAGCTCTACCGCCCGAGCAAGAAGCGCGGCCGCCACGGCGTGCCGGCCACGAATCGGGACGCCCTGGTCGACTGGGGCGAGGGCAACGCCACCTGGTTCTACCGCTACGACGGCAAGCGCTGGCAGGCCACGAGCCATCGGTCCGAGTCTCGCTGACGCGTTCCTACGCCGCTCCTCGCCGCGTGCCCGGGCTGTCCTGACCGGGAGCGCGGCGAGAGCGGTCGGTCGTCAGGGCGCCTCGCGCCGTACGTTGAGGTCGTCGAAGCGCCCCTCGCGCTCCAGGCGCCAGAGGTCCTCGTCGGTGACGTAGGGCTGGCCGAGCAGCTCGCGCGCCTTCTTCACCTTCGCCGTGAGCAGCGGGTCGGTGATGGGCGTGCTGTTGTCCTTCGTGGGCCGGGGCGGCGGCCGCATCACGGAGAACGTCCCCCGCGCCGGGTGGCCATCCAGCGTGTTCCCCTCCAGCGCGTACGTGAGCATCGTCACGTCGGGCTCGGCCTTCGTGTCCAGGGACACCGCCACCTCCACGCCGCGGCCCTCCGGAATCATGTCGACGCCCAGGGACACCTCGCCGGTGTCCTCGGGGTGGGGAGGCTCGCCCGGCTCCGGCTTCCGAGCGCGCAGGAGGGTCACCCGCTCCAACCGCACCAGCCCCTTCCAGGGGTGGTACAGGCGGAAGGTCTGCCGGACCACGCCATCCTCGCCCAGCTCGGGGAAGCGAGGCGTGCCCCGCGCCAGCACCGTGACGACGCCCTTCTTGTCGAAGTTCTCGAAGGCCGTGTTGAGCACCTGGAGCGACGAGCGCCCCGTCACCTTGCGCCCCTGCGCATCGACGACGTCCACGCGCACCAGGTGCTGGAAGTACATGGCCCAGGGCCGCGTCCCGCCGCCCCCCAGCGTGTGCGTCACCACGGGCGTGGTCGTCGTCACCGTGTGCTGGTCGTCGAAGGTCCACACGTACTTCACCGGCGCGAAGGGCGGGCGCGGCGGCGCGTCCCGCTTCTTCAGTTCGACGACGCGCGCGAGGAACTCGTAGTCCTCGTCGGAGTTGGGGAGGCGCCGGGAGAAGACCTCGACGAGCCGGTCGGGCTCGCAGGGCTTCACCTTGTACCGGGGCACCGGCACCGACGCGGACACGTTGTCCTTGCCGAACACCGTCACCACGGGCGGCTCGTACGTCCCATCCGGCTCCAGCCATACGCGCAGGGGCACGCGCATGCCGGTGCCCGTGCCGATGGAGGTGTGCAGGTACGAGTCATTCCCGTCCGGCGAGTGCGCGCGGACGCTGATGAGGTTGTCCTCGCCGGAGCACACCTCGTGCTTCTCCACCGTCACCGCGTCGATGACGGGCGGAGGCACCGGCTCCGGAGCGGGCCGCGCCGCCACGGCCGCCGGCACCGTGACGGCGGGGGGCGCGGGGGAAGCAGTCTCGGCACGGAAGGCCGTGGGACTCACCGGCGCCGGAGTTGACGGTCGCGAATGCTCCGGGCTCGCGGACAGCCACCACCCGGCCACGAGTGCCACCGTGGCCATCGCCAACATCCACGCCCAGCGCCGCTTCCAGCAGGGACGGTCGTCCGGTTTCATGCCGTGGTTCCTCTCGCCGTTTCGAGATGCCGGGGCCTACTGCCAGCAGCCGTACACGTTGCCGCCCGAGTTCCACTGGAGCTGGTGCGAGTAGTCGCTCGCCCACAGCGTGGTGGAGATGGGGTGCACGCCCCAGCCGCCGACGCGGTCCGGGCTGATGGACGTGGCGGTGGTGGAGGCGTCATCGCGCACGCCCTTCCAGATGCTGCTGTTGCTGGTGTCGCAGCGGTTGGCGGACATGCAGTTGGCCACCTGGTTGCCGGCGTTGCCGCACACGTTCCAGAAGACGGGGCAGATGACCGTGAGCGCCACGTTCTCGAACCACCCGAGCGACGACTTGCAGTGGTTGTAGATGCCCGAGTACAGCGCGTTGGACGCGTTGGCGATGCGGTCGTGCGGGTAGGTGTGCGCGGAGACGAAGCCCCTGCCCGCGTAATTGTGCGCGTAGGCGAGGAAGGTGGAGCACACCATGCCGTTGTTCGCCGCGCTGCCCGGCATGTGATGCACCGTCTCCAGGTCGCGGTACTGGAACATCGAATACGACACGCGCGCCCCGTTCCACACCGGCCGGTCGACGTACTGGCTCGAGTCGACGCGGGACACGTCGCTGACGTAGGGGTGGTTGTACCAGAGCGTGTCCGCCACCTGCGCCGCGCCCATGGCGTCGCCGAGCTGCCACGCCGTCCACTCGGGGCCGGACCCGTTCGGGTCGTACATGTAGTGGTAGATGCCGCCCTGGTTGACCTGCTCCAGGCCGGGGTAGCCGTACTGGAGCTGATTGACGTTGAGCGGCGTGCCGCACACGGTGGGCCAGCCGTTCTGGTCCGGGTCCCGCATGGTGGCGTGGGACACGCCGCCGCCGGGGCCGTGGGACAGCATGGAGTGCGTGCGGTACTCGCCGATGGCGTCGATGACGTTGCGGATGGGGCCCGGGGCGCGGTCGAACACCACCGCGCCGTTGGGGGCGTTCCAGCCAGCGGCCGTGTAGCCACACTCGGACGCGATGGCGGGACGGGCCACCATCAGCGCGGACACTGCGAGACAGCCTGCGAGGATTCGACGCATCACGGCCTCCAGGGCCTGCTGCTGCCAGCGTCCCCGCCCCCGATGGACTCCCAGGCTCGGCTCGGGGCGAGGTCCGCCGAACAGCGGATTCACCAGCGCCTGGGGAGGTGCACGCTACGCCCGTTGTGAAGGCTGGGAAGCCAGGCGCCCTGGGGGGCCGTAAGGCAAGGAACACGGGATTTGCCCGACAGGGCGCTCGCGCGTCGGGTAGTCCACGGTTGGGTGGAAGTGACGTGACGTGGTGGGTTGCCTCGGGGCCTGGACGGGCCAGATTGGGGTGGGTCGCCGAGGAGGACCGCGCGCATGGAGCTTCAACCGGAGGTGGGCCGCTGGGACGTCACGCCCACGGAGGCGGTGGCGCTGCAACGCCGTCTGGTCGAGCAGGTGGTGCTGCGGCCCCCGCCGGGGCTGAAGGTGGAGCGCGTGGCGGGGGCGGACATCTCGACGGAGAAGGGGCGGGACACGGGCTTCGGGGGGCTGGTGGTGCTGGACGCGGCCACGCTGGTGCCGGTGGCGCAGGCCGGCGCGGCGGTGACGCTGACCTTCCCGTACGTGCCGGGGCTGCTGTCGTTCCGCGAGCTGCCCATCGTGGCCGAGGCGTGGAAGCGGCTCACCGTGCGGCCCGACGTGGTCATCTTCGACGGGCAGGGCACGGCGCACCCGCGCCGCATGGGCATCGCCTGTCATGGCGGGCTGCTGTTCGGCGTGCCCTCCATCGGCTGCGCGAAGTCACTGCTGGTGGGGACGTATGGGAAGCTCGCGGACGCGCGAGGCGCCACCGCGCCGATTACGCACAAGGGCGAGGTGGTGGGCATGGCGGTGCGCACGCGCAAGGGCGTGCAGCCGGTGTACGTGTCGCCGGGCCACCTGATGGATTTGCCCACCGCGGTGGAGCTGGTGCTGAAGGTGAGCCCGAAGTACCGCGAGCCGGAGACGACGCGGCATGCGCACCGGCTCGTCAACGCGCTCCGCCGCGCGGGTGGTGAGGCGGCGGAGCTGGAGTAGGGGGTGCGAGCCTAGCGACGGCCGCCGCCGCGAGCCCCCGGACGGGCGCCCGTGGTGCGCGCGCTGCCGGTGCGGGTGCCCTTGCCGGTCCGGGTGGGCGTGCCAGCCGTGCGGCCGGTGACGCGGCCCGCGGCGCGCTTCGGCGCGGACGCGGCCTTGCGGGCGGGAGTCTTCTTGGTGTTCGTCTTCTGCGCGGCGCTCGGCTTGCGGCCGGCGACGCTCGGCCCGGCCTTCCAGCCGCCACTCTTCTTCGCCGCGGCGGTGCCCGCGCGCTTGCGGATGCCCTGGCCGGGAGTCGCCTTCCGCGCGGCCTTCTTCGCGCTGGGAGGCGTCTTCGCCTCGGGCTTGCGCTTGGCGGCGGTGCGGCGGCGGGTGGTGGACGGGCCCGACTTGCCCGGAGCGCGCTTGCTCACCGCGCCAGTGTCGCTGGGCGTCAGCACGGTGGTGGCGAGCTCGGCCGGTGCCTGCTGGGGAGGTGCGTCGGCATCGGTCGGGGGGCGTGCCTCGAATGACATGCGGTGTCCTCCTGGGACGTGAGGGCCCGAAGCGTGAACCAGCCCGCGCGCGCCGCACAGGGTCTCCTCACCCGGAGTGAACGCCACCGGACGGATGCCGCCACGCACGCGCCAGCGCGCCCCGCGTGGACTGGAGTTTGACCGTCGCAAGAACCGCTTCTATGTCCGATGAAGGTTCGGGCCGCCTCCACCCTCAAGGATTGGAGGCTCGGGCGTCTGACTCCCCGGTTGCCCTTCCACGACGAGCCGCACTGGCTGTAGCACCGGTGCCGCGGTGGAGGGCGAGCAGGGCGGGAGAGCCACTTGGGAGCGCCGATGCGGAGGCTGTCGTCACCTTGGAGCGAGCTGGAGTCCCACTACTCCGTCGTGGTGGTGGGCTCGGGGTATGGAGGCGCCATCAGCGCCAGCCGGCTGGCGCGGGCCGGCCAGCAGGTCTGCCTGCTGGAGCGGGGCCGCGAGCTGCTGCCGGGTGACTACCCCCGCACCGAGTCCGAGTTCTTCAAGGAGCTCCAGGTCCACTTCGACCCGAGCAGCGGCCTCGAGGTGGGCAACCCCACCGGCCTGTTCGAGGTGCACCGGGGCGGCGACGTCTCGGTGGTCAACGGCTGCGGCCTGGGCGGCACCTCGCTCATCAATGCCAGCGTGGCCCTGCGCCCGGACCCGCGCGTCTTCCTGGACACGCGCTGGCCCCAGGCGCTGCGCGACGACGCGGAGGGGCTCCTGGAGGACGGCTTCGCCTGGGCGGAGCACATGCTGCGGCCCCTGCCCTATCCGGAGTCCGCGCCGCCGCTGGCCACGCTGACGGCGCTGGAGCAGGCGGCGAAGAAGATGGGCGGCACCTTCCGCCGGCCCCCGCTCACCGTCTCCTTCGAGCCGGGCGTGAATCCCGCCGGGGTGCGCCAGCCGGGCTGCACGCTGTGCGGCGACTGCATGACGGGCTGCAACGTCGGCGCGAAGAACACGGTGCTGATGAACTACCTGCCGGACGCGCACCGGCACGGGGCGAAGCTCTTCACCGAGGTGGGCGTGCGCTACCTCGCGCACGACGGGGCGCGCTGGCGCGTCTACTACCGGCCCATGAATGCCGGCCGCGAGCGCTTCGACGCGCCGGACCTGTGGGTGACCGCGGACCGCGTCATCCTCGCGGCGGGCACCATGGGCACGGCGGAAATCCTGCTGCGCTCGCGGGCGCTGGGGCTGCCGCTGTCGAAGGCGCTGGGCAAGCGCTTCAGCAACAACGGGGACGTGATGGCCTTCGGCTATAACACGGACGTCACCGTCAACGGCGTGGGGTGGGGCGAGAAGCGTCCCGAGCACGCGGAGCCGGTGGGCCCCACCATCAGTGGCATCATCGACGAGCGGGCCACGCTGCTGCAGGAAGACGGCATGGTCATCGAGAACGGCGCCATCCCCGGCGCGCTGGCCCGGCCGGTGGCGGCGCTGCTCGCGGCGGCCTCCGCGGTGTCCGGAGAGGACACGGACCGGGGCCTCAAGGACCGCATGGAGGAGATGGCGCGCATGGCGGAGAGCGCCCTGCGCGGGCCGTATTACGGGGCGATGCGCAACACGCAGACCTTCCTGGTCATGTCGCACGACGACGGCAAGGGCGAGCTGCGCATGGAGGGGGACCGGGTGCGCGTGAGCTGGCCGGACGCGGGCCTGCAGCCGGTGTTCACCCGCGTGGACGAGCGGCTGCGCCGCGCCACCGAGGCGCTGGGCGGCACCTTCGTGCGCAACCCGCTGTGGAGCAAGCTCACCGGGCACGAGTTGCTGTGCACGCACCCGCTGGGCGGCTGCGCCATGGGCGAGCGCGCGGAGGAGGGCGTGGTGGACCACGAGGGCCGCGTCTTCGCGGGCGAGTCGGGCACCGACGTCCACGACGGGCTCTACATCAGCGACGGCTCGGTGGTTCCGAGGCCGCTGGGCACCAACCCGCTGCTCACCATCTCCGCGGTGGCCGAGCGCTGCGTGGCGCTGATGGCGCGGCGCAACGGGTGGACGGTGGACTACTCGCCCGTGCCGGAGGCGCCCGCGCCGCGTCCGCCGCGGCCCCTGTCCGTGCAGTTCACGGAGACGATGTACGGGTACATCTCCGGCGCGGTGGACGAGGACTGCCTGCGCGCGGGAGACCCGGCGCGGCGGGACACGTCGCCCTTCCGCTTCATCCTCACGGTGGAGGCGAGCGACCTGGACGCCGTCTTCGCGGACCCGCTGCACACGCTGAGCATGTCCGGCTGCGTGCAGGCGCCGGTGCTGTCGTCCCGGCCGCTGACGGTGGAGGGCGGCGTGCTGCACCTGCTGACGAAGGACGGTTCCCGTCCGGGAGGCCGGCGGATGCGCTACCAGCTCCCGCTGGTCTGCGAGTCGGGGGAGCGCTTCTTCGTCGATGGCTACAAGGACGTCTGCGACGACGAGGGCCTGGACCTGTGGGTGGACACCACGCGGCTCTTGGTGTCCGTGTACCGGGGGAAGGACGCGTCGGGGCCGTGCATCTACCGGGGCTTCCTGCGGCTGAACGCGAAGGACTTCACGGTGCAGCTGTCCACGCTCCGGGTGCAGTACGCGCGGGACGCGGCGCAGCGGCTGGCGGCGCTGGCGCGCTTCGGTCGCTTCTTCTTCGGCGTGCTGTTCGACACGTACGTGCGCAAGGCGGCGTAGCAGGCGGGGAGGCGTCGCCCCGCCGTCCGATGCGCTATGGGCGTGCTCCTCCGGGAGGCCGTGGGCACCGTGAAGCCCAGACTCTTGGAGGAAGAACACCCCATGGCCGATGACCGTGAGCAGCAGGGAAAGGGCGCTCCCCCGGAGGAGGAGCGTCCGGCCAGCCGTCGTGACGTTCCCATCGAGGTGCGCCGCGCCCAGCGGGCCGAGTCTCGCGCGAGCCAGACCTACAAGGCGTTCCTCAACCGGCTGTGCGAGCGAGGAGGCATGTCTCCCGCCGTGGCGGAGCAGGCCGCCGTGTCCGTGCTGTGCGCGCTGGAGCAGCGCATCTACAGCGAGGAGGCGCTGGACCTGGAAGCCCAGCTGCCGCGCAAGCTGACGGAGCTCTTGCACCGCTGCGAGCGCCACGAAGAGGAGCTGCCACCCAAGTTCGGGCGCGAGGAACTGCTGAAGCGGGTGGGGGAGGACCTGTCGCTCAACCCGGACGCGGTGGAGCCGGTGGTGCGCGCGGTGCTGGACTCCATCCGCCACCTGATTTCCGAGGGCGAGGCCGAGGACGTGATGGGCCAGCTCCCCGCGGACATGCGGGACCTCTGGGGCCGGGCCATCTGAAGTCCTTCAGGCCAGGCGCGTCGCGTTCGCAACCCTCGCGAGCGCGACGCGCGATGGTGAATGGGCGGGCTACAGAGGCGGGTCCAACTCATCCACCTTCAGGCGACCGCTCTGGATGGCGCTGAAGAGTTCGCCAATGAGCTGGTTCTGCTGCGGGATGGACAGCTCGTGGAGGGTGCCGCGGAACCGCTGACGGGACTCCAGAGTCCAGGCACCGTACCGGACCGCCTCCCCGAGGACCTGACGGGCCTGGTCGTGGGCCAGTCGCCGCCGTTCCTCGACGCCTTCCTTCGGGACATGGGCTTCCGCCTCGGCCTCCTCGGATGGGGGCCGATAGGCTCCCAGCTCGGCCCGCAGTTCCTCGCGAAGAGCAATCCGGATCTCCTCGAGTGAGGGACGGTTGCCCGTGGCAAGGAAGGAAGCGGGCGGCGGACACGACGGCGCACCGCGCGGGGCCGTCGCCGCCGTGGCTGGAATCGACTCCGAAGCCTCATTCGAAGGCGAATGCGCCCAGCCAGACCCAAGCAGGGCCCCCAGCGCGAGGCACGCGATGCAGGGCATGAGGGTTCGAGCCTGCATGTGCCGCACCTATCGGAGACGACAATAGAGTTGCAGGCCGCTCCCGAAGCAGCCGCTGCTCCCGAGCGGCTTCACGATATTGTTCGTGTCCAGATGCCAATACTGATGGCGCCATTCCCCTTCGGAACAGGTGTCGTCGTCCGAGGCAAGCGTCCCCGAGTAGAACACGAAGCCACCCCAGAGCGAGCGCGTCTGGGGATTGCCGCTGTAGACGAGGTACGGGTGCCTGTTGGTGACACGCATCCCGTAGTTCCAATAGGAACAGGTGGCGACCTGTGGCTCGGACGTATTCCAGGCAATGCCATACTCGTACTTGTTGCTTGGATGGTCCGCGAGCTGGCAGCTCCATCCAATCTGCGTGATGTTTCCGCAGAGGAACCACTCATTCGCGTGCGCCGGGAGGGCTGCCAGCAGCAGCGCGGAGAACAGCAGGGACAGGGCGGTGGGGGCTTTCATGGTCCTTCCTGGGGTGAGGGGATGGGACACGCATTGCGGGGGATACCTGCAATGCGCGGGACCAAGGTGGAACCCGAAAGACAAGCATTCAAGTGAGCCGGGAGTCTGAGTACGCGCCTGACACTCCCACCACCCCAGGGAGCAGAGGAGGCTGTCCCCGGTCACGCCAGGGCCACGGGCTGGCGGCGCATGCCGGACACGCGCCGCAGCGGCTCCGCCCACCATGGCTCCTCGGCCAGGAGCACGTCACGGCCCTCCACTCGCGCCACCATGCCCCCGGGCGCCACCACGGAGAACCGCAGCGGACGCCCGAGCGCCGAGGTGAGCGCGGACATGGTGCTCTCGTCCTCGGCGGAGAAGCCGAGCGGGCCCTCGGGGTGGCTGTGGGCCACCTCCTCCAGCTCGGCGCGGAAGTGCCAGATGGCCTCCCAGCGCTCGCGCGAGTCCGGGAGGAGGAACGGATTGTCGGACTCGTCGCTCCACAGCACCTGGTTGTCACGGCCGATGAGCAGGCACACCTCTCGCGTCGTCGCCATGGCTTCCTCCCTTCCCGCTAGTCGTGCCGGGTAATCACCAGCACGCCCGTGTCGATGGCCTCGCGGATGACCGACGGCAGGCTCTCCAGCGTCACCTCGCTGTCCGCGCCCGCGAGGCACACGCCCGCGTCAATGACCTGGAGCGAGTCCGCATCCACGACGGAGATGAAGCGCTCCTCCATGAACGAGTACGTCACCTCCAGCTGGTTGCCGGTCAGCCGCCGCACGTGCCGCAGCCGCGCGCCCGCGCTGTGCAGCGCCCGCTCCGCGCGCTCCACGCCGTCCTCGCGCCGGCCGTGGCGCGCGGGGGGCCCTCGCCGCTGAGCCTCCGCGACCAGCCCCGCCGTGTACTCCCGCGCCTGCGCCTCCGTGCGCTCCGCCCACGCCCGCGCCACCAGCGCCGCCGCCCGGGCCTCCCGCGCGCGCACGTACGCCTCGCGCTCGGCCACCAGGTGACGCAGGCACGCCTCCGCCGCCTCGCGGCCCCCCTCGGCCACCGCCAGCACCCGGCCGCGCACCTCCGCCGGCGCGAAGGGAATCCGCAGCGCCCGCGACGCCACCTCCAGCAGCGCATAGCCGAACGCCGCCCGCAGGGCCGCGCTCACGCCCTTCACCTCGGACAGCGAGCGCCCCTCCTCCAGCGCGCGGCGCGCCCCGTCCTCCGCCTCGCCCTCGAACTCCAGCGCGTCGAACACCAGCGAGCCGTCATGCCACCGCCGGGCGCTCACCAGCGCCAGCCGCGGCGGCTCCTCCTCCGGCATCAACTCCAGGGGCTCGGCCACCGCGCCCTCGCGCACCAGCCGGTGGCCCCACACATGTCCACGCACGCGCGGCAGCCCGTCCAGGCCCTCCGGCCCGGCCAGCTCGCGCGCCGTGGCGACCCGCCCCTGCACCTCGAAGCGCCACCACCCCGGCTGCACCGGGGCGGTGACACGGAGGCGGCGCGAGGGGGCGTCCACGGTGCCGCCGCCAAAGTACGGCAGCACCGCCGACTCCACCTTCCCGAGGAACTTCCGGTAGTCCACGCCGCCTCCTCCTTCCTCACTGCAACCGCGTTTTCAGCTCACGCCACCTTCAAGAGCGGCGTGCGCATCACGCGCTCCACCCACCCGTTCTGGGGGACGGAGACGCTCTGCGCCGTCGGCGCGTCCAGCAGCGCCTTCAGCACGCGAGGCACCTGGTACGGGTCGGCGAACTGGTCCACGTTCACCTCGCTGAACGGCACCTTCATCTGACCCGCGCACGTGCGCACCGTGTTGCCGCGCGCACCCGCCACCGACACCAGCAGTGCCATGGCCGCCACGCAGTAGCCGAAGTCGCGGAACGCCCGGGCGAACTGGTCACCCGCCTCGCCCGCCTCGTCGCCCACCACGATGACCACCAGCTTCGCCCCCTCCGGCACCCTCACGCCGTCACGGTGCAGCGCCTGCACCGCGGCCGCGTGCGTCGTGCCGCCCGACGCCTTCAGCCCCGCCAGCATGTGCTGCACCGCCGTGCGGTTGGCCGCCTTCGGCTTCAGCACCGTGCCCATCGTGTCGAACGCGGCGATGTGCAGCTTGTCCATCGGGAAGCCCGCGAGGATGCGCGTCAGCGCCTCCTTCGAGTTCTCGATGGCCCCCTCCATGGAGCCCGACTTGTCGATGAGGAACATCACCCTCACGTCGGCCTCCGCCGTCGCCTCCGCCACCGCGTGCCGTGCCGCGTTGTCGCTCGCCTCCTCCAGCTTCTGCCGCAGCACCTCGCTGCGGACGTTCTTCGCGATGTTCAGCGCCCGCTGGTCCGTGGCGTTCGCCACCGCCTTCTCCCAGCGCGTGCGCACCGAGGGCTCCGCCAGCAGCCCCAGCTCCTCCAGCGTCGGCGTCATCAGCCGCAAGTCCCTGTCAGACAGCGACGGGAGCAGGGCCGCCATGATGGCCGGCGTCAGGCCCACGTCCTTCGGCAGCCGGCCCACGACCTCCTTGTAGGAGAGGCGCTCCATCTCGATCCACTCGCAGATCTCCGCCTCGGACAGGCCGTCGAAGCGCTCGCGCTTGACCAGGGTGAGCCCGCTCAGGCCCACCGTGCGGTGACCCTCCGCGGACTGCTTCTGCTTCCAGCCGAGCACCTCGAAGAAGCCCTGCGTGGCCGGCTTGTACCCGGCCTTGCGCGCCAGCTTCTTCAGCGTCTCCTTGTACCCGGCCTTCACCAGGCCCTGGAGCATGGGCAGGTTCGCCTCACGCGCCGACAGCCACCTGGACGCCACGCGCTTCCAGCGGCCCATGGGCGCCTTGCGGCTCGCCGGGTCGCCGAAGCCCGCCTCGCGGTTCAGCCGGGCAATCTCCGGCTGCTCGAGCAGCTCGGCCACCCGCAGCACCGCCTTGGGCGTGAGCATGCGCGTGGACTTGCGCTCGTAGTGGAGGACCATCGCCTCGCCGATGGCGCGCCAGTCGTCGTCGTGGAAGGCCACCTGGCCGTGGTCGTCGCGCACGGGCTGGCCCGCGTGCTCCTGCACCAGCATGAGCGCGCACGTGGCCACCTTCAGGTCACGCCAGTCCGTCTGCGTCAGCGCGTACGACGCGAAGTGCGCCATCAGCTCCGCGTTGAGCTTGTAGATGTCCAGCAGCTGCCGGTACAGGCGCACCGCCGCGGGCACGAAGAGGCCCGGCTTCACCGGCCGCCCCTGCGCCTTCTGCGTGGCCGACGCGTGCGCCGCCGCCACCCAGGTGCCATTCACGTCCAGGCCGGGCCGGTTGTGCCACAGGTGCGCGGAGCCGCCGAGCACCACCTCCAGCAGCCGCTCGGCCGGGCCTCGCTGCGCCTCGGGCAGCAGGTTCGTGTTCTGCGTCGTGGTCGTCATGGTGTCCCCCTTTCGGGACGTGCCGCGGGTCAGGCGCGGGGCGGACCTCTCGCGTGACGGCGAGAGGAGTGCACCGCGCGTGGAGCGCACGAGGGCCTTCACGTCAGCGAAGGCCGCCCGTGCGAAGTCGGAAGGAAGAAGGAAAAAAGTGCGCCCGAGTGACGAGGCCACTGACTTCTCTGGAGCCAGTGTCCAGCGCTCTAACCGCTGAGCTACGGAGCCCGAGGGCCCCGGCGGGAGTCGAACCCGCGCCTCTTTGCGTGTGGGACCCCGTCGGACGGGCGCGAAAGCCGTTGGCTACGGACGGCGCGTGCTCACGAGAAGACGCACACGTCGCCGTGGACCGGGAACTTCGCCACCTCTTTGCCGCCCCGGGAGACTTGCCGGGATGGCACGGAGACCAGCTCCCAGGAGGGGAGCACCACCGCCGTGAGTGAGCGCCCGTGGACACACCCGGTGTCGATACCCACCGCGTGCTCGGTGACGAGCGGCCGGTCGAAGACGGTGTGGCCGAAGATGACCCGCTCCGGGCCCGTCCAGTAGTGCGTCCAGAACTTCCACCCCTCCGGAGCCTTGGAGGGCCAATAGCTCTTGGTGGCGGGGGGCTGGATGCACTGCGCGTGGAGCAGGTGGTAGGGGTCCTGCGCCTCGGGTGGCCGGCCGGGGAGCATGCCGGCGTGCACGACGACGGCGTCGTGCTCCGGCAACCGGATGAAGTGGGGCAGGCCCGCCATCCAGTCGTAGTGCTCCGGGGCCAGGGCGCGCCGCGTCGCGAGGTGGTCCGGCGACAGCCGGTCGTCCGCCCGGCGGCGCTGCTGGAGGTGCTTCTCCTCGTGGTTGCCGAGGATGGCCTCGTGCCGCATCGCCAGCTCCACGCACTCGCGCGGCTTCGGGCCGCGGTCCACCAGGTCCCCCGCGAAGATGACCCGGTCGCTGGAGGTGGCCCCGACCTTGTCGAGCAGCTCCAGGGCCTCGTCGAGGCACCCGTGGAGGTCTCCGATGACGATGGTGCGGGGGGACATGACGCGAAACCCTCGAAAAAAAATGAGCGCCCGAGTGAAGAAGCCGGAACCGCTGACTCTGGAGGTCAGTGTCGAACCGTCGACGGACATCTACCTGGAAGGTAGGTGCGTGGAGTTGAACCACGAGCTTGTGGGGCCGCTTCGGCCGGGCGCTCGAAAGAACCGTTGGGGGCAGGGACGCGGCTTTTCGCCGTTCCTGACGGCGGGATTTTTCTGGCCTCCGCCCCCGTCCTCCCTCCTTAGATGGCCCCAAAAAGTCTTTGTCAGGAAAATGGAGCCCCCCGCGTCGGGCTCTGGGAGGCACAAATTGTCCGGTGTTCCGGGCGGTTGGAGCCTCCCTGCCCGTCTCGGAGGCTGCCTGCGGATGCCAACGTGGTACCTTGCCGCGCCACATCCTCGAAACCCAATCTCCCGGGGTGATTCTCCCGGCGCAGCCCCCAGGTCCTTCCGGTGTACGAGCAGCTCTCGGATGACGAATTGTTCGCGGAGGTGGTCCGCCGCCGCTCCGCAGGCGAGCCCGTCGGGGCGCCCCTCGGTTCGCTCGTGGACCGTTGGGCCCGCCCCGCGCGCTACGTCATCAGCAAGATCCAGGCGAGCTACGGCCGCGGTTCCCCGGCGGACGCGGACGAGCTCTTCCAGGACGCGGTGGGGAAGTTCCTCGACCGCGGCCTGGACCAGTTCCGGGGCGTCTCCGAGCAGATGCCCGGCCGGAGTGCGTCTCCCAAGACGTTCTTCCTGCGCATCGTCAAGCACGTGGCCATCGACTTCTACCGGCGGCACCGCGAGGAGCTCGCGGCGCCTCCGTCGGACCCCGATGACGCCATGGAGGAGCCACCCTCCGAGGTGGCCCGCGCTGTCGAGGCAGGAAAGCGCCGTGAGGAGCGCGCCGAGGCTCAGGAGCTGTACTGGTCGGCGTTTGCCCGACTCCAGCAGGAGCATCCGAAGGAGGCTTCAGCATGGGAGCTGTACCACCACGAGGACGTCGAGGATCACGAAGAATGTGCCCGGCGTCTGAACATCAGCGTGGTCAACTCCTACAAGCGCGTCAGTCGCGCGCAGGCCTACCTGAAGCTCTACCTGCTGGACCTTCAGCGCGAGTCGCACGGGGAGGAAGCATGAGCCTCCTTCCCGGCCACACCCCGGGGTACCCAGGAGGATTGACCCATGATTGACGTACTGTCCCGCTATTCCACCCGTCGCACCGTACTGACCGCGGCGAAGTCTTCACCCGGCGAAGTTCTCGAGGCAGCGGGCGACCTGTTGCGTCGCGGCTCGAAGGTGGGGACCGAAGGTGTGGAGACCGCCCTGCGGGGCTTGGGTCGACCCCAGGTGGAAGCCTGGCTGAAGGCGCAGAAACCGCAGGCCCTCCAGCCGGTGCTGCTCAGGGCCGCGGAAGAAGCTGTCGAAGTAGCGCTGGACGGAGGTGAAGAGGCCGAG
Organism: Pyxidicoccus fallax; assembly: GCF_012933655.1. Lineage (GTDB taxonomy): Bacteria > Myxococcota > Myxococcia > Myxococcales > Myxococcaceae > Myxococcus > Myxococcus fallax. The sequence goes on along the minus strand of NZ_JABBJJ010000143.1, from coordinate 3,952 downwards.
ATGTGGAGGGCCTCGGCACTGGAGGGACTTGCCGCCCGAGACCGGGCCGCCTCCGCCACCCGCGCACTTGCCGCCTGGGAAGCACTTCACGGCGAACTTCAAGGCGAGGCCGCGCAGCTTCGAGATCGCTATCTCTCCGCGCTCGGGACATTGGATTCGTCACTCCGCCCGAGAGCCCGCTGGTTCATTCCCCTCAATCCGCAGCGACGGCAGGAGCGCGACCTTCTCGAGCCCGCCGAGCAGGACACGGCCTGGTGGTTCTCCGCCCGGGCCGACTGCGACGACCTGGTGGCCACCTGGACGGGACGGCCCCAGACGCTTCCTCCCCACCTCCAGGATTGCTCGGACTGCCGCTCGGACGTGGCGGACGCGGCGCTCGTGGACGCGCCCCCACGGCGCCACCTCAGCGCGGATGACCTCTGGCGCCTCGACATGGGGCTGATGACGGCGGACGAGCGCACGAAGCTGGACGCGCACACGGCCCGCTGTGGCGAGTGCGCCCAGGCGGTGCTGGCGTTGGAGGAGGGCGACGAAGCCATCGAGGAGGCGCTCGACATGGACGCGGAGGAGGCCGGAGTGGGCCGCGCCGCGCGCACCTCCCGCGCGCCCGTGGCGCACCGTCCCGCCGCCGCCCGTCATCCGGAGCAGCGCGAAGTCCTGGAGGAGCGCCGTGACTTCCGCGTGGTGCTGGTGCGTGAGCGCCAGCGCGTGCGCCTCCTGGTGCAGCCCCTGGCGGGCCGCGCGGTGACGGCGGCGGTGTTCCTCAGTCCCGGCCGTCCCTCGCTGAAGCCCTCGCACGGGCCGGAGGGCATCGCCTTCGATTTGACGACGGCGTCCTCCACCGGCGCGCGCTCTGCCCACCTCTCCGTGCAGGCGGGCAACGAAACGCTGGAGCGCGACTTCTCCTTCTGAAGCGGGCAGTGCCCCCAGGGGACGGGGCCCGAAGTCACGGGCCCCGCGCGCTCACTGGGTGGCGATGCCGTTGTTGCTGCCGCGCTCCGTGTCGAGCGCCTGGCGGCTGCGCGCCGGCGGCCCCGGAATGGGGAAGCTCTGCGCGGGCAGCGCCGGCTTGAAGCCGTTGGCCAGCAGGGCAATCACCAGCTGGGCGGGAGGAGGCCGCGTGGTCTGCGCCGCGCCGCACACGTCCAGCTGATCCGTCACGCGAGGCCCGTCCTTCTCCTGGTAGCGGTTGCACGAGCCGTCCACCTGCGCGCTCTTGTCCCGCGCCAGCTCACGCGTGAGGCGGCCCCAGCGCATGACGAGCTTCTCGGACGAGATGAGGATGTTGACCGTCTCTCCGCCCCACGTCCCGTCGATGACGGTCCGCGGCCCGCCGGCCTTCACCTTCAGGTCCAGCTGGCGCTGGCCGTACGTGCCCGTCACCGCGATGCCGTGCTCGTAGATCTCCTCGGAGAGGATGCTCACCCAGACGCCGTCGGCGCGGCGGGTGTACGGCTTGTCCGAGGCGACGCGGCCATGGTTGAACCAGACGTCGCCCACGCGCCCCAGCGGAAGCTGGTCGTTCTTCGCCACCGTCACGGGCGCGTCCTCCAGGCCCGCGGGGCCCGACGAGGCCACCACGGGCGGGGAGGCCAGGAGGTCCGTCACCGGCACCGAGGCGTCCACCACGTCGAAGCGCACGCCGTCCAGCCAGGCCTGGCCGGTGCCGCTCATGATGATGCCGGCCAGGATGGCGGTGGCCTCCTTCGGCACGTCCAGCACCACCTCGTAGCGCTTGCAGCCCCGGGTGCCCACCAGCGCGCGCGACTGCATGTTGTCGAAGGCGAGCGGCTGCTTCGGGTCCGGCCCCTCCACGCGCATCCACAGGCCCGCCCAGCCCTCCACGTCCTTGATGCGCACGCTGGCCGAGAAGCGCAGCCGCTTGCCGCGGTAGTCCTGCGCGCCGAAGGCCTGCATGAAGGTGCCGTAGCCGTTCGCGTCTTCCGTCAGCGAGCGCAAGGAGGCGCTGCGGGTGCCCTCGCACGGGGCGGAGCCGTCCACGCTCGCCTCGTAGCGCTTGGGCGCGCTCTCCGTCACGAACCAGCCCACCGGCAGCTTCTGGGAGCCACCCGACGGCTGGGCCCCGGCCGCGGTGGCGGCCAGCGCGAGCAGCAGGGTGACGAGTTTCTTCCGGAAGTCCATTGCGTGGGTCCTCACAGCGACACGGGACGGCGCGCGCTCAGCGCGCCCTCGGGGAGGCCGGTGCGGGCCTCGTAGCGCGGCACGTTACCCGTCGTGCCCAGGGGACTCTGGACCAGCAGCCCCCGCTCCTCCGCCGCCTGCGCGCAGGAGTCCTGCGTGGCCAGGTCCGGGCAGGCCACGACGATGGCGCGCGGCGCATCCAGCTCCAGCTCCAGCGCGGCGGGCGCCACGCCCCCGCTGACGACGGTGGAGGGGTGCGAGCCGCGGCCGCCGGGCAGCAGCACCAGCGCCAGGGACGCCGCCGCCGCCAGCGCCGCGCTGACCGCGCCCGCCGCCACGCGCCGCACGTGCCAGCGGGCGGGGCGGATGACGCGGACCTCCGGGGGGAACGACTGGGCCACCTCCTGGAGCTGCTCGGAGAGCAGGGCCTCTTCCTGGAGCAGGCGCGCGCACGGCTCGCACTCCAGCGTGTGCGCCTCCAGCGTGGCCGCCGACTCGGGTGAGAGTGCCCCCAGGATGTATTGCTCCGCGGAGTCGCGGGTCAGGTGGGGCTTAAGCATGGGTCTCCTCCTCGAGCGCGGTCCGCAGCTTCTTGCGCACCTCGCACAGGATTTGTCGTACGCGCTGGACGGACAGCCCGACACGCGCGGCGACTTCGGCATGGGGTAGCTCCTGGCCGTCACAGGCCAGGAGGAAGACATTGCGCGCGCTCGGCGACACCTGCGCCAGCGCGGCGTGCGCGCGCGACAACTGTTCCTCGGACAACAGGCGCCGCTCCGCGGACACCGACGGGTCCACCGGGTGCTGCCGCTCCGGCAACTCCTCCACCGCCCCGGAGATGGACTCGCGCCGGGAGCGGCGGGCATCGTCCGCGGCCAGGAAGGCCGCCTGGGTGAGGGCGAGGTTGGGCAGTCGCAGCTCCGTCAGCAGCCCGCGCTGCTGTTGTTGGATGAGCCGCGCCCAGGTCTCCTGGGCCAGCTCGTGCGCCCGGTCCACCCGGACGCCTCGGGCCAGCAGCGATACCACGACCCGACGGTGGTGGCGCGCCACCAACGCGTCCCAGGCCGCCCGGTCGCCGCCCAGCGCACGGCGCGCGAGGGCATCCTCGTCGGCAGGTCGCGCGACCTCCGGTTCCACCCGCTCCTCGGCTTCCTTTGGCATCCGAAGCGTCATCCGCAGGCCCTGCACGGCTGCACTCATGCCGTCTTCCCGTCGCTCTGAGGCGTCTCCGGGGCCTGGCTGATCCCCGGTGCCCGGGTAACGTGTGTCCGTGGTGGACATATCGGTCGGGGCCGGGAGCGTGTGGGGAGGGGTGGCCAAAGGTCAGTTGACGGCGGGGCTTCCGCCGCCGGAGGACCAGGGGAGGTTGGAAATCTTCACCACGCCCTGGCAACGGGCGCACACCCGTCCCTCGCCGTCATACACCCGGGCGGTGGCGAAGATGAGGGAGACCGTCTTGTTCTCGATTTCGGCCTCCACGCGCATGCCCTCGCCGGTGACGGGGCGCTCGAAGCTCATGGACAGCTGCACGGTGGCGCAGCGGCGGCTGGGGTCCACCAGGGCGCCGCTGCAGCCGATGGCCAGGTCGAACATGGCGGAGAGGATGAGCCCGTTGACGGCGGAGGCGCTGCCCAGGCCCCCGCGGTGCTCGGGGCGCAGCTCCGGCAGGGTGATGCGCACCTTGCGCCCCTCGGGAAAGGAGAGGTGGGCGCCGAAGTGGCGCAGGCTGAGGCTCTGGTTGAACTTCTCGGCGTAGTGGTCCAGGTCGGCCTGGGAAGGGGGCGTCCTGGAGGGGGGACCGGACGGGGTG
>NZ_JABBJJ010000142.1 GCF_012933655.1 Pyxidicoccus fallax | reverse complement strand
CACCCCAGCGACTCCCGTCCCCTTCTCCGCCGGGTGGCCACGCTGCTCGGCCTCGTCCTCTCCCTCGCCGGCTGCCAGGGCCGGGACACGGACTTCGCCCCCGAGGACCCCTGCTCCACCAGAGACTGCGGCACGCCCGAGGTCCCCATCGTCCGTCCCGAGGGCAGCCTGCGCATCGCCGCCTTCAACGTGCACCGCTTCTTCGACACCGTGTGTCACTCGGGCCAGTGCGGTGGGAGCAGCTACGAGGCGCTGCCCTCGGATGAGGCGTTCGCCGCCCAGGCCGACCGGCTCGCGAGCGCCATCGACGCGCTCGACGCGGACGTGGTGCTGCTGGGCGAGGTGGAGACCCAGGCCTCACTCGACGCGCTCACGGCGCGGCTGCCGCGATACCAGGACACCGGGGCCATCCGCCGCTCGCTGCTGGGCGAGACGGGCGGCACGGCCTCCGTGGACGTGGCCGTGCTGTCCGCCCACCCCATCATCTCCTACCGCGGCCACCGGGACCGGGTGCTCACCCGGCCGGATGGGAGCACGACGCGCTTCTCCCGCGAGCTGCTGGAGGCCCACCTGGACACGCCGGGCGGCAAGACGGTCGTCTTCTCCGCGCACTTCCGCTCCAAGGTGGATGACGACCCGGGCCGCCGCTACGCCGAGGCGGATGCGGCCCGCGCCATCGTCGCCGACGCCGTGCGGGAGTCCCCCGGCGCGCTCGTGGTGCTCGGAGGCGACCTCAACGACGTGCCCGGCTCCGAGCCGCTCGACGCCCTGGAGCGGGACGGGGTGCTGCTGCGCGTCTCCAGCGACCGGCCGGCCAGCGAGACGTGGACGTACTCCTACTTCGGGGACCGTCAGGCCATCGACCACCTGTACCTCGCCCGGGACGGAGGCGCCTACGTGCCCGGCTCGTTCAAGGCCGCGCGCGACGCACGAGGCGGTTACGGCGGCTCGGACCATGCCGCCGTGTCCGCGGACTTCCTGCCGGCGCGCTGAGCCGTCAGGCCTTGACGGGCACGGCCTGGATGTCCAGCTCGATGTCCACCTTCTCGCCGACGAGCCACCCGCCGTTGTCGAGCGTCTTGTTCCAGCGGATGCCGTAGTCCGAGCGGTTGATGGTGGCGCGCGCCGTATAGATGAGGCGGGTGTTGCCCCACGGGTCCTTGGACGTGGCGGTGTGGCGCGCCTCGAACGCCACCGGCTGGGTGACGTTGCGGATGGTGAGGTCTCCCAGCAGCCGGAAGGAGGAGCCGCCGGTGGGCTCCACCTTCGTGCTGCGGAAGGTGAGCTTCGGGGCGTTGTCCGCGTCCAGGAAGTCCGGCGAGCGCAGGTGCGCGTCCCGGTCCGGCGCGCCCGTGTAGATGCTCGCCGTGTCCGCGCTGACCTCCACCTCACCCAGCGTGGGTGAATCCGGATTCACCTTGAGTGTGCCGGAGAGCCGCTCGAAGCGGCCGTGGACGCGCGCCACCACCATGTGGCGGGCCACGAAGAGGATGGAGGAGTGCGCGGGGTCGATGTTCCAGGTGGTGACCGACGAAGGCATGGCGAGGACTCGAAGCTGAAGTGAACGACCTGAACCTGCTTCTAGGGGGCGCCGCGTCCCTCGTTCAAGGGCGGAGCGCGGGTTTCGCCGGGCCTGTCACGCAGTGGAACCTCGACGATGAAGGTGGCGCCCCTGCCCTGCTTGCTCTTCACGGAGACGGTGCCGCCGTGGGCCTCCACCACCTGCCGGGCAATCCACAGCCCCAGGCCGAAGCCGCCGTACTGGCGCGCGGACACCGCCCGCTCGAAGCGCCCGAAGATGCGCGCATGGTCCACCTCGGCGATGCCGATGCCGCCATCCTTCACGGACAGGCGCGCCGCCCCGGCCACGCGCTCCACGCGCACCTCGATGGGCGTGCCCGCGCCGTACTTCACGGCGTTCTGCAGGAGGTTGGTGACCACCTGGTCCATGCGCAGCCGGTCGAAGCGGCCCGTCAGCGGGACCTCCAGGTGGAGCGTCAGCGAGGAGCCCACGCCCTCGATTTCGTCGCGCAGCCGCGACACCGCGTCCGCCACCAGCGCGCCCAGGTCCACCTCGTCCAGCGACAGGTTGAGCCGCCCCGAGGCCAGCTGCGACACGTCCAGCAGGTTCTCCACCAGCGCCGTCAGCCGGCTCACCTGCTTGCCCGCGGAGAGGATGCGGTCCCCCACGTGTGTGCGCGCCTCCGGGCTGAGGTTGCGCTCGATGAGCTCCAGTTGCAGCCGGAAGGCCGTCAGCGGCGTCTTCAGCTCGTGGCTCGCCACGGAGAGGAAGTCGTCGCGCGCGCGCACGGCCTCGCGCAGGTGTGACTCGGCCACCTCGTGCCGCAGCACCTCGCCGCGCATGCGCGACAGCTCCATGGCCGAGCGCGCCCGCGCCACCAGCTCGCGCGCGGAGAAGGGCTTGACGAGGTAGTCGTCCGCGCCGGCCTCCAGCCCCTCCACGCTCGCCTCCTCGCCCGCGCGCGCCGACAGCATGATGACGGGCAACAGACGCGTGCTCGGCTCCTCGCGCAGCGCCTTGAGCAGCCCGAAGCCGCCCAGCCTCGGCATCATCACGTCCGTCAGCACGAGGTCGAAGGGGCCCTGCCGCGCGAGGACCTCCAGCGCCGCCTCGCCGTCCTCCGCCGTCACGACGTCGAACACCGTGCCGAGCACGCGCGCGATGTACTCGCGCATGTCCGCGTTGTCGTCCACGGCCAGCACGCGTCCGCGCCTCGCGTCGCCGTCCGCGCCCTCCACGCGCGGCGTCCGCGCGGGGGTGACGCCTCCCTCACCGCGGTCTGGCAGCCAGCGCAGCGCCTCCTCGACGAAGGCGGCGGGCCGGGTGGCCGTGGAGTCCTGGCCTCGCGTCGCGCGCAGCCGGTCTGCGGGGAGGTGGGCGCTGCCCAGGGGCAGCGTCACGGTGAAGGTGGTGCCCTGCCCTTCCTCGCTGTCCACGCGCACGTCGCCGCCGTGCAACCGCGCCAGCTCGCGCACCAGCGACAGGCCGATGCCGCTGCCCTCGTGGGTACGCCCGCGGGAGCCCTTCACGCGGAAGAAGCGGTCGAACAGGCGCGGCAGGTCCGCCTTCGGGATGCCCGTGCCCGTGTCCTCCACCTGGAGGACGGCCTGCCCGCCCTCCTGACGCACGCGCACGGAGATGGAGCCCTCGAAGGTGAACTTGAGCGCGTTGGACAGGAGGTTGAGGACGAGATTCTCCCACAGCTCACGGTCCACGAAGACGGGCTCGGGCAGCGGCGGGCAGTCCACCGTCAGCACCAGCCCCGCGCGCTCGATGGCGGAGCGGAAGCCGCTGGCCAGGTCCGCCGTGAGGGACGACAGGTCCGTGGGCTCGAAGCTCGACTCGATGCGCCCCGCCTCCAGGCGCGAGAAGTCCAGCAGCGTGTTGACCAGCCGGAGCAGCCGCATGGCGTTGCGGTGCACCAGCTCCAGCTCCTTGCGCTCCGCGTCCCCCAGGCGCCGCGACGCGAGCAGGTCCTCCACCGGTCCCAGCATCAGCGTGAGCGGCGTGCGGAACTCGTGCGACACGTTGCTGAAGAAGGCCGTCTTCACCCGGTCCAGCTCGGCCAGGGCCTCGGCGCGGCGGCGCTCCTCCTCGTGGGCCCGCGCGTTGCGCAGCGCCACCGAGACCTGCCCGCCGAGCAGCTCGAAGAAGGAGTGGTAGCCCTCGTCGAGCGCCCGGTTGGGGCTCACCCCCAGCACGAGGACGCCCAGCGGCGCGGCGTTGCCCTCGGAGGCCAGTGGCATCACCAGCGCCGTGCGCACCGCGTCGCCCCAGGGGCCGCCCGTCAGCGCGACGCGGCGCTCGACGTCGTCCACCCGCACCGTCTCGCCCGCCAGCGCCCGGGCGACCGGCCACACCGCGTCACCGTCGCTCGCGAGGTCCACGGAAGGCGGGCTGACGCCGTCGTCCTCCGGCAGGCCCAGGGCGCCGACGCGCACGAGCCGCTGGCCGTCCGGCGCGCGCAGGTAGAGGAGCGCGAACGGCACGTCCAGCGGATTGCCCGCGATGGCGGCGATGGCGTCCTCGCAGGTGCGCTCCACGCTGCGGGTGTCCCCGGCGCGGGCGGACAGGTCTCGCAACAGGCGCAGGCGCCGCTGCGAGAGCACCTGCTGCGTCACCTCGGTGCACACCGCGAGCATGCCCACCACCGCGCCGGAGTCGTCCTCCGCGGGGGCGTGGGACACGTCGAAGTAGGACTCCTCGCGGTAGCCCGAGCGCTCCAGGAGCAGCAGCAGCGCCGGCAGCCAGCTCGCGACGCCGGTGCGCATGACGTCCTGGATGACGGGGCCCAGCGTGTCCCAGGCCTCGGCCAGCGTGACGCGGATGTCGATGCCGAGCGCGGCCGGGTGCTTGGAGCCGATGAGCTTCGAGTAGCCGTCGTTGTAGAACTGGGTGAGGTGCGGCCCCCAGGTGAGAATCATGGGGAAGCGCGAGGCCAGCATCGTCTTGACGAGCACCTTGAGGCTGCGCGGCCAGGTGGACGGCGGGCCTACCGGCGTGGACTCCCAGTCCCGCGCACGGATGAGCTCGCGCAGCTCGCTGTGGCCTCCCAGGGCATCCAGCCAGGCTTCCCGGGCGGACCCCGCTCCCCCGTTCCCTGGCGCCTCGTCCCTGGCTCGCTCTTCCATCGTCCTCGGTCTCCCTCGCAGGGTCGCTGCCAACCCGACGTCTCGTGCGTCCTCTTGGACCTACAGGTGCCCGCGGACTCGCGGGTACATGCGTAATTCGCGGAGGACACAGCCGCTGCCCCGCAGGGCACCCAGGCGGCTGCGCGGTGCACCATCGTGAAAGTCGGTGTCATGTTCCGAACTCCAACGGCTGTCCACCCGGATGAGAGCGCCGGCCGGGAAGACAGGCGGAGGGGTGCACGTCAGGCCAACACGCTCCGTGCGAGTCGGGTGTCCGGGGGCTGCTCCCTCGGATGTCAGGTGCCCGCGATGGCTCGCGTCGCTCGCGGCATGTCTCCCGCGAGCCGTCAGAGCAGCACACGCCCCCGGCGCTCGAAGGCCTCCCGCCAGAGCTGGAAGGTGGCCTCGTCGAGCTCCTCGCGGCTCAGCTCGCGAAACCAGTCGAGCCACCAGTCCGGCTCCGGGTTGACCTGGGCGAAGACGTGGCTCACGAGCTCCGCGTCCTCGCGGTTCGAGCCGGCGGCCGGGTGGGCCCGCGTGTCGAAGTCTCCGATGACGACGTCGGCGTAGCGCAGGAACCACTGCAGCGCGAAGCCCGCCCGCTTCGTCATCGGGAACGGCACGCTCCGAATCACGCCGAGCATCGTCTCGTGGAACTCCCGCTGGGAGCTTCCCTCCGGGAACTGGGACAGGAACTGCTCGTCGCTTTCGTAGGCCAACCGCTTCACCTCCCGGGGCCATGGTGGCCCCGGGCGCCCACATCCATCAAGCTTCCCCTTCCCATGCGTCCCACCATCGCGGTCATCAACGGCGAGCAGTACTGGCAGAGCTACTTCCCCGACTGTGACGTCGTGCCCCGGCGGCTCCAGGACTCCGCGTGGGTGCTGCGCGACGGCGAGCTGTGGTGCATCAACCGCGAGGCCGCCCTCCGCGTGGACGGCGTCTTCTGGCGCGTGGGCGCCATCCGGCCGGACCCGCGCCACCGCACGGTGCTGGACGTGCTGCGCCTGAGCGGTGTGCCCTGCGTGAATCCCGCGGCCACGCTGGCCCGGTGCCAGGACCGGCTGTCCATGCTCGCCGAGCTGCGCGCCGCGGGGCTGCCCGTGATTCCCTTCGACGTGGCGCTCGGCGACGACATGGTCCGCCGCATCGCGCGCCCCACGCCGTTCGTCGTCAAGGTGGGCAACCACCACGGCGGCTACGGCAAGGCGCTCGTGCGCTCCGAGGCCGAGTGGTTCGAGGTGGCGGACCTGCTGTTCGCCGCCAACGACTACGCCGTCGTCGAGCCGTTCATCGACTACCGGCGCGACGTGCGCTGCCTGGCCATCCGAGAGTGCTTCTGGGCCATGTCCCGCGAGGGCGCGGGCTGGAAGGCCAACGTCCACACGCGCAAGCACCAGGTCATCGACCCGCCCCGGGAGCTGGTCGAGTACACGCGCCGCGCCCGGGAGCACCTGGGCGCGGACATCGTCGCGCTCGACTTCCTGGAGACCCAGGAGGGCGAGTTCGTCCTGCTCGAGTGCAATGACACCCCGGGCCTGTCCGGCTTCCCCGAGCTGCTGCGCGAGGAGCTGGCGGAGTGTCTGCGCGAGCGGCTGCGGCGCTGACGGAGCGGCTTCCTCTACGCGGCGAGGAAGCCGCCGTCGACCGCCAGCGGCGTGCCGGTGACGAAGCCGGCGGCATCGGAGCACAGCCAGAGCGCGGCGCCGGCGACCTCCTCCTCGGTGGCCATGCGCTTCATGGGGTGCTCGTTGACGAGCGCCTGGACGACGTCCGGGACGTACGCCTCCGCCTGCCGCATGGCCGGCGTCCGGGTGACGCCCGCGCAGAGGGCATTCACCCGGATGCCGCGCGTGGCGTACTCGAGCGCCACCGAGCGCGTCAGGCCCACCACCGCGTGCTTCGACGCGACGTACGCGTGGTGCGCGGGCCGGCCCGCGAGGCCGTAGATGGAGCTCACGTTGACGATGGCGCCCCCGCCCGACGCGAGCATGGCCGGGATTTCGTGGCGCATCGCCAGCCAGACGCCTCGGGCGTTGATGGTCATGACGTTGTCCCAGACGTCCTGGTTGGCCTGCTCCAGTGGCGCCAGGTCGCCCCCGGCGCCGGAGCTGTTCACCGCGAAGTCGAGCCGGCCGAAGTGCTTCACGGTGGCGTCCACGGCGTGCTTCACGGAGGACTCGTCGGCCACGTCGGTGGAGACGAAGAGGACTCTGGCGCCCTGGGCTTCCAGCTCGGCGCGGGCCTTCTGTCCGGCGTCCTCGCCCCGGGCGGCGAGCACGACCGCGGCGCCCGCGCGCGCGAAGCCCCGGGCGGTGGCGAGGCCGATGCCGGAGGTGCCTCCGATGACGAGGGCGACCTTGTTGGAGAAGTCGTAGGCAATCACTTGCGTTTTCCTTCCGCGCCCAGGCCGTCGCGGATGAAGAGGACCGTCTGCTGGGCGAGGGCCCGACGGCGCCTGGAGTTGAGGCGCTTGCGGAGGTTGTCCGAAGCGAGGACTTCGTGGAGCTCGGCGCCGAGCTCCTGGAGGATGACGTCCGTGAGGCCCGGGCCGATGAGGGTGGAGACGAAGCGCGTGGCCACGTCCAGGTCGGACGTCTTCAGGTCCCCGCTCGCGGCGCCCTCGGCGAGGACGGCGCGCAGCTCCGCGAGGCCGGCGTCGCAGATGGCCTTGTAGAGGCCGCGGACCTCCACCACGGCGGTGGGCGCGGCGGCGGAGGCGGAGAGCCGGGCGAGACGCGGGTGTTCCACGAGGAAGGCCATGCCCCGCTCGATGAACGTCTCCAGGCGCGCCCAGAAGTCCTCCTCCCGGGGCGCGGCGCCGATGAACTCACGCTTGCGCCGGGGGGCCTCCTCGGTGAGCAGCCACCGGTACAGGTCCAGCTTGTCCTCGAAGTACTGATAGACGCTGCCCTTGGGGATGCTCGCGCGGCGGGCAATCTGCGACAGCGACGCCTCCGTGTAGCTGCGCTCGGAGAACTCGATGATGGCCTCGTTCACGAGGCGCTCGCGGCGCTCCTCGGGGAGGCGGAAGAAGGTGTTGGTTGGCATGCGACTGCTCGGTCATATGACCGCGCGGTCGCATTTGCAAGTCCAGGTCACCGCCGCTACGGCATCCTCATCCGGCCTGGTCCACCCAGGGGGCGATGCGCTCTCCCGGCTGAAGGGGCGTCCTGCGGTAGTGGTACGCCATCCCGTACTCAATCCGGAGCCGACAGGCACAGACGAAGAACACCCCTCCCGGAGCATCCGGCGTCTCGAAGACGAACGTCGACAGCTCCGGGTCGCTCCGCAGGTGGGCCGGCGCCAGCGCCTCGTGCGCGGACGCCAGCCGGAGGCGAGGCGATGAGAACTCCCTCGGCAGGTTCACGTGGGCGAAGTCCTCGAAGACCAGCTCCACCTGGTGGTAGTACGAGAGGTCTTCACTGCCCACCACGTACAAGCTCCCCGCCTGTATCCAGCGCAGCCCGAAGTCCTTGACGTTCGTCTCGGCGACGAAGGCATTCAGCTTCCGCAGGGCGTCCGGGTCCACGCCCGTCACGCCAGGGGCTCCGTCTCCGCGAGGAACCGCCGCATCGCGTCCGGCATCCAGCGGAACACCGTCTTCTCCCGCGCCAGGGCGCCAATCCGCGTGTAGAAGGCCCGGGCGGAGGCGTTGTCCGGGCGCATCTCCCAGCGCACCGGCATCCCCTCCGCCGTGCCCACCTCCGCCAGGTGCCGCATCAGCGCGCGCCCCAGCCCCGCCCCCCGCACGCTCGCGCGCACGTACAGGTCATCCAGCCGGATGACCCGCGAGTTCGCCCAGGTCATGAAGTCCACCGTGTACGTCGCGAACCCCACCGCCCCTTCCGGGCCCTCCACCAGCGCCGCGCGCAGCAGCGGAGGACGCGCCCCGAGCGCCTCTCGCAACCGGGGTTCCGTGGCCGACATGGATTGAAGGCTTTCCTCGTGTGTCGCGAACTCGCGGAGCAGTGCCAGCAGCACCGGTGCATCCGCCTCGGAGGCGGGACGCACCTGGAAGGACGGGGCGGTCTTCTCTTGGGACATGCGGCCTCGCATCCCACGCGGTGGTCACGCTGCCAAGTGGCTGGCCACGCGGTTGGCATTTTGCCAAGCGGCTGACCGCGGGGGATTCTGGAGACCACGGTCAGGCGGAGAGGGGGAGCCGTACCGTTGAGTCCTTCCTCAGCACTCGTGCCGCCGCCGTGACGCCTCGTTTCGGAGCCACGCCCCGCATGCGGATCGCCGTCATCGCCACGTACACGCACCCCACCCGGCTTCGCGTCAAAGAGCCCTCCATCATGCAGTCCTCCGTGCCGGAGCTCATCGCCGGCCTGTGCCCCGAGCACGCGGAGGTGGAGATCTTCAACGAGAAGGAGACGGACATCCCCCTGGACCGCCACTGGGACCTCGTTTTCTTCTCGTACCTGCACTCCTACTACGAGCACACCAAGGTGCTCTCCACCCTCTTCCGCCAGCGCGGCATGAAGACGGTGGCCGGCGGCCGCCACGCCAGCTACTTCCCCGACGACGCGAAGGACTACTTCGACGCCGTCATCACCGGCGAGCCCGAGGCCAACGTCCCCGCCCTCATCGAGGACTTCGAGAAGGGCCAGCTCCAGTCCCTCTACAACCGGCCCTCGCTCGGCGCCGCGGCCATCCGCCCGTACCGCTACGAGCTCATCGACTTCACCCACAACAAGCTGCGCCTGCCCGGCATCGAGGCGTCCCGCGGCTGCCCCTTCTCCTGCAACTTCTGCGTCCTCACCGGCAATGAGCGCTACCGCTACCGGCCCATTCCCCAGGTCATCGACGAAATCCAGACGCGCATGCGCTGGAACCCCAACTTCCTGGGGCTCATGGATGACGCGTTCATCTTCCTCGACAACAACCTGGGCGGCTCGCCCAAGTACCTGCGCGAGCTGTGCGAGGCGCTCATCCCCCTGAAGAAGACGTGGGGCTGCGCCCTCACCTTCAACGTCCTCAAGGACGAGGCCCTCGTGAAGTTGATGGCGAAGGCCGGCTGCCGCTACGTGTACACGGGCCTGGAGTCGCTCAACCCCGAGTCCCTCAAGGCCATGAACAAGGGACAGAACAAGCTGGCCGAGGTGGACGCCGTCATCCGCCGTGTCTTCGCCGCCGGCATCCTCCTGTCCTTCGGCCTCATCGTCGGCTCGGACGGCGACACCAACGAGTACCTGGAGAAGCTGCCCACGTACCTCGCGGACCTGAAGTACTTCTCCGTCACCTTCCTCGGCATCGTCTGTCCGTACCCGGAGACGCCCTTCTTCCGCGAGCTGCAGGCCGAGGGACGGCTGCTGCCCGGCACCATCAGCCGCGACTACGACGGCTACACCCTCTGCCACCGGCCGAAGCACCTCCACCCGTCCGAGGTCGTGGAGCACTTCAACCGGCTGTGCCTCGAGTTGGGCAGCCTGCCCAACATCGCCCGGCACTACTGGTCCAAGCTCACGATGAGCGACATACCGCGGTACAAGCAGACGATTCTCTTCTCCGGGCCGGAGATTCTGAGCATCCGCAACCCGGTGAAGAACAAGGCGCGGCGGTACATCGCCGGTCAGGACGCGCTGGAGGAGTGGGACGCGCGGCAGATGCAGGCGCTGGGCTTGCGGCCGCAGCAGCTCACCGGGCCCGCGACGGGCACGGAAGGCGCGACGGCCCACCGTGCCCTCACGTTGGCCACTACCGGGTGATGGCGTCCAGGATGTCGTCACGCATCTGCCGGCGGATGTCCAGGAGGCCCTCGTTGGGGAAGGGCATGCCGTCCAGCACCTCCAGGGCGATGCTGGGATAGAACGGGTCCCTGCGGACCTTCGGCGTCGCGAAGGCATCCAGCGTGGCGGGCACGAGGTAGCGCGGCACCCGCGTTCCGGCCGGAGCATCCTCGCTCATGAGGATCCACTCGAAGGTGCTCGGCCGGCTCATGTAGTCCACGAACCTGCGTGCCGCCTGCTCGCAGGCGCCGGTGCAGCGGACCGACAGGAAGTACGAGTCCGTGAAGAGGATGGGACGGTCGCCCTCGCCCAGGGGCGCGGAGGACAGCTTGATGTCGGACGCGCTCTGGCCCTCGGGCAGGTTCTTCAGGATGGTGTGCAGGCGCTCCGAGTAGCCCAGGGTGGCGTCCGCCTGCCCCTGGGCGAAGAGCGTCGCGGCCAGGTCGAAATTGTCGCTGTAGGTGCCGTCCACGCAGGGGTTGGCCCCGTTGGTCTCGCAGGCCTGGGTGACGCGGCGCAGGCCGTCGAGCGCGCTCGGGTCATAGTGGGACGTGGTGACGGCGGACTCGATGCGCCTCGCGCCGTTCGTGTCCGCCCAGGCATCGAGGTACAGGGCGGGCAGGTTCCAGCTCCCGAGCAGGTCCCCGGCGATGTCGGGCGCCGGCGTCTGCCGGGCCTCCAGCGCCTGGAGCAGGTCGCTCACCGTCCTCGCGCGGCGCACGTCCTCGTCGCGCGAGATGACGAAGTGGCCGCAGAGCCAGTGGGGAATGCCGTAGAGCTTCCCCTGGTGGAACGAGGAGGCGATACCGGCGGGGTGCCAGAAGACGTTCTCCGGCAGCCGGGACCACGGCCTCACCGCGCCGGTGGCGACGAGCTCTCCCAGAATCACCGTGTCCGTCTCGATGACGTCGTAGGCGCACTCGCCCTCCCCCTTCAGGGAGCGCGCAATCGTGGACGGCTCGTAGAAGTCGTCCTGGAAGCACGAGGGGTTGAGCACGAGGTCGACGTCGGGATGCTGCTGCTCGAACTCGGTCTCCAGTCGCGTGAGGAGGGATGCGAACTGATCACCCGCCGCGTCTGGAATGTAGGGGTAGATGGGGACGCGCAGGGTGACGCGTCCTTCCGTCTGGGCTTGCGCGGTATGGGCACCGGCGAGGGAGAGGACAGCAGCCGTCAGGATTCCCAGGGACTTCGATGCATGTGCGCTCACGTGAATGGACCTCCGGATGTCAGGGCCGCGAATGCAGACCTGTCTTCAACCAGCAAAACAGGAATAGCATGAGCGGGTGACTACGGGGTCCGCGATAGGGCTCGCAGCCGGGCCTGGACGTTCCGTCGGCTCTCGATACTGAGCGCGGGACGCTCCACGAGCTGGAGGTACTTCTGGTAGCGGCGCCGGGCCTCCGCCTTCCGGCCCTCGTCCTCCGCGAGCCGTCCGAGGCGGTACTGGGCGTCCGCGATGAGTCCCCTCGCCCACCGGAGTCCCTCTCCGCACTCGCCCGTCGCCAGTGTCTCGGGCCGTGTCCGGGTCAGCAGTTGGAAGAGCCTCCGGGCTTGCCGCGTCTCACCGCAGGCCGCGGCGGCCGTGGCCAGTCCGAAGCGGACCATCGGGCACCTGGGGGCCAACCCGTAGGCCTTTCGCTGGAGCTGGAGCGCCCCGCGGTACCGGCGCTGCTCGTAGACGGCTTCCGCCAGCTGCGAGATGAGCCAGTGGTCCTCCGGACACCGTCGTAGAACTTCCCGGAGGAACCGTTCCGCCTCCTTCCATTCCTGCTTCGAGAAGTGCCGTTCCACCTGCCGTGAGACGCGGCGTCTCTCGGCGACCGTCAGGTCCGCGCCGGTCCGGGTGGCAGTCGTCTGAGGCTTTATCCTGGCGTTCATGATGGCCAGCGACGCGGCAGGACCCGATTCATGACACCGGGCCGTGTGTCTTCCTTCAAACGGCCGCTACCGCCTGCTCCGCCGTGGCGGACTCCGCCTCCAGCCGCTCCACGCGCCGCAGCTCCGCCTGCGTGCCAAGGACGGTGAAGATCTGCCTCGCCTGGGCCAGGAACTCCGCGCGCCGGTGCGGCAGCGCCACCGCCGCGTCGTAGTACGCCACGCCCAGCTCCCAGCGGTTGGGCGTGGCCTCCAGCACCTTCAGCGCCCGCAGGAACAGCGGCTCCGCCGCCCTGCCCCCACGCTTCAGCGCCTTCGCCCGCGCCGTCACCCGCAGCGCCGGACCCCGGAGGTACGGATACATCTTCCCCAGCGCCCGCGCCTTGAACGCGCAGCGCCGGACAATGGCCCAGAGCTGCTCCTTCGGCACCGACGTGGCCCCCTGCTCCAGCGCGAAGAGCGCCCCCTCCGCCGCGTCCACCAGGCCAATCTGCAGGAAGGGCACCAGCACGTGGTAGCGCCACAGCGCCTCGTCCGCACGCACCGCCATCAGCGCCGCCTCCTCCACCTGGTGCTCCCGCACCGCCACATTCACCAGGTGGTTCAGGCTCGCGCACTGGTTCGCCAGGTCCTGCACCTCGATGCTGATGCGCAGGCCCTCCTCCAGCTCCGCGCACAGCTCCGCCACGTCTCCATCACCACGCAGGTAGCGGCACATGGGCACCCACGCGTGCGACCAGCCCTGGTGCATCAGCGCGTTCAGCGCCACCCCCACCCGCCCCATCTCCCGGAACGCCCGCTCCGCGTCCTCGAAGCGCGAGGTCAGGAACTGGCTCGTCGCCAGCATCATCAGCCCCGTCTGCACCTCCCACATGTCCCCCACCTGCCGCAGCATGGCCACCGCCTGCTCGCCATACTGCGTGGCCCGGGACTGCTCGTTGGTGAAGATGTGCAGCGTCGCCAGCCGGCTCAGGGCGATGCCCTCCGCCCCCGTGTCCCGCGAGCGCCTCGCGTGCTCCAGCGCCCGGTGACACCACTTCGCCGAGCGCCCCAGCAACCCCGAGCCGAACAGCAGCGAGCCGTAGTAGCTGCTCGCCAGGCTCATCCCGTACTCGCTGCGCGAGCGCTCCGCCATCGTCGCGGCCACCAGCGTCGCCCACGTCAGCTTCCCGATGTCCGCGAAGTAGTAGATCTTGATGAGCGAGATGAGCGTGGACAGCTGCTTCAGGTACAGCGGCAGCCGCGCGCCCAGCGGCCGCACCAGCCAGGGGAACAGCCCGTAGAGCAGGTGCAGCCCCAGCGCCAGCACCGTGCGCAGCGCCAGCGCCGCCAGGTTGCGCGGCATCGTGCGCCCCATCAGCACCAGCGCTGTCTCCAGCTCCGAGATGGCCCGCGTCGACTCACCCTTCTCCTGGTGCGCGCGCCCCAGCCCCAGGTGGATCTCCGCCTTGGCCGACTCCTGCTCCTCGTCCGCGAGGCACTGCTCGAACATGTGGATGGCGCCGGCGTAGTTGCCCGCCTGCAGGAGCGTCTCCGCCAGCTCCTGCATCACCTTGCGCGTCTTGAGCAGCACCTCTTCCGGGGGCAGCGCCAGCGTGCCGCCCAGGATTTCCATGGCGCGGTTGTAGTGGTGGATGGCGTCGTCGTTGGCGTACTGCTCGCGCGCGCTGCGCGCCGCCATCAGCGTGTACTCCAGCCCCTTGACCTCGTCGTTCCCGGCGAGCGCGTGGTACGCGAGGATACCCGCCGACTTCGCCGCGTTGTCCCCCGCCCGCGCCTCGATGAAGTGCGCCATCCGGCGGTGCAGGTCCTCGCGCGCGGACACCAGCAGCGTGTTGTACGCCACGTCACGGATGACGATGTGCTTGAAGATGCACGTGAAGGGCTCCTCCATCTCCAGCAGGATGAGTCCCAGCTTCGTCAGCGTGTCGATGGCCTCGCGGATGCGTGCCTGGGAAATCGAGCCCGGCGCCAGCTCCGCCACCGCCTCCAGCGTGAAGATGCGGCCGATGACTGAAGCCACCTTCACCACCAGCTTCTCCGTCTCGCTCAGGAGGTCGATGCGCGCCAGCACCACGTCCTGGATGCTGTCCGGCAGCTCCAGCGCCTGGAGCCCGCGCTTGCGCTCCATCCGCTCGGCCCCCGGTGACACCGGGCCCAGGTAGCCGCCTTCCACCAGCCCCTGGACGATGGACTCCGCGAAGAACGGATTGCCCTGCACCTTCGCCAGCAGCATGTCCTCCAGCGCCGTGTCCGGCGGGTCCATGCGCAGGTGCAGCCGCAACAACGCCCGCGTGTCCTCGTCGTCCAGGCTGGACAGGTCCATGCGGTGCAGGCCGGGCAGCCCCTTGAGGTTCTTCAACGGGTCGCCCGGCCGCATCGTCACCAGCAGCGTCACGCGCAGCGAGCCCAGCCGCGCCGCCACGTACTCGATGAGGTCGACGGAGATGTTGTCCGCCCAGTGCAGGTCCTCGAAGAACAGCAGCAGCGGCGTCTGCCGGGACTGCTTCTCCAGGAGCTGGAGGATGATCTGGAAGACCTTCTGGTTCTTCTGCCGCGCGTCCAGCTCGCGCGTGACGGGCTCCTCCTCCAGGGCCACGCCGAGGATGCCAGCCAGCACCGGAATCCACTCGGGGCCCGTGTCCTCCAGGCCCTCGAAGCCCTGGCGGAGCTGCACCACCTGTGTGTCGAGGTCGTCCCCTTCGTGCAGCCCGAAGACCTGGACCAGCACCTCCTTCCACGGGAAGAAGGGGGTGAACATCTCGTACGAGTAGCAGATGCCGTAGAGGCTGCGCGCGCCCCGCTCCTCCGCCTCCTCCACCACCTTGGCGCCCAGGCGGGACTTGCCGATGCCGGCCTCGCCGGACACCACGCAGATGCGGCCGCTGCCGGTGATGGACTCCTCCACCGCGGTGCGCAGCGTCTCCAGCTCCCCGCGCCGGCCGACGATGTCGCCCTTGCCCTTGATGAACAGGCTGCGGCGCACCTCCGCCTCGAGCCGGTACACCGGCACCGAGCGCGACACGCCCTTGAGCTTCGCGTTCTCCACGAAGGCGGTGTCGAAGCCGTTCTGCCGCAGCTTGCGCTCGGTGTTCTGGTCGACGTGGATGCCCGTGCCCCGCGCGTGCGTCATCAGCCGGGCGGCCATGTTCACCACCTCGCCCAGCGCGGAGTAGCCCTTGCGCCAGGGCGAGCCCATCTCCCCGAAGTAGGCATGCCCGGTGGCGATGCCAATCTGCAGCTCCTGCACGAAGGGGAAGTTGTCGCGCTCGCGCAGAATCTTGCACGCCAGCCGGCTGGCCAGCACCTCCTTGCTCTGCAGGGCCGTGGGCGCGCCGAAGATGACGTAGAGGACGTTGCCCTTGTCCGTGAAGTCCGTCATCAGGAGCACGCCGCCGTGGTGCGCGCTCTCGCGCTGGACGTACTCGTAGAAGGCGTTCAGCTCGCGGGTGAATTCCTCCGCCCGGGACGGCGGGCTCGCGCTGGTGAAGCGCAGGAAGAAGCAGGTGAGGTCTCGGAAGTCCCCGCTGCTGAACTCCTGGTGCGCGGTGGTGATCTTCGTGAAGAGCACCGGGTGCAGCAGCAGCGCGCAGCGGCCGATGAGGTCGTCGCCGCCCGCCAGCGCGAAGGCCGGCGGCGGCCGGGACGGGAGCGGCGCGGACTGCTCCAGGCGGAAGGCCCCGTCTCGCGCCTCGCCCCGGCGCACGCCGTCGGGCAAGAGCGCCCAGGCCTCGGCGCTCAGCACCACCTCGCCCACCGTGGCCTGCTTCTCCGCCTTCACCGCCTGCTCCAGCGGCTGGCCGATGAGCGCCGGGTGCATCCACATGCCCGTCGTGCCCAGCACGATGCGGTGCGACTCGCCGAAGCCGATGCCGATGCGCGACGACACGCCGAAGCGCTGCCCCATCAGCTCCAGCTGGGCGAAGCGCGCCAGCCGCCGCTGCACCCCTAGCGCGCAGCGGGCCGCGCGCTGCACCACCGCCGAGTCATCCTCGCCCGGCGAGGGCTCGAAGGCGGCGAGGATGGAGTCCCCGGCGAATTGGTAGATGTCGCCGCCGTGGTCCTTCACGACGTCGATCATCTCCGTGTAGTAGCTCGTCAGGAGCCGCTGGAGCGCGTCGATGCCGCGAGGCCCTCCCCCGCTGAGGCTGACGACGATGGGCGTGAAGCCCGCGATGTCCAGCAGGAGGATGGCCCCCCGCACCGGCTCCACCGACGGCAGCGCGTGCGCCTCGGTGTGCTCCAGCCGGCGGAGCACGGCGCCGGGGATGAACGGCACCAGCGAGGCGAGGATGGGGTCGGGGTTCGCCGGCAGCATGAGCGCGCTCGCTACTCCGTCAGCTCAGCATCCCGAAGCGGATGTACGCCGCCACCACGCCCACCACCGCGTAGAAGAAGATCTCCACCGTCTCCGACAGCGGCTGCGCCTTGCGGGCCCACCCCCAGACGTGCACCACCACCATGCCCAGGCACACCAGCCCGATGAGGTCGAACAGCGCCGGCTGGCTCCCCGGGTCCGGGATGTAGCGCACCACCGTGAGGATGATGGCCAGCGCCACCGCGCCCAGGCACCGGCCGAAGTACACCGTCAGGTCCGTGTTCCCCTCCTGCGGCTTCCAGCCGAACCAGCGCGACCACCGCAGCGGCATCAGGAAGAGCGGCAGCGCGTAGACGAACAGGAAGAAGGCCACCGAGACCACGAGGAACCAGCTGGCGAGCGGGTGTTGCGGACTGATCATGGCGGCACGAGAGACGGGCCGGCCGCCCTTTTCTTGAGCGGTTCCAGCCGTTTCCTCTCTGTACCATTGTAAACGCATTGTCGACGCGGTTCGTGCGCGTCGCGTCAACCCGCGAAGTCCCCGGAATCAGGCCTTAATGGGCGGACAAGCGGCCCGGCTCCCGGACGGCATCCCGGATGAACTCGGCCACGCGCTCCAGGGATTCGGTGCGCTCCAGGTCCGAGTGGAAGCGGCGGAAGGCGTCCGAGGGGCCGTAGAGGATGACGGGCTTGCCGTAGCGGAGCGCCAAGCTGGCTTCGGAGGCGGTGCCCGCGCCGCCCGGAAGGGCGACGAGCGCGTGCGGGGTGAGGACGTTGATGTGGTTGCGGCTGAGCGGGTCCGTGCCCTGCTCGCCGCTGAGCGGCAGGTGGGTGTAGATGGCCAGCTCCACGCCGGGGTTGGGGTAGCCGGGGCGCGGCCGGTACTCGCCGTCCTCCACGGTGCCCGGGACGATGCCGATGGAGATACCCCGCCGGCCCTCCACCTGGACGAAGGCGTCCGCCGCCGCGCGCATGACGCCGCTGCCCGCGCCGGTGAGCAGGTCGAAGCCCGCCTCGGCGATCCACCGGACCAGCGGGACGACCCACTCCGCGTGCTCCTCCTTGCCTGATCCGAAGACGCCGATGATCCGCCGTTCCCTGCGCATGGCCTCCACACCTCCGCCGCTATGACCGGCCCGGACCCCAGCTTCTTCCATGCTGGCCCCGTCTTCCCGTCGCAACGGGTTCAGTCCCGGACAGGGGTGCCGTCCGGCGTTCACCGATGGAAGGATCCACCCGCGGACAGAGATGGAATTGACACTTGCAAGACGTCCGGAAGCCCGGGTCGCTCCCGCGCTGACGAGCCCCCTCCTGTCAGACCCCCTCTCTACCTTGGTCCGCATGAGCCAGGAGGTCGCCCATGTTCGACTGCTGTGGTGGATGTGAGCGCCGGGGGAGCGCCGGGGAAATCTTCGACTGGTGTGCCAACTGCGAGTTGTCCCTGTGCCCGAAGTGCATGGCGCGCGGCTGCTGCGGCAGCGAGCCCGCCCGGTCCGGTTGCGCCACCCCGCTGATGCTGCCGGACCCTCCCGCCGAGGACGACACCGCCCCGCTTCCCGAGCACTTCGGCGGTCGGTGCTGCACCCGCGCCCGCGCCGTGGCGTGCTCCTGTGCCTTCCACTGGGTCTGCGAGGCCCATGGCGACCAGCACATCGGCACCCACGACTGAACGGCGACGGCGCCCGGAAGACCGGCTGCGTCATGCTTCGTTACAGCCGTGGTGGACGCGCGGTGCCCGGTCCTGGGTGACCCGCCAGCCGTCGCCGCTCGTGTTCCAGAGTGGAACCGTTCCTGTTTCACGTCGATTGCTCAGTTCTTGAGACGATGTGAGTATCAGTGACATGGGAACACGCGCGCTGGCGGTCTCCGTGTCAGGAAGCATCCCCTCCGTCATCCCCTCACGGGCCCTGGAAGTGGATGTGGGAGTGGCCTTGCCCGTGGCCTTCGGAGGGCTGCGGAAGGTGCTGCGCGCGTGCGAGGACGCCGCGCCGGACGTGGTCCGGGCGCTGGCTCGGGCCCACCCTTCGGAGTGGAACCGGCTGTTCCCGGGCGCCATCGACGGCGTGCCGGACCTGAGCGACCTGGCGCTGACGCCATCGGAGCGCCGGCTCCACCGTGAATCGGAGCAGATGTTCTGGGTGCTCAACGTCGCGGCGAAGGTCATCGTCGAGACGCTGCGCGCCTGTGGCCGGCCCCTGGTGCTGCACGGCGCGGGCGAGTGCGACCTGGTCAGCCTGCGCGCGGTGATGCGCGCCGCCGAGTGGAGCCGCCTGGAGGGGCTGGACGGCACGCTGCTGCTCACGGGGTGGAACGTGCGCCGCCCCCATGGCGCGGCGGGCTTCGCGTCCCGGCGGCAGGCGTACCTGGACTCGCTTTGCGACAGGATGCGGGCGCCGCGCGTGTCGGGGCCGGGGCCGGTGTCGTCGCGCGCCGTGGAGCCGGCGGTGGACCTGGAGGGGCGCTATCTGCAGCTCGTGGTGGATGGCTCGCAGGCGCGGGAGGACCGGGTGGCCGCGGCCATCCTCGCCATCCGCAGCTGCTTCTTCACCACGAACTACGAGGGCGCCATGCTGGCCGCGGAGCAGGGGCTGGCGCTGCTGGAGGAGGACGCGGACGCGGCGCTGGCCTCGCGCGTGGCCCGAGCGTGGGACGTGCTGGACACGGGCTTCACCACGCCGGCCATCGAAATCGACCGGAGCAACCTGGGCGACGTGGAGGAGCTGCGGGCGCTGTTCGCCCGGAGCATGGGCGTGGTGCACGTCTTCACCGGCGCGCACGAGGAGGCCATGGAGGCCTTCGGCCGGGGGCTGGCGTGCCGCGTGCCGCCGGAGCTGGTGGCGCGGCTGCACATGTTCCGCGCGCTCACGCTGACCAAGCGCTTCGGGCAGCTGCCCAACGCGCGCGCCGAGGTGGAGGCGGGCGTGGCCGCGCTGGAGCGCTGCACGTCGCCGGACCGCGCGCTCCAGGAGGGCTGGCTGCGCAACGTCTGCGCGCTCACCTGGTTCCAGGAGCGCAAGCTCGACAAGGCGCTGGTGGAGGAGAAGCTCGCCATGCGCTGCGTGGGCGACCTGCACGACGCCAGCGCCACGCACCTGAAGATCAACCTCATCTCCAACGCGAGCTACCTCCAGGAGACGGCGCGGCAGTACGCGGACGCCATCGCCACGTGGCGGCGCTTCGAGAGCATCAGCGCGAAGTGGGGCGTCAACTTCGCCAAGCACCACCGCTACCGGCTCGCCGGGCTGGAGCTGGCCGGGGGCGAGCGCGACGCCGCCGTGGCCCACTTCACCGAGGCGTATGCCAACGCGGACGCGCTGGGGGACTCGTTCCACCGGCAGGTCATCGCCGCGGAGCTGGGGCGCCTGTTCCTCGACGAGCAGCAGCACGCCCTCGCCGTGGAGTGGTTCGCCCGCGCCGAGGAGCACGCGCGCGCCGTGGGTGACCCGCTGAAGACGGCGGAGAGCCTCGCGGGGCTCGCCGTCGCCGCCGGCCGCACCGACTGGTCGGAGGCCCTGCGCTGCGCCCGGGCCAGCACCACGTGGCCGAAGGAGACCGCCGCCCTCACGGACGCGCTGGAGCGCGGGGACGCGAAGGCGGTGCAGGCCGCGCTGCCGCGGGCCCGCACGAAGCTCAACCGCCCGTTCGACCTCGTGAGCCTGTACTGACGGGGCGCTACACGCGCGCGGGGTCGAACGGGGCCACCGCGTCGCAGCGGCCGCGCGCCATGAGCTCCGCGATGGAGGCCCCGGCGTGCGCGCCCGTGAGGATGCCCTGCCCTCCCAGGCCCGTCGCGACGAAGGTGTGCCGCGTGCCTGGATGGCGCCCGAGATAGGGCCGGCCGTCCACCGTCACCGCGCGCAGCCCGGCCCAGGCGCGGACGAAGCGCGCGTCCCGCAGGCGCGGCGCCAGCTTCGCCACCGTGGCGCTGAGGTGCAGCAGGCCCGCGGGCGTCACGTGCTCGGAGAAGCCCGCGTCCTCCTCCGTGGCGCCCACCACGATTTCCCCCGAGCGCCACGGCGCCAGGTACGAGGGCCCGGAGACGACGCGCGAGAGCTGGAGGCCCGGCTGGTGCACCACCATCATCTGCCCGCGCACCGGCTTCAGCGGCAGCGCGGGCAGGCCCTCCACGCGCGCCGACCACGGGCCCGCGGCCACGAGGAGCGCGTCCGCCTGGAGCAGTTCCCCATCGGTCCGCACCTCGACGCCACCGGCCGTCTCGCTCACGGAGCGCGCGGCCTCACCGAGGCGCACGCGCACGCCCGCGCGAATCGCGGCCTCCCGGAGCGCGTCGACGTAGCCGTCCGTGTCCACCATGTGGCCGCGCCCGCTCTCGAACGCGCCGAAGAGAGGCGTGCCTTCCAGCGCGGGCTCGAGCTCCACCAGTCTCGCGGCATCCACCCAGGTGCCGAGCTCCTCCGGGTCCTTCGCGGCCTTCTCCGCCAGGGCGTCGCGGGACTTCGCGTCCGTGACGACGCGCAGGATGCCCTGCCCCCGCCGGAGCGCGGCGCCTTCCGGAAGCGAGGCGAGGTCCTCCGCCAGGACGGCGCGGCCCGCGCGGGCGAACGCGAGCATGTCCGCGTCCTCCCACAGGCGTACCGACGGAATGGCCACTCCAGCGGCGGCGCGCGAGCCCCGGCCTCCGGGCTCCACGGCGTCCAGCACGGTGACCTTCGCGCCAAATGCAACGAGCCGGCGCGCGGCCGACAGGCCGACGACGCCAGCTCCAAGAACCACGATGTCGGTGCCGGGTTTCATGCGCACGGGCCCGGGCGGGCCCTGCTCCCTCCTGGCTTCCGGACCCCGCTCACAGCGGGCGGGCCACGAGGTGGAAGTTGCCACCCACGTAGAGGAAGCCGTGGCGCTCCGCGCGCTTCACCACCGCGTCCAGCAGCGTGTAGCCCAGGAGCATCTTGAAGCCCTGCCGCGCTGCTTCCTCGCACACGGCCAGGACGATGGCGTCCACGGCCGCGTTGCGCTCTTCCTTCGGCAGCCCCGGCGCGGCCACGAGGTTCTCGATGAGGGCCATGGAGCTGTCCGTGCGGTACAGGAAGCCCGCGGCCTTGCCGGGGATGATGAAGCCGGTCTTCGGAAGCGCTTCCGGCACCATCATTTCGTTCCAGTGCTGCAGCCAGGACTTCACCAGCTCGAAGTGCAGCTCTGGAACGAAGGCGATGGGCGTCATGGAGGACTAGAACATCAGCTGGGCCATGCGCTGGGCCGCGAGCTCCGCCGCGTTCCCGAGGCCCTGCTCCGTGAGCTTCTTCTTGGCGGTGTTCTTGATCAGGTCGCCGACGACGTCGGTGACGTCGCCCTTGCCCGTGGCGAAGTTGAGCGCGCCGTGCAGCAGGCTGTTGCCGCCCATGCCCTCCATCAGCCCCGAGCCAGCGAACTTGCCCAGGACGTTCCCGAACATGTTGCCGCCGGGGATGAGGTCCGTGGCGGCGCCCAGCAGGGCCTGCAGCGGGTTCTTGCCCTGCATCAGGCCGCTGGCGAAGCCCATCGCCGCGCCGAGGAGCGGGTTGACGGCCGAAACGAACGGCTTGACGACGTCCATCACCTTGCCGAGAGCCTTGCCGATGCCACCCATGGTCTGATCCTTTGTTGGGGGGCCGCCGTGTGCGGCCCAGCCTGTGTTCTTCTTGAAGGAATTCTCGTACGCGCGGCTTATTTGTTCCGTGTGAGCCGAAAAAAATCGGCGACGCCGCTGAAAACCCCAAGGAACTCAGGTGTTTGGGCGCTGAGGGGGACGGGAAAAATACACCGGATTTCCGTCCCCCGTGGCGGGCTTCAGCTGCCCTTGGGGGGCGACTTCTTCTGATCCGCCTGGAGGTCGGTGGGGGACGGGCCCTTGCGGGTCTCGGGCGCGCCCTTGTGGGCCTGATCCGACGCGAGCGCCGACTTGAAGCGCGCGTCCGGGTCCTTCTCGAAGCCATCGAGCTGCTGGGCGCGGTTGAGCATCACCTTGCCGTCGATGACGTCCTGCAGGTACGTCTGGAGTTCCTCGACGGTGGGCGTGCCAGGGTATTTGGCCTTGAGCTCCTCGTCGGGGGTGATGGTCAGCTGGGGCGGCTTCTCCGGGTGCTGGGCATAGTCGATGATCTTCGCGACGTAGTCCGCCACGTCGATCTGCAGCATCCGGGCCTGCTCCTTCACATCCGGGTCCGCCATCAGCTCCGCGCGGATCTCCTCCACCGGCTTCTTCAGCTTCCGCGGCTGCGGGACCGCCTCGTTCTCTCCGGCCATGGGTGTCTCTCCAGATACGGGATGCGGCATCCTACCCCAGCCCCTGGGTGACGGGCACGGGGGTTCCGTTGCTCCAGCGGGTGAACTGCATTCGCAGCTCGCAGGTGTAGCGGCCGCGCGCGTCCTTCAGCCAGAGCTGCTCCGGGGCCGGATACATCTCCTCCACCGAGAGGCGCTCCGCCTCGCGCGCCAGATGGGACAGCAGGTCCAGGGCGAAGGGGCTCGCCGTGTCGATGAGGTACGGCTTGCGCTCCTTCGAGCTGCGCATGAACACGAAGCGGGGCCAGCCTCCCGCGCGCCGCTCGCGCTGGACGGCGAGGAAGAGGTCGAAGCCCGAGGGCCCCGCCAGGCGCGAGGCGGGCACGTCCCACCGCTCGCGCTGGTACACCGCGCCGCCCACGCTCAGCCGGGGCAGGTGGCGGCCCTTGGTGCGCAGCGGCGCATGCAGCACCTGCGGGTGCGCCAGCGCGGCGAAGGGCGGGTACGAGGAGAAGTCATCCAGCGGGAGGTAGAGGCTCAGCGCCTGGCCCTTTCCGTCCACCAGCCGAGGCCCCTCCGGCGTGGGCTCCACCCGCACGTCGGCCGGCGTCAGCGCGCCCTCCTCCACGTCCAGCACGTCCGACACCGAGTACACCAGCCGCCGCCCGGGGAAGACGTAGAAGCCCTTGTTGCGCCGGCGGATGGACAGGCCCACCAGGCCCCGCGCGGCCGGGTCCGCGTCCAGCCAGCGCGAGGCCACCGAGGCGTAGCGCTCGCGCTCCGGCTGGAAGGCGCTCAGCCAGCTCCACAGCAGCAGGTGGTGGTGGACGCGCGCCAGCATCACCTCGAAGCCGCCGTCCGGCTTCGCCGCGAGGCACACGTCGGGAAGCGCGTACCGGCCTCCCGGCGTGGACGTGCCCAGGAAGTCCACCGGCAGCGTCCGGGCGCGGGCCCCGTCCTCGTCGAGCAGCACGGGCGGCACGGGCGAGAAGCGGCTCCCCGACACGGTGTCCGGCCGCAGCCGCACCGCGTACTCCAGGAGGTCCATGGCCCGCGCGTCCGGGCCCAGCGCGTCGCGCACCTGCTCGCGGAAGCCGCGCTGTACCTTCTCGCCGTAGGCGGCGGACAGATCGAGCGCGCCCGTGAGCGCGGCCTCCAGCTCCGCGGTGAAGCGCGCGCCGAAGCGCAGGCGGAACGGCGAGCTGGCCTCCTCGTAGAGGATGAGCCGGTCCGCGTACACCTGCCCTTCCCCGCGCCGCGCCGGCTTGCCGGTGGCCTCCGTGAAGGCCGCCTCCATGCGCGGCAGCAATTCGCGGCGGCGCGCGAGGTCCGCCGTCTCGAAGTCGGCGCGCAGGCGCGCGAGCGCGTCGAGCCGCTCCAGCCAGCGGCCCCGGGCCTCGGACTCCGGCAGTGCCGCCACCGCGTCGCGCACGCTCTCGAAGGTGCCGAAGTCGTTGGGCCGGAAGGGCAGGCCCCACAGCAGCAGCGCCGTCTTCACCAGCGGCAGCGCCTGCCGCTCCACGTCCTCCACCGCCACACCGAGCACCCTCGCCGCCTCCACGGGCGTCGGGTGCTGGCGCAGCACGGAGAGGAGCGCTTCGGCCTGCGGGGACAGGGACACGTCCAACTTCAGCGGCTCGCAGGCGGCCCGGCCCGGCGTCACCGTGAAGAGTGGATTGAGGCGCAGCGGCAGGTGCGCGCGCAGTCCGCGCTCGCGGCCCACCGCGCGGGCCAGCTCCGTCACCGCCCAGAAGGAGAAGAACGTCCGCCGCCGCGTGTTGCCGCTCGGCACCGTGCGCACGTCGTATTCGTCCTGGGTGGTGCGCTCTCCGTAGGAGATGGGGCCGAAGAAGCTCGTCGTCTCGTTCTTCGCGCAGAAGCGCTGCAGGTACGTGTAGACCTGCCGCTCCACCCGGCGCGCGTCGGAGGTGTCCGGCCGCTCGCCGCCTCGCAGGTAGCGCGTCCAGACGTTGTCGAACATGGCCGGGCTGGAGAGGAACACCGCCTCCTGGATGGCCGGGTCCGCGGCCCGCTCGCGCAGGCGCGGGCGCAGGGCCTGACGCTCCCCGGTGTAGCGGGCCTGGAGCGCGGCGCGACGTGACTGGTAGCGGGCCAGCGCGTCCCGGACTTCGGGCCCGTGGCGTGGCTTGAGCACGGGCTCGCGGCCCCGGGCGAGGGCCTCCTGGAAGGCATCGGCATCGACGCCCTCGGTGCGCACCGCCGCGAGCAGCGCGTCCTCGTCCTCCAGCAGCCGGGTGGTCTCTTCCAGCAGCTCCGCCGACAGGCCAAGCGACTCCAGCCAGTCGAACGGGAAGCCCGCGTGGCGCAGCACGAACACCTCGCCCAGCGTCCAGGTCTCGCTCATTCGTGCACCTTCGTCAGGACGGACTTCGCCACCAGCGTGTCCACCAGCCTGGCTCGCTGGGCCTCCGGCACGGTGCCCAGGACGTCCGCCACGGACGCGGGCCGCGTCAGCCCGGACAGCTTCGGCGCGAGGCGCGCGTCCATCGCGAGCACGGCGCCGGTGCGCAGGTTCGCCGCGTACCACGTGGGCTTCGGCGCCCCGTCCAGCGAGGCCGGGAGCTGCACCAGCGCGCAGTCTTCATCGAGGTGGATGCGGTGGCTCATGGCGGGGGCGGCGGGCTCCTCGGTGGGCTCTGTGGGAGGCGGTCGATACGTGGGGCCCTGGACGCTGGCGGCCGCCACGCGTCCAGGGTTCAACGGGGCTCGCCGCATCAGCCGGCTCGCGAGGGACGTGAGCACTTCGGGAAGGCGGGACGCGGGGATGGTGCCTGGCTCGTCGAAGGACAGGCTCCGGGCGAGGTCCCGGTCCGCGGGCTGCGAGCCGCTCAGCCGTGTCGAGCGCCACCCGAGGGGGCTGTCGACGGTCCGGTGTTCCTTGGGCAGGTGGAACGGGCGCACTCCGGCGATGTGGTCGAACAGGGGCTCCGCGTCGAGCGCCGCCAGCGTGGCGTCCAGTGACTCTTCGCCCACGCGTGGCGCGCCCACCCACCATTCCGCGACGAGGCGGACGCCCGCGTCCCGCAGACGCCGGGCTCCGCGTGCCAGGGATGCCTGGTTCATGCGGCTTCCGTCGGAGTCCAGCACGAAGCCTCCTCCCACGGCGCAGAGGCCCACCACCGCCACTCGGCAGCCGCTCTCCAGCAGGGCGTCCGCGTACGCGAGCGACGGGAGCGCCACGTGACCGCCCCAGGGCGCGCCACCCGTGAAGGTCCGCACAGCCTCCGGCGTGCGGGTTCCGAGCGCATGCTTCGTGGTGAGCTGCCGAACGTCGAGGGGCTGGGGCTCGTCGCCTGGCAGGAGCTCCCCTTCATCGAGGGAGCGCGGCGGCCCCACGAGCAGGTGTTGTGCGTCGGGAATCCAGACGAGGGGCTCCAGCGCGGGGCCGCCCGGTATCGGAGCCACGCGCCAGCGCAGGGGCGCGGCATCGTCGATGAACTCCGCGCGCTGGAACATGGGCATCCGGGCCAGAATCTTCCGGTGTGCCGTCGCGAAGGGGCCGGCGACCTCCAGGGGCACCTCGGGAGGACAGGCCCGGGCGAGCCACGCCGCCGCCGGGAGCTGC
This sequence comes from Pyxidicoccus fallax, assembly GCF_012933655.1. GTDB lineage: Bacteria > Myxococcota > Myxococcia > Myxococcales > Myxococcaceae > Myxococcus > Myxococcus fallax. The sequence goes on along the minus strand of NZ_JABBJJ010000142.1, from coordinate 3,887 downwards.
TGGTCCCGCTCCAGCCAGAGGCGCACGCGCTCGGCCTCCGTGAAGCGCTCGGCGGCCCGGGCCAGGTCCTCCGTGTACGGCGCGGGCTGCCCCACCGCGCGCAGCACGTCCGCGCTCCGCTCGGTGGTGCCGTCCTCCAGCTCCAGGTCGTCGAGCCGGAGGCGGACTCCGCTCGGAGGTCCGGAGAGGGCCGTCAGCACGGCGCCGATGGCTCGCAGTCGCGTGTGCACGCCGAGGTCCTCGCGCGAGGACAGGCCGCGAGCCGCGCGCAGGAGGAGCAGCTCGCGCATCGACTGCGCCGTGGCGGGAGCGGTCGCTCGCGCGTCGGTGGCCTCCGTCAGCGCCGCGTCGGAGAGGACGCGGTGGCAGAAGTCCCGGGCCACGTCCATGACGTGCCAGCCCTCGGGCGCATCCGGCACGAGCGTCACGTCGCGGTGCGGTGGCAGCACCAGCAGCTTCATCCACGGACCTCCCGGGAAGGCTCACGCGCCACGGGGATGAGCGCGGGGCATGGCTGCCGACCTCGACCGCCTCCCGCCGCGCCGTTCGCGGGGCCCGGGCGCGATGACTCCTGTCGGCTCATTCCCCGTCCTCCGGCGCGGAGCCCGGCGCCGGTGCGCCCCACAGCAGCGTGCACCGCAGCTCCACCGTGTGGCGGCCTCCCGGCGCCCGGAGCCACAGCTGGTCCGGCGCGGGGCGCATCTCCGAGAGGACGACGTCCTCCTTCTGCTCCAGCAGGTTGAGGAAGACGCGCAGCAGCGGCGGGCTGCGCACGTCCACCAGCACGGGCTTCCGCTCGTCCTTGAACTTCGCGAAGACGCAGTCGGGCATTCCGCGCGCCGCCCACAGGTCCACCGCCGCGCGCAGCCGCGCCTTGTCGTCCCGGCACGCGAGCAACGCCTTCCGCTCCTCCGGGCCCAGCCGCCACTGCTCGCGCTGCACCACCACGCCCCCCAGCGTCAGTCGGGGCGTATGCGCTCCCAGCGACACACGCAGCGGGCGGATGCGCGGCAGCGCGAACGCGGTGTGCACCAGGCTCTCCAGCTCGCCGTTGTAGAGGCACACCTCCGAGCCCAGCCGCTTCGACACCAGCCGCGCGCTCTTCCCGTCACTCTCCACGAACAGGTCGTCCAGCGGCAGCCGCCACCCGGAGGCCCGCGCGCTCACCCCCCCCAGCTCCACCACCGGGCCCGGGAACTCCGACGGCAGCAGGCCCGTGCGCCGCGACGCCAGCACCGTCACCAGCGGCGTGGGCCGAGGCAGCGCGCCCAGCGCCCGCACCATCGCGCTCTCCACCCTGCCCCGCGCCTCGTGGAACTGGAGCGCCCAGCCCCACACCAGCGCCGTGTCGTGCACGTCGCCCATGACCAGCTCGTAGTCGCCCCGGCTCCACGCCTCCACGTCGCGCGCGCCCACCAGCAGGTCCACCGACGTCACGAGCGGCAACGCCCGCGCGTCCTCCACCACCGGAGGCGTCGCCACGCCTCCCAGCTCCACGCTTCGCGCCGCCGCGTCCGGAATGCCTCTCGCGAGCGCCTCCGCCACCGACGTGTCCGACGGCACCGGCCGATCCGCGTACGCGGCCACCACCTTCCAGAAGGGCACCGTGCGCGTCCCCACCAGCCCCGCCACCGTGGCCCGGGCCGCCTCGCGCGTGCGCCGTGCCGCCTCGCCCATCCACGCCAGCGCGGGCTCCAGCCGCGTCACCAGCTCTCGCGCGCGCTCGCCGCCGACCTCCACGCGCAGGTCTCCTCCGCACTCCTCCCGGAGCGGCAGCCGGTCCTGGTAGAAGTTGTGAGACTCGGACGCCGAGGCGCGCTCGGACGGCGGCGCCACGCCCCAGAGCGCTCGCGCCCGCTCCGCGAAAGCGCCCTGCAGCGCCATCTTCCCCGCCGCGTCCGCCGCGCCGTACCGGGCCATCAGCGCCAGCAGCGCGCTCAAGCCCTCCACGTGGCGGCGCGCCGCCGCACAGGGCACTCCCGCCACGCGCTCGGCCAGGTCGTCCAGCGGGTGGTGCACGGCGGCGGGCACCTCGAGCTGGTGCGTCAGCAGTCCCTTGTCGCAGGCCAGCCGCGCCGCCTCGCGCGCCATGCCCGGCGCCACGCCCAGCGCCGACGCCAGTCCCGCCAGCGTCCGCGTCCCGTCCGCCAGCTCCACCAGCCGGGGCAGCAACTCCTCCGTGCTCTCCGGCGGGGGCGCGGCCTTGCGCGCGGGCACCTCCGAGAAGGCCTTGCGCCGCAGCACCAGCCACGCGGCCATCTCCGGGTCGAAGGCGATGGCGCGCACCAGCCCCTGCACCAGCCACGAGGCCGCGAAGGTGTTGCGCCCCACGAGCACCTCCGGCCCGGACCAGCGCAGCGACACCCCCGTGGGCGCCTCCGCGTCCGCGCGGCCGTAGTTGATGGGGCCGAAGAAGCCCATCGTCTCGTTCTTCGCGCACAGCCGCTGCAGGTAGCTGGCCACCTGCCGCCGCAGCCGCGCGCCGTCACGCCCCTCCAGCAGGTCCTTCGCCACGGGCGGGCTGGAGCTGGCCACCGCCTCCAGGAAGCGCGGCTCCCGGCGCAGCGCCACCAAGGCCTTCTCCACGTCCGCGTACTCGCGCTCCAGCGCCGCCTCGAAGGCGTCCTCCGCCTCGCGGACCGCGCGAGCCCTCGCGTTCCACGCGGCGAACACCTCTGGCGATTCGAGCCCCTCGGTGTCCACCGGGCGCCCGGCCTTCAGCGCCGCGAGCACCGCGCGCGGTGGGCGCCTCACCCGGGGGCCCTCGGCACGCAGCGCCTCCAGGGCGCGCTGCTCCTCCGCCAGCCGCCGAGCCCCCGCCGCCGCCTCCGGGCACCCCAGGCGCTCCAGCCAGTCGAAGGGGAAGCCCGTGGTGCGCACCACGAGGTGTGGGAACAGGGTCCAGCCCTTCATGGGTCACGCACCCTTCGTCCTGGGGCGCGCGCGGCGCCCGGAGGTGTGCCGCTCCACCACTGCTACCGTGCGGCGACCTCGATTTCCTGCCCCGGCACGGCCATCACCCACAGCCTGTCGACGCTGCCCTGGCAGTTCACCAGCACTTCCAGCTCCCGGCCGGCGTCGATGGGCGTCTTCGCCAGGGGCGTCACGCCCGGCAGCATCGCCCCGCCCACCTGCACCTGGCAGCCCGGAGCGCTGCCCGTCACGCTCAGCAGCCCCTTCGTCCCGGGCTGCGGAGCGGCCGTCGCCAGCGTGCGCACGTCGATGCCGTCCCGCTGCCGCGTCGTCCCGAACCGCCGCAGCTTCCCGTCCACCGCCGTGGAGATGAGCAGCGGCCCGTTCAGCGAGTCGAGCGGCGCCGAGCCCTCTTCCATGCGCACGCCACCCACGTAGACGTGCTCGCCCGGCTCCACGTTGACGAAGGCGGAGCCGGGGCCCCGCAGCATCACCAGCGCCACCACGGCCAGCACCAGCACTCCGCCACCTCCCAGCGCGAGCCACTTCCACTTTCCTCCGCCACCCGTCGCGGGCGCGTCGGCCTCCTTCGCGGGAGGACGCGCGGCCGGCGGCTGCACCGCGCGAAGCTCCGGAACGGCGGGCACGGCGACGGAAGGCCGCGTGGGCGCGGGAGCCCGGGCATGCGTGCCCTGCGCCGGCACGCCGGTGGTGGAAGCGCGCGGCGGCGGCGCCATGGCCGGCTGCGAGGCGCGCGGCGGCGGCGCCAGGGCCGGCTGCGACGGCCGCGGCTGCGGCGCGGGTGTCGGCGGCTCCGGAGCCAGACCCGCCTTCAGCGAGAGGACCTCGGTGCGCTCGCCCAGGTCCAGCTCGGGCAGCTCGGGCAGGGCATCCGGAGGAGGCGGCGGAGGAACCGGAGGCCGGGCCTCCACGCGAGGCACGCTCCCGCTCGCGGCGGGACGGGGGCCGCTGAC
>NZ_JABBJJ010000141.1 GCF_012933655.1 Pyxidicoccus fallax | reverse complement strand
CCCGGCGCCCGCCCGCGCCGTGGAGCGCCCCCGTCCCACGCCGTCCAGGCCCTTCGCCCGCGTCCAGACGCCTCCGGCTCCCATGCCGGCGGTGACGGTGGCCCCGCCCCCGGCGCGGCCCCAGCTTCCGCCCGCGCCCACCGAGGCCGCGCCCGCGCCGCTGCAACGGGCGCTGGACGCGGCGCGCGCCGGCCGCTTCGAGGAGGCGGAGGCGCTGGCGCGCGAGGCGGCCAAGGGACTGGTGCCGGAGGCGTACCTGCTGCTGGCGATGGTGGCCGAGGGGCGGGGAGACTTGAACGGGGCGGTGGAGGCGGTGCGCAAGGCGCTGTACCTGGAGCCGCAACTGGCGCTGGGGCATGCCACGCTGGTGGCGCTCTACGGGCGGATGGACCGGCGCGAGGACGCGGAGCGGGCGCGGCAGAACGCGCTGCGCGCGCTGGACGGGCTGGATGATGAGCACCCGCTGCGTGGGGTGGAGACGATGACCGCCGGAGGCCTGCGGCAGGCCCTGGCGCCGAGGTCGCAGGCCGGATGGCAGGGCGCGCGCTGAGCGGCTCGCGGCCCGACCAGGTGGGAGGCAACGTGGAAGTCAAGGGGACCAAGCTGACACGGGCGGGACAGGCCGCGGTGGGCAGGCTCAGCCTGCGGACCAAGGTACTGGCCGTCACGGGCGTCACGGGCGTGCTGGTGGCCGGCATCCTCATCCTCGCGTTCTGGGTGCAGACGGGCAGCGCGCAGCGCGATGACCTGTCGCGCCGGGCGCGCTCGGTGAGCGGCGAGCTGTCGCAGACGCTGGCGCCCATGCTGGCCGCGAAGGCGGAGCCGGGGCGGCTCCAGGCGTCGGCGCACGGGGTGCTGCGCCACGTGCCGGACGTGGCCTACGTGCTGGTGCGCGACGCGCAGGGCGAGCTCGTGGCCGAGGTCGCCTCGGAGCGCTTCGCCGGCCAGGACCGGCCCGCGCCCGACAGCGACGTGGCCGTGGACCGCCGCTTCACGCACCAGGGGCTGGGCGTGGTGGAGACCGCGACGCCCATCTTCGCGCCCGGCACCGCGCAGGACAGCGCGCCCCAGCGGCTGGGCACGGTGCAGGTGGCGCTCGACGAGGCGGCCCTGGCGGAGGCGCTGCGCGGCACCACGCGCTTCACGGTGGTGCTCGGCATCTTCATCCTCGCCGCCTGCCTCTTCGGCTCGTGGCTGATTTCGGGGTTCATCGTCGTCCCGCTGGAGCGGCTGGCGAGCGCGGCGGCGGGCATCGCCTCGGGGAACCTGCGCCAGCAGATCGACACCCAGGGCCGGGACGAGATTGGCGACGTGGCGCGCAGCTTCGCGGCCATGGCGGACGCGCTCACGCACCTGCTCCAGGATTTGCGAGGCGCGGCGGCGGAGATGGAGCGCGAGGCGGCGGGCGTGCTGGCCACCTCCACGCAGCAGTCCGCCATGGCGCACCAGCAGGCGTCCGCCATCAACGAGACGAGCACCACGGTGGCGGAGATTGCCCAGACGTCCAAGCAGGCCACGGCCTACGCGGACTCGGTCATCTCCCAGACGCAGAAGTCCGAGGCGCTCAGCACGGAGGGCCAGAAGGTGGTGGCCGAGAGCGTCTCCGGCATGGAGAAGCTGGGCGAGCAGGTGAAGGCCATCGCCCTGGCGATTACGGACCTCAACGAGCGCACCCTGCAGATTGGGGACATCATCAGCACGGTGAAGGACGTGGCCGAGCAGTCCAACCTGCTGGCGCTCAACGCCTCCATCGAGGCGGCGAAGGCGGGCGAGCACGGCCGCGGCTTCGCGGTGGTGGCCACGGAGATGCGCACGCTGGCGGAGCAGTCCCGCATCGCCGCGGACCAGGTGCGCGGCCTGCTGGGTGAAGTGCAGAAGGGCACCCGGGCGGCCGTCAGCGCCACCGAGGAGGGCAGCCGGCGCGCGCAGGCGGCCATGGAGCTGGCGCGCGGCGCGGGCAACGCCATCCTCGGCCTGTCGGAGGTCATCCGCGACTCGTCCGGCGCGGCCCGTCAGATTGCGGGCAATACCCGTCAACAGACGATTGGCGTGGAGCAGATTGCCGCGGCCATGGGAGAGCTGACCTCCGCCATGGGAGACTCCGTCGAACAGACCCGGCGCATCGAACAGGTGGCCGGAAACCTCACGAACCTTTCCAAGCGGTTCTCGGATCTGGTGGGTAGGTACCAGCTATGAACGCAACGGTGGCGGCAGGACGGCGAGCCATGAAGGTGCTCATCGTCGAGGACACGAAGACCATCACCAACCTGCTCCAGGTGTACCTGATGGGATGGGGCCTGGAGTTCTTCGACGCGCCCAATGGCGCGCTGGGGCTCACCAAGGCGAGGGACCTGAAGCCGGACCTCATCATCTCCGACGTGCAGATGCCGGAGATGGACGGCTTCGCGCTGTGCGCTGCGGTGCGGGCCGACCCGAACCTGCACCACACGCCCTTCATGATGCTCACCTCCCTGAAGGACGAGGCCAGCCGGCAGAAGGGCAAGCTGGTAGGCGCGAGCGCGTTCCTCAACAAGCCGGTGTCCGTGGATGATCTGCGCTCGAAGGTGCGCGACATCCTGAAGCTGCCCGCCACCCGGTACTGAGCGCATGTCCGGCGACGACGCGAAGATTGACTACACCGCGCTGCGCAAGCAGCTCGACGACGCGCATGCCCTGCTCGACGGCACGCGGCAGGTGAGCACCGACAAGCGGCGCGAGGTGCTGGGCGCGCGCGCCAGGGCGCTGGCCGAGTCGCGCCACGAGGAACGCCAGGAGGTGCTGTCGGTGCTGGCCTTCCAGGTGGGCGGCGAGCGCTACGCGGTGCGCATCGAGACGGTGGACCACGTGATGGAGGCGCGGGGGCTCGCGTCGCTGCCGGGGGCGCCGCGGCACGTGCTGGGCGCGCTGGTGAGCCGCTCGCGGGTGGTGCCGGTGCTGGACCTCCGCCAGCTGTTGGGGCTGGAGGGCGGCGGCATGTCGGACCTGGGGAAGGTCGTGGTGGTGGAGCAGGGCGAGGAGTGCTTCGGGCTGGCGGCGGAAGCCGTGGAGGGACGCAAGGAGCTGCCCAGGGTGGAGCTGTCGCAGCCGCCGCCGGGCCCCTTCCTGTTCCTGACGCCGGACCGGTTGACGGTGTTGGACCTGGAGCAGCTCGGAGGCCCCTCCGCCGCGCCCCAGGGGCAGGAATAGGGAAGGGCCATGGACGCACAGCTCTTGCGCAGCATCTGGCCGGTGTTCTCCGCGGAGACGCGTGAGCAGATCCAGGCCATCGGGTCGAAGGTGCTGGGGCTCGAGGGCCCCGTGCAGGAGCGTGAGCCGGACCTGCTCCCGTCGCTCAAGCGCCTGGTGCACAGCCTCAAGGGCTCCGCGGCGAGCCTGGGGCTGGACGACATCGAGCAGGTGGTGCACGCCATCGAGGACGGGCTGGCCCACTTCCAGCCGGAGGACCGGCTGCCCCGCGCGGTGGTGGAGTCCATGCTGCGCGGCCTGTCCGCCATCGAGAACGCGATGGCGCGCGGCGACGCGGGCCAGTCGCCCGCGGTGGAGGGGCTGGGCGCGCTCCTGTCGGCGCTGGGGCGCGAGGGCGCGGTGAGTGCTCCCGCGGGCGGCGCGAGCGGCGCCGTCTCGAAGGGACTGGACACGCTGGAGTCGCTGGAGGCCGCGCTGGGCGCGCTGTGCTCGCCGGACGTGCCGGACCGGGCGGCGGTGGTGCGCACCGCGGTGGAGCGGGCGCGGGCGCTGAGGCAGGCGGCCGAGTCGGCGGGGGCGGAGAAGGTGGCCTCGCTGGCGGAAGCGGCGGCGCTGGGCTTCACGCGCATGGAGCCGGGCGGCGACGCCGCGGGGCTGGCCGCGTCCGACGTGGCGGGCACGCTGGTGGACCTGCGGTCCGCGCTGGAGTCCTCGGGCGGGGCGGGCGCGGTGGAGCGCGCGGTGGAGGCGCTGCGCTCCGTGCCGCCGGCGAGCTCGGCGGAGGGCTCGGGCGTGCAGACGATGCCCGGGGCCTCGCAGGAGTCGCGGGGCGCGGCGGACCGCACGGTGCGCGTGTCGGTGAAGACGCTGGAGTCGCTGGCCCTGCAGGTGGAGCTGCTCCTGTCGGGCCGGGCGCAGCAGACGCGGCGGGGCGACGCGCACCGGGCGCTGATGGACGGCATGCACGAGGTGCTGCTGAACCTGGAGCGCGCGTCGTCGCAGCTCGTGCTGGCGGGCGGCGGGCCGGCGCTGGAGCCGCTGCGCGCGGGCGTGACGCAGATGCGGGCCCTGCAGAAGCGGCTCCTGGAGCTGGCGCGTGAGTCGCACCGCGACGGCGAGCAGCTGTCGCTGGTGGCGCAGGTGGCGCGGGATGACCTGCGTGATTTGCGCATGGTGCCGGCCTCGCAGGTGCTGGAGCCGCTGCGGCGCACGGTGCGCGAGGTGTCCGCGCGGCTGAACAAGGACGTGACGCTGGAGCTGGCCGGTGGGGACGTGCGGCTGGACCGGCGCATCCTCGACGCGCTGAAGGACCCGCTGCTGCACCTGGTGCGCAACGCCATCGACCACGGCATCGAGTCCACGGCGGAGCGGCGCTCGGCGGGCAAGCCGGAGCTGGGGAAGCTGTCGGTGCGGGTGGTGCCTCGCGGCACGCGCATCGCGGTGGTGGTGGAGGACGACGGTGGCGGCCTGTCCCCGGAGCGGGTGCGGGCCACCGCGGTGAAGCGCGGCCTGTTGACGGCGGACGCGGCGGCGAAGCTGTCGGACGCGCAGGCGGCGCGGCTGGTGTTCCAGCCCGGCTTCTCCACGCGCGACCAGGTGACGGCCACGTCGGGACGGGGCGTGGGCCTGGACGTGGTGCAGGCCACGGCGCAGCGGCTGCAGGGCTCGGTGGACGTGGACTACACGCCGGGGCAGGGCACGCGCTTCACGGTGGACCTGCCGCTGACGCTGGCCGCCGCGCTGGGCCTGCTGGTGCGCACGGGCACGACGGTGTCCGCCATTCCGTCCGACAGCGTGAATCGGGTGCTGCGGCTGGCGCCGGACGACGTGGGCACGGTGGCGGGCCGGGTGGTGGCGCGGGTGGACGGGGAGCAGCTCACGTTCCTGTCGCTCGCGGAGGCCATCGGCCTGCCGCGGCTGCCCCTGGCGCTGGACTCGGGGAAGCTGCAGAACGCGGCGCTGCTGACCGTGGGCGACGAGCGGGTGGTGTTCGCCATCGACGAGGTGGTGGGGCAGCAGGAGATTGTCGTCCGCTCGCTGGGACGGCACGTGGCGGGTGTGCGGCACCTGGCCGGCGCGGCGGTGCTGGACGACGGCCGCGTGGTGCCGGTGCTCAACGCGACGGAGCTGGTGCGGGCGGCGCGGCCGGAGACGCGCTCGGTGGGCACGCGGGCCGCGCGGCCGCGCATCCTGGTCTGCGACGACGCGCTCACCACGCGCTTCGCCATGAAGTCGCTGCTGGAAATCGCAGGCTACCCGGTGGTGACGGCGGCGGATGGCGAGGAGGCGTGGGGCGTGCTGGAGCGCTCGTCGTGCCAGCTCGTGGTCAGCGACTGGCAGATGCCCCGGCTCGACGGCGTGGGACTGGCCCGGCGCATCAAGGCGCACCCGACGCTCAACCGCACGCCCATCATCCTCGTCACCTCGCTCGACAGCCCGGAGGACCGGGCCGCGGGCCTGGAGGCGGGCGCGGACGGCTACCTCGTCAAGCGCGAGGTGGAGCGCGGCAAGCTGCTGGAGCTGGTGCGACAGCTGCTGCCGGCGTCCTGAGGCTGGGAGGCGCGCCGCACGTTACGCGCGCCTCCTGCCGCCCACGCGTGTTGGCGCACGGGCGCAGGACGTGCCCGAGTCCCGCGCCGGGCAGCCGGCTACCCGTCGTGCTGCTCCACCGACACGGGCACGGTGTCATCGGCGGGCAGGTGCACCACCAGCCCGCTGCTCTCGTCCGTGGGCAGTGACAGCCCGCCCTTGAGCCGCTGGGCGAGGTGCCGCAGCACCGACTGCGTCTTCTCCGGCAGCGCCTTGCCTCCGCGCGCGTCCACGCGCAGCCGCCACATGCCGAGGTCTTCCGCCGGCTCCACGCGCACGACAATCGCCGTGCCCCGGTCCAGCACCGCGCGCGCGAGCGTGCGCACCATCAGCTCGATGGATTCACGCGAGCCGCGCACGGCCACGGGCCGGTTCGGCAGCGTCATCGTCACGTCCGGCACCCGGCCATTCCGCGCCGCCGGCAGGAAGGCGCTCCGCAGCAGGGGACGCAGGTCCTCCACGCCCTCGTCCACCATGCGCCCCAGGCGGCGCTCGATGAGGGCACCCTGGTCGTTGGCCACCCGCTGCATCCGGTCCAGGTAGCGCTGCATCGGCGCCGTCAGCGCGCCCGCGGTGCCCTTCATCATCATGTCGACGTAGCCCTTCATCACCATCAGCGGCGTGCGCAGGTCATGCGACGCCCGCGAGCGCCGCCGCTCCTGCTGCGCCACCATGCGCTCCAGCCGCTGCTTCGCCTCCAGCAGGCGCGCCTGCCGTGCCCCCGCCTCCACCTCTCGCGCATGCGCCGCCATCAGAGACCCTCCAAAGGAAGCCAACCGGGCAAGCACCTCCTGGTTCGACGCGCCCAGGGGCTCCGGCCACACCACCAGCGCGTTGCGCCGCGCCGTGCGCGCCGGCACGCCCTGGCCCGTATGCGCCACGCACGTGCGCCCATCATAGAGAGCCGCCCCGGAGGCCCCGGTCAGCCGCTGGGCCTCGCGCACCAGGGCGTCCAGCCCCGCGCGCGTGCCACACCGCAGCGCCCGTTCGGCCACCGCCGCGAGCACCTTCTCCACCCTTGCATCGAGGTCGTCCTCGACGCGCCGCCCAATCCAAGCACCCGCCAGCACGCGCCAAGGTATGGGCATGGTGTGCCCGGGACGCAACGCTTCCCTGCCTGGGAAGCCAGAGGGATCACGGCGGAAATCCTTTACCCTCGCCGTACCCCCGTCCTCCCCCATTTTTACCGTCGTACGGGGTGGGGTGATCGCGCAAACCCCTTCAACTCCTCGGGAGTACCCACTGGCCAGCGGCTTGCTAACAGCCTTCGCGACGGGCGGCGGAAGGGACGGATGGGGACTCTCGACTACTACGCGGCGATCGCTCGACTTGCTCCAGGGGGACTGGCGCGGAGCGCGGTGCGGCGGGTGCAGGGCGTGGCCAGGCAGGCGCTGTATCGCCGGCGCGAGCGCGCCGACGAGGTGCAGCTGCTCCAGGCCTTCGGCGCGACGAGCGCCGACGAGCTCGCGGAGCTCGCGCTCGGGCAACGCTCCTCGCGCATCTGGTGTGAAGTCTCTCATCGGCCCTCGGTGCTCGACGCGCTCGCGGCCATTCCGGGCGCCCGGGAGCGGGCACTCGCCCGCGCCCACACCGCGCTCCGTCAGGAGTGGGACCTCTTCGGCACCCGCGTGGCCTTCGGCGAGGGCCAGCCGGTGGACTGGTCGCTGGACCCTGTCAGCGGCCACCGCTACCCGGTGGAGCCGGTGGAGCGGATGCCGCTGCACTCGACGGGGAAGGACCCGAAGTACCCGTGGGTGATGGGCCGGCTCGACAGCGTGGTGGCGCTGGGCCAGGGCTACTGGGTGTCCACGTCCGCCGGGGAGCGCTCGCGGCTGGCCACCGGCTTCGTGACGCAGACGCTGGACTTCCTGCAGGCCAACCCCGTGGGCATGGGCGTCCACTGGACGTGCCCCATGGAGATTGCCCTGCGCGCGGCGAACCTCGCGCAGGCGCTGGTGATGTTCTCCGACGCGCCCGAGGTGCGGCGGCCCGAGTTCCTGGTGCCGGTGCTGGGCGCGCTCGCCGAGCACACCGCCTGGGTGGAGGCGCACCTCGAGGACAAGGGCGCGGTGCCCAACAACCACCTGGTCTCCAACTACGTGGGCCTGCTGGTGGTGGGCCTGCTGTTCCCCGAGCTGCCGGGCGCGCCGCAGCAGGTGGCCATCGCGGTGGGCGGCCTGCGCGAGCAGATGGAGGCGCAGGTCCACGTCGAGGGCACGTCCTTCGAGGGCTCCATTCCCTATCACCGGCTCTCGGTGGAGCTGTTCGGCCTCGCGTACCTCGTGGCGCGAGGGGCGGGCGTGCCGCTGGGAGCCGCGTACGACGCCCGGCTGCGCCGCATGTTCCACGCGGTGCGCGCGTGGTGCTCCGAGCAGGGCCTGGCGCCGCAGCTTGGCGACAACGACTCCGGCCGCGTCTTCCCGCTGCGGGAGCGCGAGGACAACGAGCACGGCTATCTCGTGGGGCTGGGCGCGGCGCTCTTCGGTGACGCGGGCCTGGGCGGTGGCGAGCTTCCCGACGAGGCGGCGTGGCTCTTGGGCCGCGCGGGCGTGGAGCGCTTCCGCGCGCTTCCCGCCGCGCCGGCGCCCGTGTCGGTGAGCTTTCCGGAAGGTGGCTTCCACATCTTGCGCGGCGCGGGAGCAGTTATCACTGTCAGCGCGGGCAAGCAGGGGCAGGGCGGCGTCGGGGGACACAGCCACAACGACAAACTTTCTTTCGAGCTCCACCTCGACGGGCGCCCCGTCATCGTGGATCCGGGCACGGGCTCGTACACGCGGGATCCGGCCACGCGGAACTGGTTCCGCGGCACGGCGGCGCACAACACGGTGCAGGTGGATGGCGCGGAGCAGTCCACGCTGGACCCCGCGCGGCTCTTCGCGCTGCCGGAAGAGGCTCGCGCGAGGGTGGTGGCCTTCCTTCCGGGAGGCACCGTGGACAGGCTGCTGGTCCGCCACGACGGCTACCGCATGTTGCCGGCGCCGGTGGGCATCGAGCGCACGTTCCGGTTGGACCGGCACGAGCGCGCGCTGGCGGGGCGCGACAGGTTCATCGGCATGGGGCGGCACGACGTGGTCGGCCGCTTCCACCTGCCGGACGAAGAGGCGCGGCTGGTGACGCCGGACGCGCGGGTGCTGGCACGCGCCACGCATGTGGCGGAGGGGCCGGTGGAGTTCGAGCCGCTCGCGGTGGAGCTGGGCCCGGCAGGGGCGCCGCTCGCGTGGGTGGTGGTGGAGAAGGGGTTGGCGCTGAAGCTGGCGCCGTCGCGGTTCTCGCCGGGATACGGGCGCGTCGTCCCGTCGCTGGCGGTGGAGTTCCGGGGGCAGGTGACTCCTCCGGTGTGGCTGAGGTGGGTCGTAGTCTTCAGGTGAGAGTGGTCGGTCTTCAGGTGAGTGGTCGGGTCGGGGCGTGACTGTCATTGACAGCGCGTCGCATCAGGAGAGGTGAGGACGATGAGGGTGATGGTGAGCAGCCCGCTGCTGGATCGCATCAAGAAGCGGGACGCGAGGGTGGGCGTGGTCGGGCTTGGTTATGTCGGTCTTCCGCTGGGCATGGCTTTCGCGGAGGCGGGCTTCCCGGTGATGGGGCTCGACATCGACAAGCGGAAGATCGACAAGATCGAGAAGGGCGAGAGCTACATCAAGCACATCCCCAGCGCGCCGCTGGCGGAGCTGAGCAAGGCGGGCAAGCTGAAGGCCACCACGGACTTCGCCAAGGCGAAGGACATGGACTGCGTCATCATCTGCGTGCCCACGCCGCTCACCGCCTCGCGTGAGCCGGACATGAGCTACATCATCCAGACGGGTGAGGCCCTGGCGCCGCACGTGCGCCGCGGCCAGCTCTTCATCCTCGAGTCCACCACGTACCCCGGCACCACCGAGGAGGTGCTCAAGCCGCTGCTCGAGAAGAACGGCCTCAAGGCGGGCGTGGACTTCCACCTGGCCTTCAGCCCCGAGCGCGAGGATCCGGGCAACAAGAGCTTCAACACCAAGACGATTCCGAAGATTGTCGGCGGCTACTCGCCCGAGTGCTCCGAGGTGGCCTGCGCCCTCTACGGCAGCGCGCTGAAGGAAGTGGTGCCCGTCTCCTCCACCCGCGTGGCGGAGCTGGCCAAGCTGCTGGAGAACATCTTCCGCTGCGTCAACATCGCCATGGTCAACGAGATGAAGATGCTCTGCGACCGCATGAACGTGGACGTGTGGGAGGTCATCCAGGCCGCCAGCACCAAGCCCTTCGGCTTCATGCCCTTCTTCCCGGGCCCGGGCCTCGGTGGGCACTGCATCCCCATCGACCCGTTCTACCTGACGTGGAAGGCGCGCGAGTACGAGTTCCACACCAAGTTCATCGAGCTGGCCGGCGAGGTGAACTGGCAGATGCCGTACTACGTGGTGCAGCGCACCATGGAGGCCCTCAACAACCAGCGCAAGACGCTGAACGGCTCCAAGGTCCTCTGCATCGGCGCAGCCTACAAGAAGGACATCGACGACATGCGCGAGAGCCCGTCTCTGCGCATCATGACGCTGCTGAAGGAGAAGGGCGCCGAGCTCGAGTACCACGACCCGTACGTGCCCGAGCTGCACAAGGGCCACGGCTTCAACATGGAGATGAAGTCGGTGCCGCTGGATGTGAACACCCTCGGCCAGTACGACGCGGTGCTCATCCTCACGGACCACAGCAACATCGACTACGCCTCGGTGGTGGCCAATGCGCAGGTCGTCATCGACACGCGCAACGCCACCAAGGGCGTCAGCAAGGGCCGCGAGAAGGTGACCAAGGCCTGACGAGGGCCTGACACGGTCGCGAGGAGTTGCCCGGATACCGACCCTCCGGGCAAGGGTCCTCGTCTCTGGATGCCGGGAGGGGCGTCCGGAGGCGAGGACCTGCTCGTTTTACGTCAGGGGTTGGATACAGTGGGGTGGTGCGAACCCTCTTCCGTCCCGTACTCCCACTGCTGGCGGCCTCGGCCGTGTTGATGGCGGCGGCGCCCGCTCCGGACGCCCGCGTGAAGCTGCTCGACGCCATGGCGACCGAGCTGGCACGCAACCAGAAGCAGCTGAAGATGCAGAGCCACGAGCCGCCGTACTTCATGAGCTACCAGCTCAAGGACTACGAGCAGCAGGCCGTGGCCGCTCGCTATGGCGCCGTCTTCATGGACGACGGCTACCGCGAGCGGAAGCTGTACGTCGACGTGCGGGTGGGCAGCTACGAGTTCGACAGCTCCGTGCCGGAGGGCCTGGAGTTCAGCTTCTCCACCAAGGGCACCAGCTACATCGCCCGCAAGGACGCGCCGCTGGATGACTCGCCGCTGGCGCTGCGCACCGCGCTGTGGCTCGTCACGGACGAGAAGTACAAGTCCGCGCTCTTCCAGTACCTGAAGAAGAAGGGCGAGGACGTCTACTCGGTGGAGGACCCGAAGCGCCCGCCGTCCTTCTCCAAGGAGAAGCCCGGCACGCACGTGCAGCCGCCCGTGCCGGCCCCGTTCAACCGCGAGCGCTGGGTGAAGCTGGCGCGCGAGGTGTCCGGCCTGTTCAACGCGCACCCGGAGCTGTTCGACTCGGAGGTGCGCGTCACCACGGACAAGGTGACGCGGCTGTTCGTGTCCACCGAGGGCACGCGGCTCATCACGGAAGAGGTCATCTACGGGCTGCACGTCTCCGCGGTGACGCGGGCGCCGGACGGGCAGCTGTTGGATGACTCGCGGGACTTCTACTCGCCGACGGAGGCGGGGCTGCCCACGGACGAGAAGGTGCGCGAGGCGGCGGCGAAGGTCATCGAGGAGCTGCTCGCGCTGCGCGCGGCGCCGGCCATCGACCCGTACACGGGCCCGGCCATCCTCGCGCCCGAGGCCTCCGGCGTGCTCTTCCACGAGGCGGTGGGACACCGGCTGGAGGGTGACAGGCAGGACGGCGACAACGAGGGCAAGACGTTCAAGGGCCAGGTGGGCCGGCCGGTGCTGCCGTCGTTCATCTCCATCCACGACGACCCGTCGATGAAGACGATGAACGGGGAGACGCTCAACGGCTATTACCTGTACGACGAGGAGGGCGTGAAGGGGCAGCGGGTGACGCTGGTGGAGAAGGGCGTGCTGCGCAACTACCTGCTCGGGCGCCGGCCGGTGGAAGGGTTCCTCCAGTCCAACGGGCACGGCCGCAGCCAGGGGACGCTGAAGCCGGTGGCGCGCATGGCGAACCTGCTGGTGGAGAGCACCAAGGCGGTGAGCGACGCGGAGCTGAAGAAGATGCTCATCGCGGAGGCGAAGCGGCAGGGCAAGCCGTACGGGCTCATCATCCGCGACATCACCGGCGGCAATACGAATACGTCCAACTACGGCTACCAGGCCTTCAAGGGCGTGCCGCGCATGGTGTACCGCGTGGACGTGAAGACGGGGCAGGAGTCGCTGGTGCGCGGCGTGGAAATCGTCGGCACGCCGCTGTCGGCGGTGAACCGCATCATGGCGTCCGGACAGAAGCCGGGCATCTTCAACGGCTTCTGCGGCGCGGAGAGCGGCAACGTGCCGGTGTCCACCATCGCCCCCGCGATGCTGCTCCAGGAAATCGAGCTGCAGCGCGCGGTGGAGGGCAAGGACCGCCCGCCGATTCTCTCCAGCCCGGCGGCGCAGCAGCAGGAGCCGTCAGTGCAGGAGAAGCGGTAGTCCGAGGGGGCGCGACGCCGCCGCGAGGAGCCCGGGGCTCGGCTTCTCGCAGCGGCGCGGCGCCGATGGCGACGTCAGGGCACCAGGAGCTGGGCCGGCGTGGGCTGGTGCAGCGGTGGCCTGCCGTCGCCGAGCTGACCGAAATCGTTGAGCCCCGTGCTCCAGATGAAGCCATCCGTCCCCAGGATGAGCGCGTGGCTGCTGCCACCAGCGACGGACTCGACGAAGGTCTGCCCTGGAACCTGCGCGGGCAGCGGCCGCTCGGTCGTGCTCCCGTCACCCAGCTGCCCGTGACTGTTGGCACCCCAGGCCCAGAGCCTTCCGTCCGAACGCACCGCATACGAGGCGTAACCGCCCGCCGCCACGTTTCGGACCGAGCTCAGTACCTGGACGGGTGCGTTGAGTTGGGGGGCCCAAGACCCAGTGCCGACCTGTCCGTTCCAGTTGCTTCCCCAGGCCCAGGCGGTGCCGTCGCCACGCAGGGCAAGTGAGTGGTAGTCGCCCGCGACCACCGCGACCACATTGCCCAGGCCGCTCACCTGAACCGGCGCGAGGCGGGTGGTCGTGGTGCCATCCCCCAGCTGGCCATCGTCATTGTTTCCCCAGGCCCACACGGTGCCGTCGGAGCGCAGGGTGAGTGAGTGGTATGCGCCCGCGGCCACCGCGACCACGTCGCTCAGGCCATTCACCTGAACCGGCGCGAGGCGGGTGGTCGTGGTGCCATCCCCCAGTTGCCCGAACTCGTTGTAGCCCCAGACCCACACAGTGCCGTCGCCGCGAAGGGCGAGTGAGTGGTAGTGGCCCGCGGCCACAGTGACCACGTTGCCAAGGCCACTCACCTGCACTGGTGCGGTGCGGCGAGTCGTGGAGCCATCCCCCAACTGGCCGTAGTGGTTGCTTCCCCAGGCCCACACGGTGCCATCACCGCGCACGGCGAACGA
This sequence comes from Pyxidicoccus fallax, assembly GCF_012933655.1. Taxonomy (GTDB): domain Bacteria; phylum Myxococcota; class Myxococcia; order Myxococcales; family Myxococcaceae; genus Myxococcus; species Myxococcus fallax. Next base: position 16,972 of record NZ_JABBJJ010000141.1, on the reverse strand, counting down.
GTCCGTGTATCCCGCGGCCACCGCGACCACGTCGCTCAGGGCACTCACCTGCACCGGTGCGGTGCGGGTGGTCGTGGTGCCATCCCCCAGTTGCCCGGACCCGTTGTAGCCCCAGGCCCAGACCGAGCCGTCGGCGCGCACGGCGAGCGAGTGGAAATACCCCGCGGCTACGGCGTCCCCATTCGTCAAGCTGCTCAGCTTGTACGGCGTCACGCGCTGGCCGGAGCTGCCATTGCCAAGCTGGCCACTTTGGTTCTGGCCCCAGGCCAGGACGGTGCCGTCGGCGAGCAGGGCGAGTGAGTGGTAGTGGCCCGCGGCCACGGCGACCACGTTGCCCAGGCCATTCACCTGTACCGGCGTGATACCGCCTACCGTATTGCCATTCCCCAACTGGCCGTAACCGTTGTTGCCCCAGGCCAGGACGGTGCCATCGCCACGTAGGGCGAGCGAGTGGGCGGAGCCCGCGGCCAAGGCGACCACGTTGCCCAAGCCGCTCACCTGTACCGGCGCGAGGCGGGTGGTCGTGGTGCCATCCCCTAGCTGGCCGTAGACGTTGTAACCCCAGGCCCACACGGTGCCATCGGAGCGCAGGATGAGTGAGTGTGATTCGCCCGCGGCCACGGCGACCCCGTTGCTCAAGCCGCTCACCTGTACCGGTGCGAGGCGGGTGGTCGTGGTGCCGTCACCCAGTTGCCCGGCCCAGTTGTAGCCCCAGGCCCACACGGTGCCATCTCCGCGAAGGGCGAATGAGTGGAAGTCTCCCGCGGCCACGGCGACGATGTTGCCGAGGCCACTCATCTGCACCGGCGCGAGGCGGGTGGTCGTGGTGCCATCCCCCAGTTGGCCGTGGGCGTTGTCGCCCCAGGCCCACACGGTGCCATCGCCGCGCAAGGCGAGTGAGTGGTATCGGCCCGTGGCCACGGCGACGATGTTGCCGAGGCCACTCACCTGCACCGGCGCGAGGCGGGTGGTCGTGGTGCCATCCCCCAGTTGGCCGTAGGTGTTGTCGCCCCAGGCCCACACGGTGCCATCGCCGCGCAGGGCGAGTGAGTGCGAGTTCCACGCGGCCACGTCCACCAGATCGAGCACGCTCGAGAGCTGCACGGGAGTCGGTCGGTCGTTCGTCGTCCCATCTCCAAGCTGGCCGCTGCCGTTCTCGCCCGCCGCCCAGAGCCTGCCGTTCGCGCGCAGGATGTGCGAGTGGGAACCTCCCGCGGCGATGGCGCCCCAACCGGAGTTCATCGTCGTCGACGCCGCGGTCGCGCGGTCGGTCGTGGTGCCGCTTCCGAGCTGCCCCAGCCAGTTGCCACCCCATGAATGGACAACGCCGGAGGCGCGCAGCGCCAGCGAGTGCGTGCTCCCCATGGCCACCGTCCGCGCTCGACTGATTCCGGCGACCTGCACGGGCGAAGCGCGGTCCACCAGTGTCCCATCGCCGAGCTGACCGAAGGCATTGGAGCCCCAGGCCCAGACGCTGCCATCCGCGCGCACGGCCAGCGACGAGCTCAGCCCGGCGGCAATGGCCACCATGCCACTCTGGGTGAGTGCTGGGACGGGCGAGAGGCGCGAGGTGGTGGTACCGTCGCCCAGCTGGCCATAGGCGTTGTAGCCCCAGGCGCGCAGGCCGCCATCCGCCAGCAGCGCCAGCGAGTGGCTGTCACCCGCGGCGATGGCCGTCACGTTGCTCAGGTTGGGAATGAGAGCCGGTGCCAGACGGCGGGCCGTGGAGCCATTGCCGAGCTGCCCGCTCGCGCCGGCGCCCCAGGCCAGGACCCGGCCGTCGGCGCGCAACGCCAGCGAGTGCATGCTTCCTCCCGACAGGGCCACCACGTTGCCGAGCGTGCCAATCCGCACCGGGGCAAGACGCCCCACCGTGGAGCCGTTGCCCAGCTGGCCCTCGTTGTTGGCACCCCAGGTCCACACGGTGCCGTCGGCCAGCGCCGCCAGCGAGTGCTCCGCGCCAGCGCCGATGACGGTGACACCACTGAGACCGGGGACCTTCACCGGCACCAGGCTGTCCACGCCGGAGCCGTCGCCCAGCTGGCCCGCATGATTGGCCCCCCAGGCCCAGACGGTGCCGTCGGCCCGCAGCGCCAGCGAGTGTGAAAGGCCGGCCGCCACCGCGACCACCTGCGTCAGCCCTTGCACCTGGGTGAAGCTCGCCCTGTCGGTGGTCGTCCCATCGCCGAGCTGGCCGAAGACGTTGGAGCCCGTGGCCCAGACGGTGCCATCCGGGTGGATGGCCAGGGAGTGCTCCTGCCCTGCCGCGAGGCGCGCGGGCATGGGAGAGCTGGTGGAGGGGAGGGCCCGGGCGCTTGCGTCTCGCGGAGCCGCGGGGACGTCCGCTACCTCTCCGGAGGCGTCCGGGCGCTCCTCGGGAGCACAGCCGGTCGCCGCGGCGCAGGTGACCAGGGCCATGCAGAGCAGCCACTTCCATCTTTGTCGGTGCATGCGAACCTCATTCGCGAAGGGGGGCGGGGGCTCCGCCGCGGACCTTTCAGGGCAGACGAACCCGGGGGCTCGGCGGGGTTGATGACTTTACTTGCGGTGAGGCCCTTGGTGACGCCGGTCCATTGTCACGGCGGGATGAAGGCACCGGCCGCAGGGCGGATGTCTGCCCATGGACGGGGATGGTTGTGATTGGGCTCCGGGAAGAGACCCGGAGGTGCCCCTGGCGTCACGGTGTCCCTGGGAGGGGCGAACTCGCCGTCTCCTGACGTGTCAGCGCAGCCAGGCGAACGCGCGCTCAAGCCGGGCCGTCGCGGCATCGAGGTAGCAGCGGCCATGTGCGAGAAGCACCTGACGCGGCCGCCACTCGAGCAGGTGCTGGGAGCTGGCGCGTGCCTGGGCCTTCCGTCCCCAGGACGTCAGCCGCACCTCGCGCGGTGTCTGTCCCGGCCACATCGTGCCGCCGAGCGTGAGCAGCCAGCGCAGGCGGGGCCGGACGCGGTCCGGTTCGAGCGCCATGACCAGGTCGGCGACGATGAGCGTCGACGACGCACGGTGGAAGAACACGACTTCTTCCATGAATCGGCTGCCCCGGAAGACGCGCTGGTCGAGGTCGTGCGCCCAGGCGGGGGGCGGCGTGTCGCCGAGGTCGGCCTCGAACGCGACGTCGATATTCTGCGAGCGTGCCCGCTCACGAACACCCGGAGAGGCCCACGCCGTCGCGCGCGGGTAGCGCTGCTTCCACGCGGGGATGGCCGCGTAGTGAAACCGGTTCGGCGAGACGAGGTGCTCGACGGGGCCGAGCGCGTCGACTTCCGCGAACAGCTCCGGCGTGGGCGCCGTGGGGGACCAGACCCACAACCCGCCCGAGCGCAGGCGGATGATGGCCATGCGCGTGGGAAAGGGCAGGGAGACCGGGCCGACGCTCATCCTCATGACGGGCCCATCCACCCACCAGATTCCGTCGGAGAGCGGCTTGAGCGTCGAGAGCGGCGCGTAGGGGCGTATCCCATCGCACCACTCGTGGGGGCTGGCTTCGTCTTCCGCGGTCATGGTCCTGGCAGCCTAACCCCGTGTCACGGGAGCGCCTCGGCTTCATCCAGGGACGCGGTGCATTCACCCCTGTCGGGGCAATGGCATATCCTTTCCTTCCGCCAGGGGTATGTCCCGGGCCGCTCTGAAGGGCACTTGTGTATGACCCCGAGGCCCACTTTCATTCCGGTGATGCGTTCCGTGTTCCTCGTCGCCCTGCTCGTCCTGACCGTGACCTCCGTCGCGCACGCCGAGGCTACGCCTCCGGCGGGGACGTGGTTGGAGGTGAGCCATGAGGACCGGCTCGGGGCGGCGGGTGGCTTCGAGCTGCGCTCGGTGGAGTACCTGCTGGACGGCGCTCCCCTGTCGGCACAGGCGGGCGCACGGCATCCGCTCGCGCCGGGCCTGCGCCAGCTCGACGTGCGCGTGGTGTACGAGGGCCGCTCGCGCGTCTTCTCGTACGTGGACGGTTACCGTTTCGTGATGCGGGGCCGCGTCACCCTGTCCGCGCGGCCGGGCGACACGGTGCGCATCTCCGCCACCAGCTACGAGCGCGAGGGCGTCACCGTGCAGTGGCACCAGCGCCCGGCCTTCCTGCTCGCGGGTCAGCCCCAGGAGGCGGTGCTGGGCATCGAGTACGGGCCGGTGGAGAACACACCGCTCGCGGATGCCGCCGCCGCGCGGGTGGTGGACGAGCTGCTCGCCGAGGCGCGCCGGCTCAACTCGGCGCCGTCACCCCAGACGGAGACCGCGGCCTCGTGCGCGCTGGCGCCCGTCTTCTTCGCGTTCTCCGACACGCGGCTCAGCCCCGAGGCGGAGGCCGTGCTGCGCCGCTCGGCCGAGTGCCTGCTCCAGAGTCCGGGCCTGCGCGTGCGCCTGGAGGGGCACACCGACACGAGCGGCCCCGAGTCCGTCAACACGTCCCTGGGACAGGGGCGCGCGCAGTCCGTGGCCGCGTACCTCCTGTCACTCGGCGTGCAGAGCGCGCGGCTCGTCCTCGCGACGGAGGGCGACACGCGCCCGCCGTGCGAGGAGTCCACCCCCGAGTGCCACGCGCGCAGCCGCCGCGTGGAGCTGGTCACCGAGGCTTCCGCGCCCTGACCGCGCCGCTCAGTGGGGCAGCCGCGCGGCGGCGGACGTCACCAGCTCCCGCAGGTGGGCTGGCTCGAAGGGCTTGGTGAGCACGCGGTTGCCCACCTGCTGGAGGAAGCGCTGCGTCTCCGGGGTGAAGGCGCCGCCGGTGATGAAGACGATGCGCTCGTGCAGCCCCGGCCAGCGCTCGCGCACGGCCTGGTACACGTCCACGCCGGTCAGCTCCGGCATCATCAGGTCGCAGAGGATGACGTCGAACGAGGTGTCCGCGCGAAGCCGCTCCAACGCCTCGCGGCCGTTGCTGGCGGTCACCAGCTCGTGCCCGCGCAGCAGCCGCTTCAGCATGTCCAGCACCCGGGGCTCGTCGTCCACCACCAGCACCCGCTTCCCGCTGGAGGACGGCGCCAGCGCCCGCGTGGCGAGCTCGGGCACGGCCTGCTCGGCGGGGACGAGGTGCACCTCCACCGTGGTGCCCTCGCCGGGCGCGCTCCGGACGGCAATCTTCCCGCCCAGCGCGGTGACGATGTCGCGGCAGATGGCCAGCCCCATGCCCATGCCGCCGCTGCCCCGCCGCGTGGTGAAGAACGGGTCGAAGATGCGCGGCAGCACCTCCGGCGGAATGCCGTGGCCGGTGTCGGACAGCGTCAGCACCACGCTCTCGGCCGAGTGGCGCACGCGCAGGCTGATGCGGTGCTCGGAGAAGTGCCCCTCGGGGATGGCGTACACCGCGTTGAGCACGAGGTTGAGCAGCACCTGCCCCAGCTTCGTCCGGGAGCCGCGCACCCGGGGCATGCCCGGCTCATAGTCGCGCACCACCTGCGCGCGGTGGCGCAGCTGGTTGGCCGCCATGCGCAGGGTGGAGTTGATGACCGCCTCCAGGTCCACCGCCTCCACTTCGTCGCTGTCCTTCAGCGAGAAGGCCCCCATGTCCGAGACGATGCGCCGGATGCGGATGGCCCCCTCCAGCGCCTCGTCCAGCACCTGGTGGCACTCGTGCGCCAGACCCTCCGGGGTGTGGGCGCAGGGCATCCGCTGCTTCAGGTACTCCAGGTTGCCCGTCGTGTACGCGAGCGGGTTGTTGATTTCGTGCGCCAGGCCCGCGGCGATGATGCCCAGCGAGCGCGCGCGCTGCTCCTGCTCCTTCTCCTGGAGCAGCAGTGCGTCCCGCCGCTTGCGCTCCAGCGCCGTCACCAGCGCGCTGCCCGTGACGCCCAGCAGGTTGAGCTCCTCCGGCGTCCAGCTGCGGGGCGCCCCCACCGCGTCGAAGCCCATCCACCCGACGAGCCGCCCCCCGAGCGACAGGGGCGTGTTGACGTACGCGCGAATCCGCCGCGCCGCGAACAGCCGGTGCTCCGCGGTGGCCTCGGGCGGCAGCATGGACGGGTCCGTCACCGTGACAGTCCGGCCCGCCTGGAACTCGCCCAGCGTCCACGCGAAGGCCTCCACGGAGCGGCCCCGGAACGCCTCCAGCCCGAGCGGCTCCGTCCCCGGCGCGCACCACTCGTACGCGTCCAGCAGCCGCGAGCGGTCGTCGGACAAGAGGCCCACGTAGCAGCGCTGCGCCTTCACGTGCTGGCCCAGCAGCGCCAGCGCGCCGCGGATGCCGGACTCCATCTCCTCCGGCGGCAGGTTGAGCAGCTTGTGGGACGTGTCGGCAATCAACGCCCCGCGGTCCAACAGCATCTTCAATTCGGCGCGCATCTGGCGCAGCGCGGAGACCTCCTGCCGCAGCGCCGCGTGCGCGTCCTCCGTGACGCCAGGGACGCCCGCCGCGCATAACTGCTCCAGGACCTGCTCGGACCGCTGGAGGCGCTCCAGCAGCGTCCGCGAGTCCACCGCCTCGCCAGACGACCCTGTCAGCGCGCCTTGCTGGTCAACCATCGGTTCACCCCTCGGTTCCGGACCCCGGCTGCCCCTCTCGCCGTTCCGGATTCCAACCGGGTGAGAATAATGCCACCAATCTGTGACCTGGGGCCAGTGTTCACTTCTGGAAGTTGCAACCGGCCAACAGGTCCGGGGCTCAGGGGGCCGTGGGGATTGCGGTGTCCGGCCGTGGACGTTGGGGACCGAGCTTCCGGCCGCCCTTGAAGCCGCGCAGGCGGACGTAGCGGCGGAAATCCTCGAGGAAGGCGTCGTGGGGGAGGCCGACGGCCTCGGCGAAGGCGTCCGGGAAGTCCGGGCCCCGGCTCATGGCGTGGAGGACGCCGCGGATGGTGGCCTCGCCGTAGCGGCGCACGAGGAAGGTGAAGGCGTGGTGGGCGGCGCCGTAAACGATGTCGCTCCTGCCCTGGTAGAGGGCCTCGGCCTGCGTCAGCGGGTCGGCGGAGGGCTGGTTGCGCCAGAAGCGCGACAGGTCCTCCAGGCTGGGGACGCGGTAGCCCTGCTCGGCGGTGTACGAGGCCATGCCCTCGCGGAACCACAGGGGGATGCGCTTGCGCGTCCAGCCCAGCTTGTCCGAGGCCACCTGGTACATGAGGCTGTGGGTGAGCTCGTGCAGGAGCAGCTCGTCCACCTGGGACTGGCTGGCGCCGAGCAGCGTCCAGGTGCGGGGGCTCTGGAGCTCAATCTGCTCGTAGCGGGCCCAGGCGCGGAGGAAGTCGTGGCCGGAGCGGTTGGCGGCGCGCTCCAGGGCGGCGTGGTTGGGGTGGATGACGATGGTGACGGAGTCGTCGAAGGTGCCCCAGCGGGCGAGACGGGGCAGGGCGCGCTCCACGGCGAGGCGCACCTGGGTGGCGGCGGAGGCGTCACGCTCGCGGTACTCCACGTCGATGCGGGGGGCGGCGGGGGCGCGCACGCTGTCGCCCTCGGCGGACTCCTCGGCGGGGGCCTGCGAGGTGGGCACGCTGGTGCTCATCTTGTGCGCGCAGCCCGAGAGCCACACGAGGGCCCAGAGCGCCACCGCGCGGGCGGGAGTCCACCACCGGCTGTGACTGCGACACCGCTTCACGTGCGTCACTCCACCCCGAGCCAGCGCAGCACCGCGCGTCCGACGTCGGCCACGGTGGAGAAGGACTCCACCTCCGTCGAGGGGGGGCCGAAGTAGAGCACGGGCACGGGGTGGACGGTGTGCCCGCGCGTGGACAGGTCTTCCACATTGCCGTGGTCGCTACACACGAGCACCCGGGCGTCCGCCGGACGGGCCGCCACCACGGCGCGGGTGAAGGCGTCGAAGGTGTCCAGGGCGGCCAGCGCGGCGGCGAGGTCCTGCGCGTGGCCGGCCTCGTCCGCGAGGTAGTGCTCGAAGTAGGTGAAGTCGGCGCGGGCGGCCACGTGCCAGAAGACGCCGGCGGCCTCCTCGGGCGTGCGTGAGGGGACGGGCAGGCCGTGGGCGCGGGCGGCGTCGCCGGTGATGTCGGGGGTGAGGCCGTCCCCGGCGCGCGCGTCGTCGAGTGTCCTCAAGGGGACACCGCCCGCGGTGAAGGCCAGCTTGGCGGCGGAGGGCTTCACCTTGCGGCGCGCCTCGGGGGGGATGGTGAACTCCGGGGGCGAGGTGGTGTCCCGGTGGGGCACGCCCATGGCCTCCAGGTACGGGGCGGGGTAGGCGTTGGCGAAGGTGGCGGTGCGGCCGGCGGAGATGAGCCGGCGGACGATGGAGCGCTCGGCCATCAGCCCTCGCAGGGGCGCGTTGGGGTAGCCGAGGACGTGCTTGCCGATGAGCGCGGGGGCGGGGTCTCCCGTGAGGATGGCCGTCTGGTTGGACGCGGACTGCGGGCGGCCGGCGACGCCGAAGGTCGTATCCACGGAGACGCGCAAGCCCCCGTGTGGCAGCGGAGGGCTGGGGGCGTCCTGGAAACAGGAAAGCAGGTGCTCCCGGTGGGCGAGCGGATTGATGGCCGGGTCCTTCCGGCCGATGCCCACCCCGTCGATGAACAGGACCGCGACGCGCACGGCTGACGACTGTATCCTCAAGTCTGACAGCATGGCCCTCCACGGCGACCTTTTCAGCTATCCGCTTCCCGAGTTCCTTCAATGGTTGGACAGCTCCCGCAAGACGGGGACGCTCCAGCTCTCCTGGGAGGCCGGCGAGCGGAAGCTCTTCGTGCTCTCCGGACAGGTGGGTGCCACGGCGTCGGAGGGGCTGCGGGGGCGGGTGGCGCGGCTGCTGACGCTGGCGAAGCTGGCCTCGGGGACGAAGGTGCTGGCGGCGTTCGATGAGCTATCACGCACGCCTGACGTGGACGCGGCGTTCGACTCGCATGGCGTGCAGTCGCGGTGGGTGCGCGACCTGGGCCGCGAGGAGCTGTTCGCGGCGATGACGGACCTGACGATTGCCGCGCGGGGGACGTTCCACTGGACGGAGGACTCGGACCGCTCGGGCGAGGACTGGGTGCCGTCGGACATGAGCATCCGCGAGCTGCTCTTCGAGTCGCTGCGCTGGGTGGATGAGCAGCCGGACGTGGACAAGGCGCTGCCGATTGATGCGCTGAGCGTGCGCGCGCTGACGCCGCCGAGCCCGAGCCAGCCGCTGATGCACCGAATCATCCTGACGCTGTGCACGAAGCCGCAGAACCTGGGGCGGCTGCGGCTGTCGATGGGCGTGTCGCGCTCGTCGGTGACGCGGCGGGTGTACGAGCTGCTGCGGGCGAAGCTGGTGGAGGTGGAGGGGGCGCCGCAGGTGGAGGCGGACCCGGTGGCGGAGATGCTGGAGAAGGGCGGGGTGCTGATGCGCGAGGGCCAGTTCGACGCGGCGGGCATCGTCTGCGCGTCCCTGCTGGCCAGCGACCCGGCGGACCGGCGCGTGCGCGAGTTCGCCCGGCTGGTGCAGCGCGAGCACGTGGCGGCGCTCTACGCGGAGATGCCGCCGCTGCTCATTCCGGTCATGGTGCATGACCCGCAGGGGCTGGCGCTGCTCAAGCCCGAGGAGCGCCAGATTGCGGGGCTCATCAGCGGTACGTGGGATGTGTCCACGCTCGTGCTCGCGAGCCCCGCGCGGGAATTGGAGACATTGAAGACGCTGGCGAAGCTGCAGCGGATGGGATTGCTGCAGCTGATGTATCCGCGGTGAGACGTCCCCGCGGCTACTCCCCGTTGGGCAGCCCCACCGCGTTGAGCCGCACGAAGACCTGCATCAGCACGTAGAGCGCGAACGCGGCGTCATCCACGCGCAGGAGCTGCTGCGTGGCCAGTCCCTGGAACCGCAGCAGGTCCGCGCCGTCCACCCGGAGCAGGTACGCCTGCTGCGCCAGCGAGCCCTCGCCCGCGAAGGCCAGCGCGCGCCGGATGGCATCCGTGCACGCGGTGACACACGTCGCGTAGTCACCGGCCATGAACGCGGCCTCGGCGGCCCGCGCATGGTCGAACATGTCTCCCGAGGCCAGCGCGCTCGCCGCGCCCAGCAGCTTCGGGCCCGTCTGCGTCGCGGAGACCGGGGACACCTGCACGGGGGGCGGCACCACCGCCACGGGCGCCACGCGCGGCACCGGCGCCGTCGCCAGCGCAGGGGCGGGGCCTCCGCCGAAGGTCACCGTCGGCTGCTGCGAGCCCGGAGGCGGCGGCTGACGTCCATGCAGGTGCTGCGTGAGCTGCGCCTCCAGGCCCGCGGGCTGCGGCCCCGCTCCCGGCGTCGTCGGCCGCGGTGGCGGGACGATGCGCTTGGCCCGCAAATCCTTGATGACCAGCCGGGTAATCGCCTTCAGCGTGTCCAGCACCCCACGCCCGTTGGCCGCCGCCGTCTCGAACTCGGGCACGCCGCGCGGGTTGAGCTCCTTGCGGAGCACGTCCACCGGCAGCACGCCTTCCAGGTCCCGCTTGTTCCACTGCATCACCAGCGGGAAGCGGTCCAGCCGGATGCCGTGCTCGAAGAGGTTCTCCTCCAGGTTCGCCAGCGACTCGCGGTTGGCGTCCATCGCCTCCGGCTGCGAGTCCGCGACGAACACCACGCCGTCCGCGCCCTGGAGCACCAGCTTGCGGGTCGCGTTGTAGAAGACCTGGCCGGGCACGGTGTACAGCGCGAGCCGCACGGAGCAGTCGCCCACGCGCTCCACCTTCACCGGCAGGAAGTCGAAGAAGAGCGTCCGGTCGCCCTCGGTGGCGATGGACATCATCTCGCCACGGTGCGCGGGGCGGACCGTCTCGTAGATCTTCCGCAAGGTGGTCGTCTTCCCCGACAGGCCCGGCCCGTAGAAGACAATTTTCGCGGCCACCTCGCGGGCCATCAGGTTCACGCTGCTCACGGTGTCAGCTTACCTAGAACGACTCGACGCCTCGCGCCAGTTGCGGACGGCACATTCGCCGGTGTCCCCACCAGATGCTCGGCCGCCAGGAGGGCGAAGAGGGCGGCCTCTTTCGCTCCTTCTGGAAAACCGAGCGCATCCAGCGTGTGCACCGGCAGCGGCGCCAGCCGCGCCCGCAGCCGTTCCATTATCGCTGGATTCCGCGTCCCGCCCCCCGAGGCATACAGCCCTTCCATCCGGGGAAAACGCTGTTTCAGCCATGTTTCATACGCCCGCGCGATGCTCTCCACCGTGAGCTCCAGCGCCGTGGCCATCAAGTCGTAGGGCCGCTCCGCGTGGCGCGCCCACAGCCGCTCCACCAGCACCTCGCCGAAGCTCTCCCGTCCGGCGCTCCGGGGCGGCGGCTGACACAGGAACGGGTGCGACAGCAGTTCCGCCAGCAGCTCCGGAATCACCTGTCCCCGCCGGGACAGGGTGCCGTCCAAATCACACGCGAGGTGGCCCTGGGTGACGCGCCGGGCCAGCCCGTCCAGCACCATGTTGCCCGGCCCGGTGTCGAAGGCGAGGGTGTCCTCCAGCCGCGCGCTGACGGCGCTGAGGTTGCCGATGCCGCCGATGTTGAGCAGCGCGCGGGGCGCGCCGGTGCCGCGGAAGACGGCCCAGTCGAGGTACGGCACCAGCGGCGCGCCATGGCCCCCGGCCGCCATGTCCCGCGTGCGGAAGTCGCTGACGACGGGCACGCCGGTGCGCTCGGCGATGACGGAAGGCTCGCCAATCTGCAGCGTGGAGGGCGTCGCGTCCGAGCCCGGCGGCACGTGGGCCATGGTCTGTCCGTGCGAGCCGATGGCGGCCACCTGCTCCGGTGACACGCCGGCCTCGCGCATGACCCGCCGGGCCGCGTCCGCGAAATGCTCCCCCAGCTCGAAGTCGAGCCGGCACAGCGAGCCCGCGTCCTGCGGCCCCAACAGCCGCGTCACCAGCTCGGGAGGGAAGGGTACCGACACGTGGGCCAGCAGCTTCAGGCGCACGCTGTCGCCCGTGCCCGTCACCTCGCACAGGGCCGCCTCCACGGCGTCCACGCTGGTGCCGGACAGCAGGCCCACGCACAGGCGGGGCTGTCGCGGGTCTGGAACGGGCGGGGGCAGGCGCATACCCGGAGTCTAAGTCCCGGGACCCACGCGCCGCTCCCTACCGGAGGGCTCCGGGGCGGCGGCGGCGAGCGCCCCTCCGTCCGGACGGAGAGAGGGCACGCAGCCCCTTCGCGTCCAGCCGCTTCCGGGCCTCCTTCGCGTCCAGCCCGGTGAAGTGCATGGCCAGCGCCAGCTTCACCTCGCCGCCCGCGGCCTCCAGCAGCTTCGAGGCGTCCCCGGGGGGCAATTCCGTCAGCTCCGCCACCATGCGCGCGGCTCGGGCCCGCAGCTTCGCGTTGGCCGGGCGCACGTCCACCATGCGCCCCCGGTACACCTTGCCCAGCGACACGAAGGCCGCCGTCGTCATCGCGTTGAGGATGAGCTTCGTCGCGGTGCCGGCCTTCAGCCGCGTGGAGCCGGCCACCAATTCCGGGCCCGTGCGCGCCAGCACCACCGTGTCCGCGACGGACTCCGCGCCCGGCGGGTTGCAGCACACCAGCACCGTGTGGGCGCCGCGTCGCTTCGCCTCGCGCAGCGCGCCAAGGACATACGGGGTGGAGGCGCTGGCGGAGATGCCGCACACCACGTCCTTCGGCCCCGCCTTGAAGGCGCGCACCGCGGTGGCTCCGGCCTCGAGGTCATCCTCGGCGCCCTCCACGGCACGCGTCAGCGCCCGGCGTCCACCCGCGATGGCGGCCTGGACTCGGGAGGGAGGGACTCCGAAGGTGGGCGGGCACTCGCTCGCGTCGAGCACGCCGAGCCGCCCGCTGGTACCAGCCCCGACATAGAGGAGCCGGCCGCCTGCCCGCAAAGCGTCCGCCACGGCCGTCGCCGCTTCCGTGACAGCGGGAAGCGATGGACGAACCGCGCGGATGGCGGCCAGGTCTTCGTCATGCAACCGGCGGACGACGGACCGGATGGAAAGCAGATCCAGCTCGTCCGCGCGGGGGTGAAGCCGCTCGGTGGGGGGCAGTTTCGGCGGTGAGGCGCGAGACGTGCCCACCCTGGAGCGCCCGGGCCTCAGGCGGCCTTCGTCACCTTGCCGGCCTTGATGCACCGGGTGCATGCCAGCACGCGCTGGGTGCTGCCCTCAACGCTCGCCCGAATCTTCTGGAGGTTGGGGAGGGTCCGCTTCTTGGTCTTGTTGTTCGCGTGGCTGACGTTGTTACCGACCAGCGGACGCTTGCCACAGATGTCGCACTTCCACGCCATGACCTCTAACTCCTTGAAAACTGGGGCGTCGAACGCCTGCCGATGAAAAGAGCGGCGGAACCTGCCAGATCCTGGCCAGGAAATCCAGCCTTTCAGCAGCGAGGATCAGCCCTTGAGCGGATCCTTCTTCTTCAACATCTCCTGCACCATCCGAGCGGCCCGGACTCCGGCGAGCAGCTCGCCCTCCAGGCCGAGGCCGGGAAGGACCTCACGGCTGGCGAGGAGGACGTTCTTCGCCGGCGTGCGTTGAGCCAAACCCGTGACGCCCAGGAAGGCTTCCGTCTCGAAGCTGTAGAGGGGGTGGGGCATCAGGCGGCTGCCCCGCACCCCGCCCGCGTCCAGGTACGGCGCCGAGCGCAGCAACCGGTGCTGGGCGGTGAAGGGCATCAGCGCGTCCAGGTGCTCGTCGATGCGGTTGGCCACGCCCTGCAGGTGCTCCTCGCCCAGGTCCCGGTACGAGGCGGGGACGAAGACGCCGGCGCACACCACGCGCACGCCCTCTACTTCCTTGCTCTCCTTGCCGGGGCCCGGGGCCGTGCGCGCCAGGTGGACCTGGAGGAGCAGCGGGCCCAGCTCCTGGTCGCCGGTGTCCACCAGGGCCAGCTCGCCCAGGCCGCGCGGCAGGGCGGCCTCGGGGACCACCCAGTTCACCGTGAAGAGGAGCGACTTGGTGGAGGACTGGTCCAGGTGCTCCAGGAGGCCGCGGTGGTGCTTCTTGTCCGTCACCAGCCGCCGCAGGCCGCCCGCGTCCGTGGCCGCCACGAGGCACGACGCGCGGTACACGGTGTCCGAGCGCAAAAGCTTCATGCCCGCGAACTTGTTCCCGTCGAAGGTGAGCTCCTCGACGATGAAGCCGGACGGGCTGTCGCGGCCGAGCACGTCGCCGCCCAGCTCCGCCACGCGGCGGGAGAGCAGCTCGCGCAGGCCCTCCCGCCCGCCGGAGAAGAAGCTGGGAGAGGAGAGCACCTGGGAGAGGGGCCGCGTCAGGGACAGCGGGGACTCGGGGTTCTCCAGGTGGCTGACGAAGGGCAGCATGCCGCGCACGAGCTTCAGGGACGCGGAGTCCCCGGCCAGCCGGGGCGTGGCCTCCAGGCCGGGGTGGGCCTTGATGAGCTTCTTGAGGTTCCAGCCCTCGAAGAAGCCGTCCGGGGGCAGGGGCGGGGCGGCCTTGAAGAACTCGTCGGTGCTCTCGTGCTGGGCGGCGGCGCCGGCCAGGGCTCCCAGGAGCGCCTCGCCCTCGTCGCCCAGCTCGCGCGCGGCCTCGGCCTTGCGGCGGGCAGTGTCGGCGTGCAGGTCCAGGCGGTTCTTGGGCAGCAGCAGCTGGAGGTCCGGGACGTGGGGCCGCAGCGAGCGCTGCACGGTGGCGGCGAGGCCCAGCTCGTTGAGGGCCTCCTCCACGGTGGGCATCGTCTTGAGCGGGGGTGCCACGAAGGGGGCGTAGGGGAGCACGTAGCCGCCGTGCTCGTAGCCGGGGCCCATGCCGTCGTGCTCCACCAGGAGGACGCGGTGGTTGCGCTTCGCCAGCAGCGCGGCGGCGAGCGCGCCTCCGAGCTGACTGCCAAGCACGATGACGTCGTAGACGTGCCGGGAGGGACCCGCGGGAAGCTTGAGTTTGGCTGAGGACGTCGCCATGGGCGCGCAACACTACACAACGCGCCCGCCGCTGGCGCCCTTTTGGCGCAGGGACCCGGTCCACGCGGGGGGTGCCCCCTCTGGTGCGCCCGGACCCGGGGCCCGGGGGCCCGCCGGCCAGGGCCGGGAGGAGGGGAGCGGCCCTACCGGCCCCGGACGAGGCCCAGCGCCCAGGCGCCCGTGGCCACGAGGACGTAGCCGGCGCAGGCGATGACCCCGAGGAACTTGGCCGTGGCGCAGGTGCCCGCGAGCATCGTCACGAGCGGGCCGGGCGGGTCGGCGGGGCCGTCCAGGATGCGCAGGAGGCACAGGTTCTCCACGACATCCAGCAGGCCCGCCAGCCAGGGGACGAGCGCGAGGCCGAGCCCGAGCCGCTGGAGGCCGCCGCGGCTGGCGCGTGCCGCCAGCAGCACCAGGCCCATCAGCAGCGTCGCGTAGGCGGCGATGAACGGGAAGTCGACCCACACGGACATCCGGGCGGCGTCGTATTTCAGGGGGCCCCAGGCGTCGAGGAGCGCCAGGGCCTGCTCGGGCGTCCAGACGAACTCGAGCGCGAGGATGTCGCCGCCGCGCACCGGCATCTGGCGCCCGATGAGGAGGACGCCGAGGGCCCCGACCACGGTGAGCGCGATGAGCACCGGCTTCTTCGGGGACTCCAGCAGCTTCCGCGACCAGGACACGGGGGCCTGCCTTCCGCGAGGGCGTGAACGGCTCCCGGGACAGTGGCAGGTCACCGACGGCCGGAGCAACGGGCGCGGACCCTTGCGTCACCTTCCCGGTCCCGGGACGGACCCCCGTGGAACGAACGTTCCTTCCACGGCGTCGCCCGTGCCGGCGCGACCTCCCGGCGGAACGAACGTTCCGTCCACGGTCCTGTGCATCCGAGGACGGCTCGTGGTGGAACGAACGTTCCTTCCAAGGCCCCGCGCGTCCGAGGACGGCTCGTAGTGGAACGAACGTTCCGTCCACGGTCCTGTGCATCCGAGGACGGCTCGTGGTGGAACGAACGTTCCTTCCAAGGCCCCGCGCGTCCGAGGACGGCTCGTGGCGGAACGAACGTTCCCTCCACGGCGCCGCCCGCCTTGGCTCGGCTCCCGGTGGAACGAACGTTCCTTCCACGGTCCTGCTCCGTCCTGGGAGCAGCTCGTGGCCGGAATGAACGTTCCGTCCACGGCCGCGTCTGCCTCGGCGCGGTCTCCCGGTGGAACGAACGTTCCTTCCACGGTCCTCCGCATCTCGGCGCGGTCTCCCGGTGGAACGAACGTTCCTTCCTCGGCGCCGCTCGTCCCGGGGCGGGCGGAGCGCCGGCTCAGGCCGCCTTCGCGAAGAGGCGCGCCTCCAGTTCGGGCGGCAGCGCGGTGAAGTCCGGCGCGGTCCACCGGGCGCCGGCCTCGCGGAGCTGCTCGGCGGGAGCGGCGGTGGTGATGCCCATCACCGTCATGCCCGCGTCCCTCGCGGACATGACACCGAGCACGGCGTCCTCGAACGCAAGGCACGCGGACGGCTCGATGCCCAGCGCCTTCGCCGCGGCGAGGAAGATGTCCGGAGCCGGCTTGCCTCGCGTCACCTCTTCGGCGCCCACCACGCGCGCGAAGAGGGAGCGGATGCCGAGCCCGTCCAGCACCAGCTCCCGGTTGCCCTGGGGCGCGGCGGTGGCGACGGCCACGGGGATGCCAGCCTCGCGAAGCCGATGGATGAACGCCTCGGCCCCGCGGTGGAGCTTCAGGTGGGGCCGGTAAAAGGTCCGGTATTGCGATTCCTTCTCCTCGGCCAGCCCGGTCATCTCCTCGTGGGAGAGAGGACGGCCGAGCAGCGTGGGGAGGATCTCCTCGTTCTTCCGGCCAGCGAACTGCCGCTGGAAGTCCTCGGCCGTCAGCGACAGCCCGAGCCTCCGGGCGAGCGCCACCCAGGCCTCATTGTGGAAGAGCATGTTGTCGACGAGCGTCCCATCCATGTCGAAGACGACGGCGCGCAGGGGAGCGGAGGAGGTCATGAGGCCCGCAATAGCGCGTCCATGAACGGAGTGGCGCACGGAATCCGCGCATGGAAGCCGCCTGCCTGATATCCCCTGCGAGCATGAGTGATGAAGTGCTGCTGGAGACGCGTGGGGCGGTGGGCGTCGTGACCCTGAACCGTCCGAAGGCACTGAACGCCCTCGACCTGGGGATGTGCCGGGAGCTGCACTCCCAGCTCGACGCCTGGGCCGTGGACGCGGCCGTGAAGGCGGTGGTCATCCGGGGCGCGGGCGGGAGG
>NZ_JABBJJ010000140.1 GCF_012933655.1 Pyxidicoccus fallax | reverse complement strand
GGGAGCTGTACATCGGAGGGGCGGGGCTGGCGCGGGGCTACCTGCACCGGGAGGAGCTGACGCGGGAGAGGTTCGTCGAGGACCGGTTCGCGGCGGTACCGGGAGGCCGGCTGTACCGGACGGGGGACTACGCGCGCTATCTGGCGGATGGAAGCCTCGAGTTCCTGGGCAGGCGAGACGCGCAGGTGAAGGTGCGCGGCTTCCGCATCGAGTTGGCGGAGGTGGAGGCCGCGCTCGCCCGGCATCCCGCGGTGAAGGACGTGGCGGTCGTGGCGAGGGAGATCGGCGCCGGTGGGAAGCGGCTGGTGGCGTACGTGGTCCCCGGCACGTCCCTCGAGCTCGACACCGCGGCCCTGAAGACCTTCCTCAAGGAGAGCCTGCCCGAGTACATGGTGCCTTCGGCCTTCGTGCGCCTGGAGGCGTTCCCCCTCACTCCGAGCGGGAAGGTGGACAGGAAGTCGCTCCCCGCGCCGGAGCTGGAGGGCTCCACGCGGGAAGGCTTCGTGGCGCCCCGCACGCCGATGGAGGAGCTGGTGGCGGGCATCTGGGCGCCGCTGCTGGGCCTGCGGCGCGTGGGCGCGTACGACCACTTCTTCGAATTGGGAGGGCACTCGCTGCTGGCGACCCAGGTGGTCTCCCGTCTGCGTGAAGTGCTTCGAGTGGACCTGCCGGTGCGCGTGCTCTTCGAGGCGCCCACCGTGGCCGAGCTCGCACACCGGCTCGGCTCCATGCCGGGCGGCCTGCAGGCGACCCAGGCTCCGCCGCTCGTGCCCATGCGCGGGGAGGCGGCGCCACCCGTGTCCTTCGCGCAGCAGCGGCTGTGGTTCCTCGAGCAGCTCGCGCCGGGTGGCTTCGCGTACAACCTGCCCTTCGTCGCGCGCCTGAAGGGCCGACTCGACGTGGCCGCGCTGGAGCGGAGCCTCGGGGAGCTCGTCCGGCGGCACGAGGCGCTGCGGACGACGTTCACCCTGGTGGACGGGCAGCCCGTACAGCGCATTGCCTCGGAGCTGGCGCTCGCCCTGCCCGTGGAGAGCCTGGAGGCCGTGCCGGAAGGCGAGCGCCCGGGTGCGGTGCGGCGCCGTGTGGAAGAAGAGGTCCGGTGCCTCTTCGAGCTGGAGAAGGGGCCGCTGGTGCGGGTCCGGTTGCTGCGCTCGGCCGCCGAGGAGCACGTGCTGGTGCTCGTCATGCACCACATCATTTGCGACGGCTGGTCCATGGGCGTGCTCGTGCGCGAGCTGGCCTCGCTGTATCAGGCGTTCTCCTCGGGCGCCGAGCCCTCGCTGTCCCCACTGCCGGTGCAGTACGCGGATTACTCCCGGTGGCAGCGCGAGTGGCTGCGCGGCGAGGTGCTGGAATCGCAGCTCGGCTGGTGGAAGCAGCGGCTCGCCGGAGCACCACCCGTGCTGGAGTTGCCCACGGACCGGGCTCGCCCCGCGGTGCAGACCTTCCGGGGCGCCACGCTGCCGGTGCGGCTGCCCGCGGCGCTCTCCGGGCCGCTGCGGGAGCTCAACCGCCGTGAGGGCGTCACGCCCTTCATGACGTTCCTCGCGACGTACCAGGCCCTGCTGGCGCGCTACAGCGGGCAGACGGACATCGTGGTGGGCTCGCCCATCGCCGGGCGCACCCAGCGGGAGCTGGAGGGGCTCATCGGCTTCTTCGTCAACACCCTGGCGCTGCGGCTGGAGTCCTCGGCAGAGGTGAGCTTCCGGGAGCTGGTGCTCCGGGCACGTGAGTCCTGCCTGGGGGCGTACGCGCACCAGGACGTGCCCTTCGAGCAGCTCGTGAATGCATTGCAGCCGGTGCGGGACCCGGGCCGCGCACCGCTGTTCCAGGTGATGTTCGCGCTGCAGGAGCCAGCACCGGCGCTCGCGCTGCCCGGTGTCTCCTCGGAGGAGGTCTCCTTCGAGATGGGGCTGGCGAAATTCGACCTCACGCTGTTCGTCCGGGAGACCCCGGACGGCTGGGAGACGCTCTGGGAGTACAACACCGACCTGTTCGACGAGGCACGGGTCGCGCGCATGGCGGCGCACTACGCGCGGTTGTTGGAAGGGGCCCTCGCGCATCCCGAGCGGCCCGTGTCGGCGCTGCCACTCTTGGACGAGGAGGAGCGGCGGCGCGTGCTGGTGGAGTGGAATCAGACGCGAACCGGGTACCCGCGCGACGCCTGTGTCCATGCACTCTTCGAGGAGCAGGTGGCGCGCCGCCCCGACGCCGTGGCGGCGGAGTACGAGGGCGCGTGCCTCACCTACGCGGAGCTGAACCGCCACGCCAACCGGATCGCCCGGCACCTGCGCGGGCTGGGCGTCACGCCGGGAACGCTCGTGGGCCTGTGCGCCGGACGCTCGCTGGAGATGGTGGCGGCGACGCTCGGCATCCTGAAGGCGGGCGGCGCATATGTGCCGTTGGACCCGGCCTACCCCCAGGAGCGCCTGGCATTCATGGTGGAGGACACGGCGGTGCCGGTGGTGCTCGTCCAGCCGGAGCTCGCCTCGAGGTTGCCGACAATGGGCGCCCGCGTGGTGCCCCTGAGCTGGGAGACCTTCGCGCACGAGCGCGAGGACGGCCTCGGGGAGCGGGTCGCGCCGGAGGCGTTGGCGTATGTGATGTACACGTCCGGCTCGACGGGCCGGCCCAAGGGCGTGTGCATCCCGCACCGGGGAATCGTCCGGCTGGTGCGTGACGCCTCGTACCTCGAGGTGACGGCGGAGGACCGCTTCGCCCAGATGTCGAACACGGCGTTCGACGCGTCGACGTTCGAGCTGTGGGGCGCGCTGCTCAATGGGGCACGGCTGGTGGGAGTGTCGCGCGAGGTGGCGCTGTCCTCCAGGGCGCTGGCCACGTTCCTTCGCGAGAAGGAAGCGAGCGTGATGTTCATCACCACGGCGCTCTTCAACCAGCTCACCGCCGAGTCCCCGGAGACCTTCCAAACGGTGAAGACCGTCGTGTTCGGCGGCGAGGCGGTGGACGCGAAGTCGGTTCGGCGGGTGTTGGAGCGGGGGGCGCCGAAGCACCTGGTGCATGCCTACGGCCCCACGGAGAACACGACGTTCTCGACGACCTTCGAGGTGAAGGCGGTGGCGGAGGGCGCGGTGTCGGTGCCCATCGGCAGGCCGCTGTCGAACTCGGATGCGTACGTGCTGGACGAGCGGATGCAGCCGGTGCCGGCTGGCGTCACCGGAGAGCTGTACGTCGGAGGAGATGGGCTGGCGCTCGGGTATCTCAATCGACCGGAGCTCACGGCGGAGAAGTTCGTGGCGCACGCGTTCGGCACGGAGCCGGGCGCGAAGCTGTACCGGACGGGGGACCTCGCGCGGTACCTGCCGGACGGGAACATCGAGTTCATCGGGCGGCGCGATGCCCAGGTGAAGGTGCGTGGCTTCCGTATCGAGCTGGGGGAGATCGAAGCGGCGCTGGTGAAGCACCCTGCGGTGGGTGAGGCGGTGGTGACGGCTCGGGACGAGGGGCTCGGAGGCAAACGGCTGGTGGCGTACGTGGTGCCCGCTTCGTCCTCCGAGCCCGATACCGCGGAGCTGAGGGCCTTCCTCAAGCAGACGCTGCCCGAGCACATGGTGCCCGCTGCCTTCGTCAGGCTGGAGAAGCTCCCGCTCACGCCGAACGGGAAAGTGGACCGCAAGGCACTGCCCGCACCGGAGGCGGCGGAGACGAAACCCGCGGGAGACGTGGCGCCCCGGACGCGGATGGAGCAGGTGGTGGCGGACATCTGGGCACCTTTGCTGAAGCTGGAGCGGGTGGGGGCCCGGGACAACTTCTTCGAGCTGGGCGGACACTCCCTGCTGGCGGCACGGGTGGCCACGCGCCTGCGCGAGGCGCTCCAGGTGGAGCTGCCGGTCCGGGTGCTCTTCGAGGCCCCGACGCTGGCGGAGCTGGCGGTACGGCTCGAAGCCCTGGCGAGCGGCGCACGGGGGCGGCAGCTTCCGGCGTTGGCTCCCGTCGCGCGAGAGGGCGAGCTGCCCCTGTCCTTCGCACAGCAGCGGCTGTGGTTCATCGAGCAGCTCGAGCCCGGGGGATACACGTACAACGTCCCCTATACCTTGCGGCTGAAGGGCCGGCTGGACAGGGCCGTGCTGGAGCGGAGTCTGGGGGAGGTCGTGCGCCGGCACGAGGCACTGCGGACGACGTTCGTGGAGGTGAACGGGCAGCCGGTGCAGTGCATTGCACCGACGATGGCGCTGGCGCTCCCAGTGGAAGACGTGGAGGGACTGCCGGCGGGAGAGGTCCGGCGGCGCGTGGAGCAGGAGGCTCGGCGCCCGTTCGACCTGGAGAAGGGCCCGCTGGTGAGGGCGACGCTGCTGCGCGTGGCGGCGGACGAGCACGTGCTGGTGCTGGTGATGCACCACATCGCCTGCGACATCTGGTCGTTGGACTTGTTGCTGCGCGAGGTGGAGATGCTCTACCGGGCGCTCTCAGAGGGGGAAGAGCCCGAGCTGCCGGCGCTGCCAGTGCAGTACGCGGATTACGCGAAGTGGCAGCGTGAGTGGCTGAAGGGCGAGGTGCTGGAGGCGCAACTGGGCTGGTGGAAGCACCAGCTCCAGGGAGCGCCGCCTGTGCTGGGGCTGCCGGTGGATCGGCCTCGGCCTCCCGTCCAGACCTTCCGCGGAGCCCATCTGGTGAAGCCCTTGCCTCCGGCGCTGCGCGGGCCGGTGAAGGAGCTGAGTCACCAGGAAGGTGTCACGCTGTTCATGGCATTCCTGGCGGGCTTCCATGCGCTGCTGGCGCGCTACAGCGGGCAGAGCGACATCGTGATGGGCACGCCCATCTCCGGACGCAACCGGCGCGAGGTGGAAGGACTCATCGGCTTCTTCCTCAACACGCTGGCGCTGCGGGTGGAAGGAAGCGGAGCCGAGAGCTTCCGGGAGCTGTTGGGCCGGGTGCGCGAGGCGTGTCTGGGAGCCTATGCCCACCAGGACCTGCCCTTCGAGCAGCTGGTGGATGCGCTGCAGCCGGTGCGCGACCTGAGCCGCTCGCCGCTCTTCCAGGTGATGTTCGTCTACCAGACCGAGCTGAAGCCGGTGTCGCTGCCCGGTGTGTCCGTCGACGAGTTCTCCTTCCAGCCCGGGATGGCGAAGTTCGACCTGACCTTGTTCGTGCGGGAGACGCCGGAGGGGCTGGTGAGCCTCTGGGAATACAACACCGACCTGTACGACGAGGCGACGGTGGCGCGGATGGCGGCGCACTACGTGCGGCTGCTGGAAGGGGCCATCGCGCAGCCGGAAGGCAAGCTGTCCGCACTGCCGCTGATGGACGAGGCGGAGCGCCGGCGCGTGCTGGTGGAGTTCAACGACACCCGGACGCGGTATGCGCCAGCGGGCGCGGTGCACGAGCTGTTCGAGGCGTGGGCGGACAGGACGCCGGACGCGGTGGCCGTCAGCTTCGCGGAGCAGCGACTGACGTACGGGGAGCTGAACCAGCGGGCCAACCGGCTGGCGCACCACCTGCGAGGCCTGGGCGTGGGGCCCGACGTGCCCGTGGGCCTGTGCGTGCGCCGCTCGTTGGATTTGGCCGTGGGCGTGCTGGGCATTCTCAAGGCCGGAGGCGCCTATGTGCCGCTAGACCCGGCCTACCCGGCAGACCGGCTGGCGCTCATGCTCGACTCCTCGCGCGCGCCCGTGGTGCTCACGCAGCAGGCACTGAAGGACGCCCTGCCCAGCGGTGCGGCGCGGCGGCTGTACCTGGACACGGACGAGGCTCAGTGGGCCCGTGGCAGCCAGGCCAATCCGCACCCGCTCACGGGGCCGCAAGCCCTGGCGTACGTCATCTACACGTCGGGCTCCACCGGAGTGCCCAAGGGAGTGGCGATGCCCCATGGGCCGCTGCTCAACATGCTTCGCTGGCAGGTGGAGCGCTCGGTGGTGCCGGGGGGCAGGACGTTGCAGTTCTCGGCGCTGAGCTTCGACGTGAGCTTCCAGGAGCTGTTCTCCACCTGGGCGGCGGGCGGAGAGCTGGTGCTCATCCCCGAGGAGCTGAGGCTGGAGGCCCGGGCGCTGCTGGAGACGATGGACAGCAGGGGAGTGGCGCGGCTGTTCCTACCGTTCGTGGCGCTGCAGAACCTGGCGGAGGTGGCGGAGAGGGAAGGGGTGATGCCGCGAGGGCTGAAGGAAGTCATCACGGCCGGAGAGCAGCTGCGGGTGACGCCAGCCTTGCGAGGGATGTTCGCGAAGCTGCCCGGGTGCGTGCTGGAGAACCAGTACGGACCGACGGAGACACACGTGGCGACGGCGTACCGGCTGGAGGGCAGCCCGGAGCAGTGGCCGGACCTGCCGGGAATTGGCACGCCCATCGCCAATACGAGCGTGCACCTGCTGGACGGCAACGGAGAGCCGGTGCCGGTAGGCGTGGTGGGGGAGCTGTACATCGGAGGGGCGGCGGTGGCGCGGGGCTACCTGCACCGGGAGGAACTGACGCGGGAGAAGTTCGTCGAGGACCGGTTCACGGCGGTACCGGGAGGCCGGCTGTACCGGACGGGGGACCATGCGCGCTACCTGGCGGATGGCAGCCTCGAGTTCCTGGGCCGGCGAGATGCGCAGGTGAAGGTGCGCGGCTTCCGCATCGAGTTGGCGGAGGTGGAGGCCGTGCTCGCGAAGCACCCCGCGGTGCGAGATTGCATCGTGGACGCAAGGGAAGCGGCTTCGGGGCAGAAGCTGTTGGTGGCGTACGTCGTTGGCAGGCCGGGCCAGCAGGCGCCGGCCAGCGGAGAGCTGAAGCGCTACCTGAAGGAGACGCTGCCCGAGTACATGGTGCCCTCGGCCTTCGTGCCCCTGGAGTCCCTCCCGCTGACGCCCAGCGGGAAGGTGAACAGGAGGGCGCTGCCCGCTCCGGACCTTGGCCGCCAGGAGTCGTCGCGCGCGTACGTCGCACCCCGCACTGTGCTCGAGGTGCGGGTCGCGCGCATCTGGGAGGAGCTGCTGGGCATCCATCCCATTGGCGTGCGGGACAACTTCTTCGAGCTGGGAGGCAACTCGCTGCTGGCCATCCGGCTGTTGTCGCGGATCCGGACGAGCCTGGGACGGAGCCCTCCGGTGGCGGCGCTGTTCCAGGACGCGACCGTGGAGCATCTGGCCGGGCTGCTGCGTCAGGAAGCGGGGCCGTGGTCGCCGCTGGTGGAGCTCCGCAAGGGAGACGGGAGGCGGCCCTTCTTCTGCGTGCACGCGGTGGGAGGCACGGTGCTCGGGTACGTGGAGCTGGCGCGGCGGCTCGGGCCAGAGCAGCCCTTCTACGGCCTGCAGTCACGAGGGCTGGACGGAGACCAGGAGCCGTGCGGCTCGGTGGAGGAGATGGCCGCGCTCTACCTCGAGGCGGTGCGGAGCGTGCAGCCCGCGGGGCCCTACCTGCTGGGCGGCTGGTCGATGGGCGGCACCATCGCGCTCGAGATGGCGAGGCAGCTCCAGGCGCGCGGCGAACAGGTGGCGCTCCTGGCGCTCATCGACAGCTATGACCTCACGCCCGCGGTGGAGGGACTGTCCTCGGAGCAGCAGGAGTCCTCGCGGCTGGGCGTGCTGTTCTACCGGGATGTGCTGAGGGCGGCGGGGCAGGAGCCGCCAGTCTCGGAAGAGGCACTCGCGCGGATGGGGCCGGAGGAGCTGAGCGGAGCCCTGGAGGAGGCCAGCAAGGCCGCGGCCTCCGCGTTGGGAGCCGGTGTCCAGCCATTGCAGGCGCTGCGGCGCGTCTTCGAGGCGAACCTGCGGGCCGCGTGGCGGTACGTGCCACCGCGTTACGAAGGGCGCGTCACCCTCTTCGAGGCAAGCGAGTCCGCGCTGCGTGCGCAGGGAGGCACGCGCTTCGTGGCCACCGAGGTGGACGCTCACACACTGGAGGGCGACCACTATTCCCTCCTGCGTGGCCCGGGAGTGGAGGCGCTGGCGGCGCGGCTCGCGTCGAGCCTGGAGCGAGCCCATGACGACTGAGACCGCTCCCCCCACGCCCGCCACCCGGAAGGCGCCGGTCAACAAGTGGCTCGTCACGCTCTCGGTGTCCTTCGGCACGCTGATGGGCTCCATCGACGCGTCCATCGTCAACGTGGCGCTGTCGCAGATTCGCAGCTCCATCGGGGCCACCGTCCAGGAGATCACCTGGATGAGCACCAGCTTCATCATCGCCACGGTGTTGGTGCTGCCACTCACGGGCTTCTTCGGCCGGCTCTTCGGCCAGAAGCGCACCTATCTGGCGTGCCTGGCCCTCTTCATCGTCAGCTCGTTCTTCTGCGGGGTGGCGTGGAGCCTGCCCTCGCTGGTGTTCTTCCGGGCCCTGCAAGGTATTGGCGCCGGGCTGCTCGTGCCCACCGAGCAGGCCATCCTCCGGCAGACCTGGCCCCCCGAGGAGCAGGGCATGGCCATGGGCCTCTTCACCACGGTCATCACCGTGGGGCCCGCCCTCGGCCCCACGCTCGGTGGCTACATCGTCGACAACTTCCACTGGTCGTGGATCTTCTTCATCAACCTGCCCATCGGGTTTCTCGGCCTGCTTCTGGTGTGGCGCTTCGTCGAGGAGCCCGAGGACGTGCTGGCCGCCAACCGGGCCGCCGCCGAGCTGCAACGCCGCCACATCGACTGGGCCGGCATCGGCCTGCTCTGGGTGGGGATGGCCACGCTCCAGTTCGTGCTGGAGGAGGGGCAGCGCCACGGCTGGTTCGAGTCGGGAGTGGTCACCACCTGCCTGCTGGTGGCGGTCTTCAGCCTGGCGGCCTTCGTGCTGCGCGAGCTCACCGCGGTGGCGCCGGCGGTGGACCTGCGCCTCTTCAAGGAGCCGGTGTTCTCCTCGGGAGCGGTGCTCGGCGCGGTGATGTTCTTCATCCTCACGTCGAACCTGTTCCTGCTGCCGCTCTTCATGCAGGAGCTGCTCGGCTTCACGGCCATGCAGGCGGGTGAGGCGCTCATGCCGCGCACGCTGGTGATGCTCGTGATGATGCCCATCGTCGGGCGCCTCTACAACCGCGTCTCCCCACGCGTGCTCATCGGGGTGGGGCTGCTCATCATCGGCGTGGGTGTGCACCGCATGATGCGCGTGTCGCTGGATACGGGCCGGGCGGAGATCATCTCGTCCATCATGCTGCAGGGGCTGGGCACCAGCCTGCTCTTCGTGCCGCTCAACGTCGTGGTGTTCGACAAGGTGGAGCGGGCCCGGATGGCGGACGCCACCGGCATCAACACGCTGATGCGGCAGCTCGGCACCTCGGTGGGCCTGGCCCTCTTCGCCACGCTGATGACGCGCTACACCGCGCAGGCCCAGGTGGGGCTCTCCGCCCAGCTCGTCGCCGAGCGCCCCGAGCTGTACGAGCGCCTCTCCTCGACGATGAGCAGTCTCGTGGCGGGCGGTATCGAGGGCTACGAGGCCACCGAGGCGAGCTTGCGCCTGCTGGCGAGCGGCCTCCAGCGTCAGGCGTCGCTGCTGGCCTTCAACCGGCTCTTCACGCTGTCCGCGCTGCTGTTCGCCCTGGCGCTGCCGCTGCTGGGCTTCCTCTGGCTGTCTCCGGGCACGAAGCCCGCGCGGCAGGCCGTGAAGGCGGAGCGGGACGAGGTTCACCTGGATGTGGAGGTCTGACGTGTCATGAGTGCCACCCCTCGATTGGTGGAAAAGGACGCGCCCGGCCCGGGTTCCTCGGCCGAGAAGGCGCTCAGGGAGAAGCGGGGCCGCAGGGGCGCGCTGTTCCTGAGCTCGACCGCGGTGGCCGTGCTCGCGGGCATCGGCGGCTACGTGCTGCTCACGCGTGGGCAGGAGACCACGGACAACGCGCAGGTGCAGGCGGACATGGTGCCCATCCATGCCCGCGTGGGAGGCCCCGTGCTGCACGTGCAGGTGGTGGACAACGCCCGGGTGAAGAAGGGCGAGGTGCTGGTGGAGCTCGACCCGCGCGAGTACACGGTCCGCCTCAAGCAGGCCGAGGCGGACCTGGTGTCGGCGCGGGCCCAGGCGCGGGCGGCCGAGTCCCAGCTGGACGTGGCGGAGGCGAGCGCCCGCGGCGGCCACTCCACCGCGCGCGCCGTGGTGTCCAGCAGCACGGCGGCGGTGAGCAGTGCCGAGGCCCAGGTGGAGGTGGCACGCGCGGCCGTGGCCCGGGCGGAGACGGACGCGCGGCGCAAGGCGTTGGAGCTGGAGCGCGTGCAGCGGCTGCGCGAGTCGGAGGTTGCCGCCCAGCAGGAGCTCGACGATGCCCTGGCCGCGAACCAGGGCGCCCAGGCGTCACTGGCCGGGGCCCGCGCGCAGCTCGCCGCGGCCGAGCAGGCCCATCAGGTCGCACTCAGCAAGGTGGAGGAGGCCCAGGGACAGCTGGCGCAGAGCGCCCCGGTGGCCGCGAAGATCGCCGTGGCTCGCGCCAGCGCGGAGCTCGCCCGCGCCAAGGTCACCGTCGCCGAGGCCGCGCTGGAGCAGGCCCGGCTGCAGCTCGAGTTCACCCGTGTCCTCGCGCCCGCGGATGGAACAGTGTCCAAGCTCTCCGTACACGAGGGGCAACTGCTGACGGCCGGACAGCCGGTGGCGAGGCTCGTTCCGCCTCGGACGTATGTCGTCGCCAACTTCAAGGAGACGCAGGTGGGGCACATCCGTCCAGGCCAGCCGGTGGAGGTGCGGCTGGATGCCTTTCCGGGCCTCGCCCTCGCGGGCCAGGTGGAGAGTCTTTCCGGAGGAACGGGGGCCAGCTTCTCCCTGCTGCCCCCCGACAATGCCTCGGGCAACTTCGTGAAGGTGGTGCAGCGCGTGCCTGTCCGCATTTCCTGGAAGAAACCACCCGAAGACCTGCCCTTGCAGGCCGGCCTGTCGGCGGAGGTCATCGTCTTCACCGCTGGCGACTAGTCTCACGGGATGGATGTCTTTGTCGCAATGTCTTGTTTTACCGTCTTGTCTTGTGATAAGTGATTGCCCGCTTCATTGACTGGCTTCCCTTGCCAGAGGAGCACCTCCATGAGCATTGAACACCCTCCCATCACGCAGATGGAGCAGCGGCTCGCCGGCTATTGGGGTGAGTTGCTGGGTCTCCAGGAGATTGGCCGGGGAGATGATTTCATCTCGCTCGGTGGCAATTCGCTGCTCGCGACCATGCTCGCCAACCGCATCGAGGACGACCTGGGCATCCGTCCGACCATGGGGGAGTTGTTCAACACCCTCGGCGAGGTGGCCACGCTCTGCGAGCAACTGGTACGCGAGCAGGCGGAGGCGGGGAGATGAGCTACGAGCTGTCCCATCTCCAGGCGCTGGAAGCCGAGTCCCTCTTCATCATCCGCGAAGTGGTGGCCGAGTTCTCCCGGCCCGTGCTGCTGTTCTCCGGAGGCAAGGACTCGGCGGTGATGTTGTGGCTGGCCGAGAAGGCCTTCGCTCCGGCTCCGCTGCCGTTCCCACTCATGCACGTGGACACCGGGCACAACTTTCCCGAGGTGCTCGAGTACAGGGACCAGCGCGCGGCCGCGCTGGGGGCCCGGCTGGAGGTGGCCTCGGTGCAGGCCTTCATCGACTCGGGCCGGGTGGTGGAGGAGAAGGGCCCGCGCGCCTCGCGCAATCGCTTGCAGACGGCGCCGCTGCTGGACGCCATCGAGAAGCACCAGTTCGACGCCGTTTTCGGAGGCGCCCGCCGCGACGAGGAGAAGGCCCGCGCCAAGGAGCGTGTCTTCTCCTTCCGCGACGAGTTCGGCCAGTGGGATCCCAGGAACCAGCGCCCCGAACTCTGGAGCCTCTACAACGGTCGCCATCGGCGCGGTGAGCACATCCGCGTCTTCCCGCTGTCCAACTGGACCGAGATGGACATCTGGCAGTACATCGCCCAGGAGCGCATTCCGCTGCCCTCCATCTATTTCAGCCACCGGCGCGAGGTGTTCCGCCGCGACGGCATGTTGATGGCGTGCTCGCCCTACCTGCCACTGCTTCCAGGCGAGCGGGCGACGACGGCCCAGGTGCGCTTCCGCACGGTGGGCGACATGACGTGCACCGCCTGCGTCGAGTCCACCGCCAGCACGGTGGAGCAGGTGATTCAAGAGGTCTCCGCGTCCCGGGTGACCGAGCGGGGCGCGAGCCGCGCGGATGACAAGTTCAGCGAGACGGCCATGGAAGACCGTAAGCGCGAGGGGTATTTCTGATGGAGCTGCTCAGGTTCGCCACGGCCGGCTCGGTTGACGATGGGAAGAGCACCCTCATCGGCCGCCTGCTCTACGATACGAAGTCCATCTTCGAGGATCAGCTCACGGCGGTGGAGCGCACCAGCAAGGCGCGCGGGGACGAGTACGTCAACCTGGCGCTGCTCATGGACGGCCTGCGTGCCGAGCGCGAGCAGGGCATCACCATCGACGTGGCCTACCGCTACTTCGCCACGCCCCGGCGCAAGTTCATCATCGCGGACACCCCAGGCCACACCCAATACACGCGCAACATGGTCACGGGCGCCTCCACCGCGGACCTCGCACTCATCCTGGTCGACGCGCGCAAGGGGATTCTCGAGCAGACGCGGCGTCATGCGTTCATCGCCTCCCTGCTGCGCGTGCCCCATGTGGTGCTCTGCATCAACAAGATGGACCTGGTGGACTACAGCGAGTCCGTCTTCGAGGCCATCAAGCAGGAGTTCCGCCAGTTCTCCATGAAGCTGGAGCTGACGGACCTCTCGTTCATCCCCATCTCCGCGCTCAACGGCGACAACGTGGTGACGCGCTCGGAGAAGATGCCCTGGTACCAGGGCCCCGTGCTCCTGCACCACCTGGAGAAC
The DNA here is from genome assembly GCF_012933655.1 of Pyxidicoccus fallax. Lineage (GTDB taxonomy): Bacteria > Myxococcota > Myxococcia > Myxococcales > Myxococcaceae > Myxococcus > Myxococcus fallax. The sequence continues at coordinate 17,908 of NZ_JABBJJ010000140.1, read as the reverse complement.
GTGCACATCGCCTCGGACCGCAACCTCATCCAGGTGCGCTTTCCGGTGCAGTACGTGTCGAGGCCCATCTCCAAGAAGCTTCATGCCTACCGGGCCTACTCGGGGCAGCTCCTGGGCGGCGTGGTGCGGCCCGGCGACGAGGTGAAGGTGCTGCCCTCGGGCGCCACCTCGCGCATCCGCGCCATCGAGCTGGCCGGTAGACCCGTGGAGGAGGCCTTCCCTCCCATGTCCGTCAACATCTCGCTGATGGATGAGATCGACATCAGCCGGGGCGACATGCTCTGCCGGCCGGGCAATCCGCCCATCGTCTCGCAGGACCTCGATGCCATGGTGTGCTGGATGGTGGAGCAGCCCCTGCTGCCGGGTGCGAAGCTGGCCATCAAACACACCACGCGCACGGCCCGGGCTCTGGTGAAGGACCTCCAGTACCGCATCGACGTCAACACGCTTCACCGGGACGAAGAGTGCAAGCGCCTGGGGTTGAATGAGATTGGCCGTCTGTCGTTGCGGACCACCGTGCCGCTCTTCTTCGACGAGTACCGGCGCAATCGCCATACGGGCAGTTTCATCCTCATCGATGAGGCGACGAATGCCACCGTGGGCGCCGGGATGATCAACGGCCCGGCGACCTGAACGAGCGGGTGGAGTCTCCGAGAGGTTCATACGCCACCACCCGAGGTGGTGGCGCAGCCACGGGAGTGAGGACAATGGCGGGTTTGGATCGGCCGGGTGGTTTCATCCTCTGGTTCACCGGAATGTCCGGGGCAGGGAAGAGCACGCTCTCCACGGCGGTGCGCCGCCGGCTGGAGGGCGGCCACTCCGTGGAGGTGCTCGACGGAGATGAGGTTCGCACCTTCCTGTCGCGAGGGCTGGGCTTCACCCGGCCCGACCGCGAGGAGAACGTCCGGCGCATCGGGTACGTGGCGCGGGTGCTCGCCAGGCACCGTGTGGCGGTCATCTCCGCCGCCATCTCCCCGTACCGCGAGTCTCGCGACGAGGTGCGGCGGCTGGCCACCGAAGCGGGCATCCCCTTCATCGAGGTGTATGCGCAGGCGAGCCTGGAGGCGCTCGTGCAACGCGATGTGAAGGGCCTCTACAAGAAGGCGCTGGCGGGGGAGATCCCCCACTTCACGGGCATCTCGGATCCGTACGAGCCCCCCGGGGCGCCGGAGGTGACGGTGCGCACCGACGCGGAGACGGTGGAGGCAGGGGTGGAACGCATCCTCGCCACCCTGCGCGAGCGCAAGCTCACCGCGCAGCGCTGATTCCATGGCCTCGCAGCATGGTTGGTCTTGACACTGGTTTGCAGTGAACGCCGCCGTATTGTCTTGTCATGTCCGAGGATGAATATGAGAAAGCTTTCGTCGACCCCGCGCAGGCCCTCTTGGAGTGTTTTCACGGCCCAGGAGCTTGACCAGAATTCCTGGCAGCAGCTCATTCGCAACGAGATCCCCGCGGTTGTCATCCGAGACTTCGCCACGCCGGCCGAGTGCAGCCGTCTCATCGATCGGGCTCAGGTGATTGGCTTCGAGTCGTACAAGAATGTCGTGCCGCCCATCGACCGGATTGGCGCGACGGTGTTCGAGCACAACGGCTCGGATGTCTCGGGCTACTTCCAGAGGGCGGAGCAGTGCCGGGCGCTCCAGGGCGAGATCTTCTCGCAATCGTTCTCTCCGCTCGAGCGCTTGATGAGCCGGTTGCGCCAGGCCACGGGGGCTCCGGTGCAGATCGCCGCCGATCCAAAGCACGGGACCTACTGCGCGGGCCTCATCCGCCGCATCGAGAATGGGACGCTGCTCCACATCGACTATGCCCCCGCCGAGCAACCGGAGTGGTGGGTGGCCCAGGTTCAGGTCCAGCTCGCCTGGAATCTCTACCTCGAGCTCGACCCGCAGAATCCCGGCAGGACGCACGTCTACAATCGTGAGTGGGCGCCCGAGGATGAGGTCTACAAGCTCGCGGGCACGTACGGCTACAGTCGCCCCGTTGTCGAGGGCGCGGAGAAGTACACTTTGCGGCCCACGATGGGCGACGTGTACATCTTCAGTACGCGGAACTACCACGAGGTCGATTCGAGCGGGGGGCACCGCACCACCGTGACCTCGGCGATCGGGACTCTCCCTGATGGGAGGATCGTCCTGTGGTCATGAGTGCACACGCCTCCTGCACCGCGGCGGTCATGCACGGTGCCAACCGCCCCGTCGAGCTCCAGCACTTCTCCGCACCCGAGCTGGAGCCGGGCGGGGTCCTGCTCGAGACGCTCTTCTCCGAGGTATGCGGGACGGACGTCCACCTGTCGCACGGCCGGCTCGCCGGTGTGCCGTACCCCATCATCCCGGGCCATGTTTCCGTCGGAAAGGTGCTGGCCGTGCGCGGCGAGCCGCGCGACGTCGACGGACGTCCCGTGCGCGTCGGTGCCACGGTCACGTTCCTCGACGTGGTCGGGACCTGCAACGCCTGCTGGTTCTGTCTGGTCGGCAAGATGCCGAACCGCTGTCCTTCGCGGCGCGTCTACGGCGTCACCTGCTCGGCGAAGGAAGGGCTGTACGGCGGCTGGTCGCAGCTCATCTACCTCAAGCCGGGGGTGTCCATCCTCGAGGTCCCGTCAACGCTCATGCCGGAGCGGGTGATCGCAGGCGGCTGCGCGTTGCCGACCGCGATTCACGCCGTCGACACGGCGCGCATCCAGCTCGGGGATCGCGTGTTGATCCAGGGGGCGGGTCCGGTGGGGCTGAGCGCGGCGACGCTGGCCCTGCTTTCTGGCGCGGGCGCGGTCTACGTCGTCGAACGTCATGAGGTGCGACTCGCGATGGCCCGCGACTTCGGGGTCGATGAGGCCATCCGGCTCGACGTGACGGGTTCGAACGGCCACGTGGAGCGGATTCTCGCGCTCACCGACGGACGCGGCGTGGACGTGACGATCGAGGCCACCGGCGTGCCCGCGGCGGTCAAGGACGGCATCCGGATGACCCGCGACGGTGGGCGTTACGTGGTCGTCGGGCACTACACCGACCACGGCGAGGTGGGGCTCAACCCGCACACGGAGATCAATCGAAAGCACCTCGAGATTCGAGGTGTGTGGGGCGTGGACTTCAGCCACTTCCACCGGATGCTCCGCATCCTCGACCGGCACGGTGCGAGGGTCGCCGGTGGCAAGGGCTGGGAGCACATGGTCAGCCGCACCTACGGCCTCGAAGAGGTGAATCAGGCCCTGGCCGATGTCGAGACGGGTCGCATCGTGAAGGGACTCATCCGCCCCAATCCCGTTCGTACCTCGCGATGACGGCCGATTCGATGGATGCCACCGTGCCCTCGCGGAGGCCAGCCCTGGGCTTCATCGGCGGTGGGGTGATGGCCGAGGCCTTGATTGGAGCGGTCACCGGGGGAGGCCTGGCCGCGCCCGGCACGCTCCTCGTCGGAGAGGTCGACGAGGAGCGTCGCCGGGTGCTCCGCGAGCAGTACGGCGTCGAGGTGACCGCGGACAACCTCGCGGCGGCGGACGCGGAACTGGTCGTGCTGGCCGTGAAGCCGCAACACCTGGGTGTTGTCCTCCAGCAGCTGCGCGGGCAGCTCCGTGAGGACACGATTGTCGTCAGCATCATCGCGGGCGCGCGCCTGCAGACGCTGTGCGAGGGTCTCGAACACCCACTCGTCGTTCGCGCGATGCCCAACACCCCCGCACGCGTCCGCAGGGCGGCCACCTTCTGGATTCCAAGCGCGGGCTTGAGCCAGCCAGCGCTGCTGCGCGTCCGCTCACTGCTGGGCGCGCTCGGCACCGAAGTGGAGGTCGCCGACGAGGCCGGCGTGGAGATGGCGACGGGCCTCGCCGGCCCCATGCCCGCGTTCGTCTATTTCCTCATCGAGGCGTTCATCGACGCGGGCGTGGCCCTGGGGCTGCCGCGTGATCAGGCCACCCTGGCGACGGTGGAGAGCATGCGCGGAAGCCTGGAGTTGCTGCATCGCAGCCAGGAGTCCCCGGCGGCGTTGCGCAAGCAGGTCACGAGCCCCGGTGGCGCGACGCTGGCCGGCTTGAAGGTGTTCGAGAGCGCGGGCGTCCGGGATGCGATGGACGCGGCGGTGCGCGCGGTGCATGCGCGCGCGCAGGAGCTCGGGCGGCTTCCGCTCGCCCCGCTCGAGCCCGGGAAAGAGGGCTGACTCCTGGTAACTCCTCGCCGTACCCCCTCATTGCCGAGGTGACGGCCCGCTCACGCCAGCAGCGCCGATAGCGGGAACGACGCAAGCGTGAGGCTTCGCTCGGGAGCGGCGGCTAAACCGGAAGCGGATGAGAGTCCAAGAGAACCCCTCATACGACAACTATCGTAGTTCTCACCGCCCCGAAGCCTTTACGACGGAGGAAGGACGGTGTTCCCCTACGCGGGTCCGTGGGCAATCCGTGCCCGGGACCTCTGGAGTTCCCCATGCGAGGTTCGTTGCAGTCCTTTTCCCTGGCGATGGTGTTCCTCGTGGGTCTGCTCGCGGGCCGTCCCTCGTCAGCCCATGAATCGCTCCGTGAGCGCATCGATGCCTTCGTGCGCGCGGAGCAGAAACGGATGAATGTGCCGGGCGTCGCGGTGGCCGTCGTGAGCCACGGCAGGGTCATCGTGGCGAAGGGGTATGGTTTCTCGAACCTGGAGCATCAGGTTCCCGTCACCCCGGACACCCTCTTCCAGTCCGGCTCCCTGGGCAAGCAGTTCACCGCCATGGCGGTGATGCTCCAGGTGGAGGCGGGCCGCATCTCGCTGTCCGACAGCATCACGAAGTACTTCCCCGACGCGCCCTCGACCTGGGCCCCCATCACGATTCGCCACCTGCTGACGCACACCTCCGGCCTCTCGGATGGGCTGCTCGACCTGCGCAAGGACTACACCGACGAGGAGTTCGCGCAGTTCCTCTATACGCTGCCCCTGGACTTCCCCGCCGGCCTGCGATGGAACTACAGCAACGCCGGCTACGTCCTGCTGGGCCTCCTGGTGAACCGCGTCGCGGGCACCTCCTACGTCAACGTCCTGGGCGAGCAGGTCTTCAAGCCCACCCACATGAAGACGGCGCGAGGCATCAGTGAGGCTGACATTGTTCCCAATCGCGCGGCCGGTTACCGCCTGCTCGACGGGGTGGTGAAGAACCAGGAGTGGGTCTCCCCCTCCCTCAACACCACGGCGGATGGCTCGCTCTACTTCTCCCTGAAAGACATGCTGGCGTGGGATGACGCCGTGGATGACCGCGCCATCCTGACGAACGGGAGCTGGCGGGACATCCTGAATCCCGTGAAGCTCTCCAGCGGAGCTTCCTATCCGTATGGCTTCGGATGGTTCATCGAGGAGCGCAACGGCCAGCTCGTGCACCAGCACGCCGGTGCATGGCAGGGCTTCAAGACCGCCTACTACCGCTTCACCGGAGACGCCCTGTCCATCATCGTGCTGCTCAACCTCGCGGAGCCGAACCCCGCGGCCATCGCCAATGGCATCGCCGCCATCGTCAACCCCGCGCTCGCCGTGCCTCCGCTGGCCCCCATTCCGGACCTCGAACCGGAGGTCACGGCCCGGCTCGCGACGCTGCTCGAGCAGGCACGGGCCGGAGCGCTGAACCCGGCCGAGTTCGCGTACGTCCCCGGGTGGTTCTTCACGGAGGCCGCGCCGTATTACCAGTCGCTGCTACAGAGCCTGGGGCCGTCGGGGCCGCTCGTCCTGGCGAAGCGGGAGATGCGGGGCGATGACCGCGTCTACACGTACCTGGTGCAGGCCGGCTCCACGATGCTGCGCTACCGGGTGGCGCTCATCCCGGATGGCCGGGTGTCCGCCTTCGCGCTGAGCCCGAACTAAGAGCTGACCCGCCCGGGCCGCACAGCGGGAGCGGTGGTCAGCTCTGGGCCTTCGGCAGCGTCACGGTGCCCGGATTCTCGATGGCGGCGAGCGCAGGGCGCCGCAGGTCGTGGCCCGGGTCCTCTCCTCGCAGCCGCGCTGTCTCGAGGTTCTTCCTGCCTATCACCATGTCACGCAGCTGGCGCTCGACGTGGTTATTGTCCAGCGGCACCTGCGGCTGGGTGAGGAAGACCGTCAGCCTCGCCCAGAGGTTGAGCATGTACTCGAGGGCCTTGCGAAAGGCACTGCCGGGCAGTGCGCGCTGCGCGTGCGCCCAGTCGCAGATGCGCTCGGTCAGCGGCGCGGACTTCTGCTGACGCACGGCGAGCCGGTGCGCGAGCGCGGCCTGACGCTCCTCGCCCTCCAGCGCGTACCAGCCCGGCAGGTCCGCCTCGACGGCGTACAGCTCGCCGATGAGGTCCAGCACCTCTTTGCAGGCAGGGGCAAACTGCTGGGCTTCGAAGAATTTTCTCCTCACGTGGGCCCAGCAGAAGGCCGGGGTGGCTGGACAGGGCCCGTCCGCGCTGGACTTCGTCGCCGTCTGGTACGCCGCATACCCATCCACCAGCACGACGCCCTCGTAGTCGCCCAGCACGGTGCGCGCCGTCGCCCCAGAGCGGCTGGGGTAGATGCGATGGAAGACGGTGTCGGGCGAGGCCACCGTCCACGCGTACCACTTGGTGCCCGGCCCCTTGTCCAGCAGCAGCCAATGCGTCTCATCCGCGTGGTGCAGGTGCGCCTGGGCGTCCTCGCCCTTGAGCCGGGCATTCTCCGCGACGAGCGCCTCAAGGCGCTGGTGCAGCCGGGCGTTTTCCGCCTCCAGCAGCGCCGCCCCCTGCTTGGCCGTCTCCAAGTCTCGCAGCTGCTCGACGCGCGTCATGACTACCTGACAGGTGCGGCAGGACGCTCGCTGACGTGCACCGGCACCAGAGCCGCGCCCTTCTCGGCGGGCTTCGGACGGCGGTGTCCCGCGGGGCGCCCCTTGCGCCACTCGTAGAGCGTCGGCCCGGACACGCCCAGTTGCTGCGCCGCGTCCGTCACCGTCCCACCCTTCGCCATGGTGTGCTCGGCGTAGCGCACCGCGAAGGCGCGCAGCGCCTCGGGGAATGGCAACGAGCCACCGCGCCGCCCGGCCTTCAATCGCTGCGCTTCCTGACGGAACTGCTCCAGCTCCTTCTCCATGGACCACCTCCTGGCGTGTGGCCAAGGGAAGTCTCACGAAGGCTGGAGCCCGTTACGACGGGGCACGGCGAGGTCTTACGACTCCTGCTCGCGCGGCGGGTGTCCGGGTCTTCCGGATGGAGTGGGTCCCCTACGCCACGTCAGCCGACCTGGGCCAGGACGTAGCTGAACTCGCTCTGAGAGCCGAGCGCGGCCCAGAAGTTGTTGAAGCGGCCCTGGTCCATCGTCTGGCAGCCGGCGGAGTACGTGTCGGTTGTTCCGCCGCGATGGAAGTAGTAGCCCTGGCCGCCCCAGTCGCCGCTGAACACATCGTCCTTCGAGTTGATCCGGTGATCGCGGTTGGTGTCGCGCCGCACGGTCGGGTTCCCGTAGCGCAGGTCCGGCGCGAGGATGTTGCCACCGAAGTTGCCGTTGAAGCTCTTCCGGTAGTGGTAGGTCTTGTTGCCGACGAGGCGGCCGACCGGCTTGGTGCTCTGGCTCGGGTCATCGGCCCAGCGGCGGTTCGGCTCGGTGTTGGCCTTGAACTCCTGGACGTGCGGCTTGCCGCTGCTGTCCTTCCACATGACGACGAGCCGATCGTCGTAGGAGCCGCCGGAGGGGCGATCACGGGTGAAGGGCGTGTTCACCCTCAGGCCGACGATGACGCGCTTGCCGGCCGCGAGGTCCTGCTTCGCCTTGGCGTCGCCGTACTTCTCCACGTACTTCGAGTAGAGCGCGTACTCCTTCGCCTGAGACATGCCCTCGGTGTTCGGGATGCCCTTGGGGAGCACGCTGGTGTTTTTGTTGGTCGGCGGCTTCGGTGTCGGCTTCGGCTCAGGCGCGGGCGCATTCACGACCTTCACGTGCAGCTTCTGGCCCGGGTGGATGACGTTGATGTTCTCGACCTGCGGGTTCAGCTTCTTCAATGCGGCCAGCGAGAGCTCGTGTTTCGCCGCGATGCCCGAGAACGTGTCACCGCTCTTCACGGTGTAATCCACGTACTTCTTGGGGGCCGGCTGCTCCCCGGTGCTGAACCTGGCAGTGACTCCACCCAGCGTGGCGCCGGACCGGACCTTGGACGTCGTCATTCGGGGCACTCCTGAAACCGAAGGTGTCTGGCTGGATTGTCGAAGGTGCGGGCTCGAAGTTTCTTAGAATTTGATCCATCACCGGCCCCAGTGCCAGCAGGGCAAACGGCGAGTCCTTTGGATTTCTACGCTCAGTGAAGTGCTGGCGGCCTGCGGACCCGTCCCGGGGCCTTCACGGCGGCAGGTAGAGTGGGCCGGCTCCTCATGTGCGTCCGGAGCGGCGTCATCCGCCGGAGGGCAGGGTGATGCCGAAGTGCCGCGTGAGCGCGGCCCGCCACGCGGCCTCGTCCGGGAGCCGCTGCTCGTGGCGCGCGCCCCCCGAGGTGACGACGAGCGCGCCCTCCTTGAGGGTGATGCGCCCGTCCGGCGTGGTCCGGGTGCAGAGGCGTCGCTGCGTGAAGTGGGACTCCGGCGAGGTCTGCTGGTGGTGGCACATGGCCGCGAAGTCCTCGAGTTCGCGCGGGATGAGCGAGACGACGTACTGGGCCTTCCAGTCCCCCGACGCCGCCTCGCGCCAGACGACGAGCCCCTCCGCGTCCTCGACCAGCCGGTGGCCGCGTCCGTCCTGGGTCTGCACGCCGCGCTCGTCGAGGCGCAGCGGTTCCAGGAAGCACTCGCCGAAGCCCACGTCGGCCAGCCAGCGGCCCGAGGCGTCCTCCACCAGGAGCGCCAGGTGGTCGAAGTCGGGACCGTAGGCGCTGCCATCGGGACGCGAGGCCACGCGCGCCGACAGCAGCGTCACCCGGTAACCGAGAGTCCGGAGCAGGCGGGCGAAGAGGCCATTGAGCTCGTAGCAGAACCCACCGCGCCGCTGGAGGACGACCTTCTCGAAGAAGGCCGCCTCGTCGAGCCGGATGGGCCGCTTCAGGTGGATGTCGAGGTTCTCGAACGGCACGGCCTCGAGGTGGGCCCGATGGAGCGCGGCGAGCGGCGTACCCGCCGAGACACCGATACGCTCCAGGTAGCGAGTGGCGTCAAACATGCGCGCTGTATAACGCGGTGGACCCGGTGGGGGCGCCCCATTCTCCAATCCATGGGCGGCCCGCCATTCCCCTGGCGCGAACGCGCCGGGGCGGGCTCGCGAAGGAAGCCCGGCACGCCCCGGAGCCCGAGCGGTGCTGACCTACATCCCCGATGCGCTCACGATGAGCGAGGACATCTTGTCGTTCCAGCTGTCGTCGACGAGCGAGGCATCGTCCGCCGTCTTGGTGAGGCTGGCACCGCTGAAGTTGTCATGTTCATACAGGGTGACCTTGTAGCCGCTGGCGACCTTCAGGGAGGTGATGTCGTCATTGCGCACGCCCCAGGCATGCAGGGCGGACAGGGTGTAACGGCCAACGGGCAGTGCCATTCCATAGCCACCGTAGTTCTGGTCCTGGAACACGGTGACAGCCGTGGGGCCCGGGGGGGTGTAGGTGAAGGGGAAGTCACGCTGAGCCTGGGTGAACTGCGCTTCCCACTCGGCGGGCCATCCGAATGCGGACGTGGCCAGGGTCTTGAGATTGACGCCCGCGGCACCACTCCAGAAGTGGATGAACTCTCCCCAGTTCAGGCTTCGCGCGTAGTTGCTGCCGTTCTTCGGCAGGTACTGCGCGAGCAGGACGAAGTACCGGTTGAGCACCGAGGAGCCGCCGTGGTTCTTGTAGATGGGATAGAACCAATCCCGGAACCAATGGGTGTTGGCGCGGGGGAAGCTGTCCGTCGTGTTGACCATCAGGTTGTACCAGCGATTGGCATCACTGGTGCGACCCAACGCCAGGTAGACGTCGTAGTTGAAGATCTCCGCCCACTTGCTGTCGCGCCACAGGCCGAAGGCAGGCGAGTCGTGCACGCCCTTGCTGGCGAGTTCCACGATGTGGGCCACCTCATGGGTGACGATGTCCAGGTCGTTGCCGGTGCCGGCAGTCCAGGCCGTGGGGGAACTGGAACCCACATCAATCACGTTGCGCCTGTCATGGCTGGCGTCGAAGTACGTGGAGGGGTGGCCTCCACTGTACTTTCCTGCATGGAAGATGGCGTAGAGCTGCGAGTCCGTGCCGAAGTGTCCGTAGGTCCTCTTGGTATAGCGCCACACGTCGCCCAGGTAGGTGTTGGGCCAGGTGATGGACCGGTTCACGGCCGAGTCGAAGTACACGGCCACGTCATTGTCCTGGTAGACGCGGGAGACGGTCTGGTTGTGCTCGAACCAGTGCTCCGTCCAGGTCTCGGGCGCTTGCGCCTGGACGGAAGTGGCGGAGAGCATCGGCAACACGAAGCACAACGAAGCAGGGGGGAACTTCATGGGGGAGACTCCTGTGCGCCTGGGGATGCGTGGGCTTCCAGTGACCTCCCCATAGAGAATCGAGCCCCTTTTTCGGGTTAACGCGAGGTTTTATCGGAATGAGACGGACAGCGAGTTGACCCGGTTCTTGTGGGAACAGCTCGCCGGCGGTTGCGAGTGAGGGAACCCGCCGTCAGCGCGTGGTGCGGAAGCCCGCGTAGGGGGGGCACCGTTTTTTTGCGTGGCGCTTCTGGCCAGGGCATTCCTGGGGCCTCCTCTCTCTCGAAGGAGCAGTACCCGGTGTCCATCCGTCGAACGACCGCCAGCACCCGCAATGTCACCGTCAGTGCGATGCTCGACCCGGCCCTGGGCAGCGCGCGCGACGCGCTCCAGGTCTTCCTCGAGAAGGCCCTGCGCGCCCAGTTCGGCGCCGACTGGCAGGGGACGCTGGAGCGCGACCGGCTGGCGCAGGGCCGTCCCGCGAGCGAGCGCTGGGACTGGGGCAGCATCAGCTACCGGCTCGGGCACTTCCGCTCGCCGCAGGCCACGGGCAGCGGTGTGGTGACCGAGCCCATCGTCGCGCTCGCCCGGCTCGCCAAGGCGTACCGCAACCTCTTCCAGCACGAGGAGCTCACGGACGCGCAGGTGCGCCACGCCATGGAGGGGCTCGCGCTGCTGCAGGAGGCGCTGGGCAACAAGACGCGCGCGGCCGAGACGCGCGCCGCGCTCGAGGTGTGGGCGGGCCCGCCGGCCCGAGCCGCGAAGCGTCCGGCGCGCAAGGCCCCGGTGGCCGCCAGGCGTGCGAAGCCCGCGGCGAAGAAGAAGGCGCCGAAGGCAAAGAGCGCCCGGCGCTAGGGCAGGGTGGGCCGCGGGGCCTCAGCCGTGCGCCGAACCCGCGCGGCTCGGGCCCTGGAGGGCCTCCAATCGTTGTACCGGGTTGCGGGCAACGTACGCTCCCTTGAATGCAGAGCCTGGACGCTGGCGAGGGTTGCGTGGGCTTCGAGTTCGGGCTCGACTCGGTGGTTCGAGCGCGCGGCCCGGCGCCAGGAGGGCTTCTTGCTGAAGGACGCGAAGGCCGTGAAGCCGCCCGCGGTGAGCTTCACGTGGGATCCACCTGCTCGCGAGCAGAAGTGAGCCCCGGACGAGACGGTCTGCAGCTCGCCATCAACGTTCCGTGAACCTGATGAACGCATCCTTCTTGAAGTAGTAGTTGAAGGCCTGGACGAGCTCATCAACACCCGGTTCGGCGAGCTGCCGCCGGGCATTCTCGACGATTCCCTGGGCTTGATGAACCGACAGAACATCCCGAAGCGAGTGCCGCCTGGCGAACTCTGGCACTTCTTCGGAATAGGTGTCCCGTTCCAGGACCACGCACAGGGTGTCCGCTGTCCAAGGTGGACGCGTGGCTCCATATAGTGAATGAAGCCAATTGCGGTTTTGGATGTCCTTCAGAACAGCCCCCAGGGTTTCGAATCGAGGCTCGCTCAATACCCACCTCCCTGCTCGTTCGTATCACCCTGTGCATCCGGATGGAACGACCCGTACCGGGGCGGGCTGCGTATTCCGGCCATGCCGATCAGCAATTCCGGCCGAAGCCGATCACCCGTTCCGGAGCAAGCCGATCACCGGGATGACGACGCTGGTGGGGGCTACTTCGCCGCCTTCTTCCCGCTGGTCAAACTCTCGGCCTTGCGAATCGACTCGCCGCCGAGCTTGAGGCGGTGGGCGTTGTGGACGAGCCGGTCGCAGATGGCGTCGGCCAGCGTCGCGTCGCCGATGATGGCGTGCCAGTCCTTGGGCTCCAGCTGGCTGGCCACAATCGTCGAGCCGAGCTGGTAGCGGTCATCGAGCACTTCGAGCAGTTCCTTGCGCTGAGGGGCCGTCAGTGGCTCCAGGCCGAAGTCGTCCAGGATGAGGACCTGCGCCTTGGCAAGCCTGCGCAGCAGGTGCGGGTACGTGCCGTCCGCTCGGGCCTGGGCCAGCTCGTCGAAGAGGCGTGAGGCCCGGCGGTACACCACGCTGTAGCCGTCACGGCAAGCCTTGTGGCCCAGCGCGCACGCCAGGTAGCTCTTGCCCACGCCCGTCGGTCCGGTGAGCAGGATGTTCTGCTGGCGCTGTGCCCACCTCGACGAGGCCAGGTCCATCACCACCGCCTTCGACAGCCCTCGCGCGTGCGCGTAGTCGATGTCCTCCACGCAGGCCTGCTGCCGCAGCTTCGCGTTCTTCAACCGTTGCTGGAGCTTGCGGGTGTCGCGGTGCATCTGCTCCGCATCGACGAGCAGCCCGAGCACGTCTTCGGGCGTCAACTCCTTGTCCTTGGGCTGCGCCAGCCACTGCTTCAGCGCCTTCGCCATTCCATGCAGCTTCATCTCGTTGAGCTTCTCGAGCGTCTGCTCCACCAGCATGCGTGTCTCCTTGGGCCGCGTTGCTTCCGCTGCCTGCGCGAGGCCTCGTGACGCCTTGGCGGCCTGCGGCGCGTGCACCGCGCGCCAAGGCCGCTGCTGGGCACCGTGAGGCCGTCCTCGGCGCCCAGCGGGTGCTTCAGTGGTAGTAGTCGGAGCCCCGCACGTTGCCGTGCACAGGCAACGCCTCGGGCTGGGGCTCTTCTCGCACCGGCTCGCGGTCGAGGTTGTTCCTGAGAATCGCCGCGACGCTCTTGTACGTGCACGCCCGCAGCCGCAGCGCCCGCGCACACGCTGACTCAATCCGCTCCGCCTCGTACTCGCGGCTCAGGTGCAGCACGCCGAGGCAGGCCTGGAAGCCGTGCCGCGCGTGCACCCGGCTCCGCAGGATTTCCTCCACCAGCGCCGCGGTGGCCGGCCCCGTCTTCTTCGCCCACTCCACCAGCTTCAGCGGCGTCCACTCCGCCTGCACCTGGTGAGACTTGGGCATGTGCTCGTTCTTCGTCGTGTGGCCGCCCTTCTCGAAGCTGCGCAGGTGCGAGGTGACGCGTCGTCCGCCGAGCATCACCTCCATGGCGCTCGCTGTTGCGCGCACGTCCACCTGCTGGCCCACCCACTGGTACGGCACGCTGTAGAAGTGGCCGTCGAATTCGACGTGGTAGTCGACGCGCACCCTGGGGCGAGCCCACTCGGCGTACTCGTATCTCCGCGTTGGCAGTGGCTGCAGCGCGGCGCGTTCCACTTCTTCGAAGACTTCCCGGCGCGACTTCTTCAGCTTCTTCATCGGCCGGCTGTTGAGCTTCTCCAAGAGCGGCCTGACCGCCTGGCGCAGCTCCTCCAGCGAGAAGAATGTCCGGTGGCGCAGCGCCGCCAGAATCCACCGCTCTGCCAGTAGCACGCCTTGCTCCACCTTCGCCTTGTCCCGGGGTTTGCGCACTCGGGCCGGAATCACCGCCACGCGGTAGTGCCGCGCCAGCTCCGCGTAGGTGGCGTTCAGGTCTGGCTCGTACCGATGGGGACGCGTCACCGCGCTCTTCAGGTTGTCCGGCACCCATACCTGCGTCGCGCCGCCCATGTACTCCAGCGCATTGACATGGCACTGCACCCAGGTGGGCAGGTTCTCGCTCAGCACGGGCTCCGCGTAGGTGAAGTTGCTGGCGCCCAGCACTGCCAGGAAGAGCTTCGCCTTCCTTCGCTCGCCCGTCTTCGGGTCCACCACGTCAATGCCGTCCCCGCTGAAGTCGAGGAAGAGCTTCTCGCCCGCCACGTGCGTCTGGCGCATCGTCACGCTCAGCGTCGCCGCCCACCGCGCGTACCTCTCGCAGAATTGGCTGAACTGGTACCCGTCCGGTTGCTCCGCCTTGTACTCCTCCCAGAGCAACTGCTTCGTCACGTGCTTCTTGCGCAGTTCCAGGTGCAACTGTCCCCAGTCCGGCTCCGGCCGGCCCGGGCGCGGTTTCCTCTCGTCGGTGAACAGCAGCCGCGTCAGCGCTACGTCATCGTCCAACTCCGGTGGCAGCGGCCACGTCAACTTCGCCACCCGTACCCGGCCCAGGTAGCCACTCACCGTGCCCGGCGACACCGAGAGGCTGCGCGCTATCGCCCGCGAACCCAGCCTCATCTCCAGGTGCAGCCTCAAAATTTCTCTCAGCTTCCGCATGGACAGTCTCTCTGCCGCCACCGCCGCCTCCGTTTCGGGAGGCGGCGTGGTCGGCGCTCTGTCCAGCGTCGTCAACGTTCCGGCCCAGCCTTCAGACCGCGAGGTCCTCCGCCCTGCGATGGCCCCGCTGCTTCAGCCTGCTACAGGTGTTCGGCTTGCTCCGGAATAGGTGATCGGCATGCCCCGGAACGGGTGATCGGCTTGCTCCGGAACGGGTGATCGGGATCGTCCGGAGCACGCACACGACGGGGCACGGCGAACAGATACGATGTCACCGCTGTCACTGGTCGATATTGATGGAAACAATCCTCAGACACGCTTTCTCGGCACGTTCGCATTTTTGTAGTTCCGCTCCTGAGCCTCATAGCCGAGCCGCGTGATCTGCTTCCAATCCACGCCGACGAGTTGCCCATTACGCTTCATTACCTTGCCTGCGATCAGAACCGTATCCACATTCTGCGGACCCATACCGGCCATCACAGCCCCGATCGCGTCGTTCATTGGCATGACATTGAGTCGATCGGTGCGAAGGAGAATGATGTCGGCGGCCTTACCGGGAGTGAGCGTACCGACCTTACGCTCGAGCCCGTTCGCGCGCGCGCCTTCAACGGTGGCGAATTCGAGCACGTCGCGCGCCTTGAGAAACGCCGGAGGGTTCTTGTCGCCGGCCAGTCGGCGGGCCCACGCTTCGTTCTTCTGCACGGAGAAGATGGAGCGCATCTGGTTAAAGAAGTCGTTCGGTGCGGTGGTCTCGACGTCAAGACTGAGCGACGGCCGGATGCCGAGATCGAGTGCCTTCTGAATCGGCGGATTGCCATGCCCCATGAGCATCTCGACGTAGCCTGAGATCGAGACGGTTCCGCCCGTATCTCTGATCAGCTTCCACTCGGTATCGTTCAGAGTGCAGCAATGGAGGTATGTGATATCGGGACGCAGCGCATTTTCCGCGTGGAGCTTTTCCAACAGGCCACCACGTCCGGATTCCCCCATGCCTACATGGATGCTGATACGCGCGCCGACATTGCGACCAGCCTTGAACGCAGGCAGGACGATTTCCGGCCCGCCAGTTGGCGCCGCCATATACAGCGTCAGCAGTTGATCCTCGGTAGAAAAATACTGCTTTCGCAACCGGGCAATGTCGCCAGGGAATTGGTGTCCTTTCGCTTCCCAGAATTTGCCGGTTGGACTTTGCGGATTGCCATAGGCGAATACGCCTCGCACACCGGAATCGGCCAGCGCCTTAATTGCGGCGTCGGAGTGCTCCGGCGTATTGCTGATGTGCGACCAGTCCAGCACGGTCGTGACGCCGCTATCGATGGCGCCGAGCGCGCTGAGCAGATTGCCGGCATAGACGTCCTCGGGGGTCATCGTGGCCCCGAATCTACGCTGCACCAGGTTGCGGTACTCCTCGAAGGAACCGTCGGTCAGTACGTGGCGCAGGTAGCCGAGCCACATGTGTCGGTGCGTGTCGACAAATCCGGGCATCACGATCGCGTTGGAAGCATCGATCGTCGCGGCGTTCGGCGCGCTGATATTGGCACGCACTGCGGAGATTTTTCCTCCCTCGACTAGAACATCGGCGTGTTCGAAATCTCCGACGGACCGATCCAGGGTCAGCACTGTGCCGCCCTTAATCAGGATCGGCCGGTTTGCGGAAGGCATGGAGGCGGGTGCCTTCTGCGCCCGCGCCGGAGCCGCGCTCGCGGCCACCACGGGCCCTGCAACCGCTCCTACGGCCATGGTGCCCAGAAACCGTCGGCGGGACATCGCAGGTACCCCCCCGCAGCTCTCGCAAGCGCAAAAGCGGGTCAATGAATGGCGCGGATTAGGCATGCATCACCTGCTTCTCGTGGAAAGGGATTGGGTTGAATCTGGCTGCGAAAGTTCCAGCTATAACTAGATGGCTTGGCCTACGCATGGGCGGGATTGCCCCCTGCTGGGGTGAGCGGCGGGGCGATGGCGCGCCGCCGACCGGGCCATGTGGAGCGAACACGGGTCAGCGGGCAAGGCACCTTACTTCCTCTGCTCGGGTCCGACCGAACGGCGGCTCTGGGGAGCTTCAGGCTGTGAGTACCCGTGGGGCGCCTGCTTCTCGTCCTTCCCGCCATAGACACGCCAATTCGTCCAGCTGGAACTCCACATCCAAGGGCCCATCAGCATGACGAGGAGGGTGAAGCCGACTGCGAACGCGAGGATGATCCAGATGCTCATAGGTCCTTCTCCTTTGAAAATCAGTGTGGGCATCCCATGCAGAGAAGCCCGGTTGATGCGCCGTGGCGCCGCGAGAGCAGGGGTTGGCGCCTGACTAGTTGCACCCTGCTCTGGGAAGCCGGCACTACCCGAGCTGTGCTACGAACCGCAGCTGCGGGCGAGGCTCCCCGCTGCGCTGGTCGAACGCGCGGCCGGGTGTTGGGGGTAACGCGAACGTCCTCTCTCTCAGCGTGCTGCCCAAGAGGCTGTCGCCGTCGAAGGCGTTGCCGAAGACGGGGACGCCCGCCTCGTGGGCCGTGCGCACGTGGCTGCCCTGGCCCCGGCGCAGAAGCCGCGCGCCCATCTTTCCGATGAACTCGTGGCCCGAGAAGGAGCGCGGCGTAGACGCATTCGCGGGAGCGACGACCGCGTGGCCGCGCGCGTGCAGAGGACCCTCGTCGATGAGTGCGTCGTCGATGCGGTCGCGTTGCAACTGCATGCTGCGGCTCTTCTTCTGCGGCCCAGAGGCAACCCGGTGTCGGGTGGGCCGCTCGAGAGAAGGCGCGCGCCACCGGGAGCGCCCTACGGCCACTCCGGCAAGAGGAGGGTGCCGCCATCGGGAAAGCGCTGGGTGGCTGCTGCGAGGCGGAAGTGTAGCGGCTGAGTCGCGTCTCGCAACTGCGCCCATTGAGCCGCGCTACTCCCGTGGAGAAGTGGGCCCTTCGTGTGCTCTGGCAGGAGCTCATGTGGCTGTTCACGAGAAGGTCGTGGGGTTGAGGTCAGTGCGTGCCGGCCGCATGGCGTCCTTGGTCTGCGGGGACGGTCGCACCGACGGGCACGTCGATGAGCGTCATCATCCCGGACTCCGCGTGCTCTTGGATGTGGCAGTGCAGCATCCAGACGCCCAGGTCCTGGGGGAACATCGCTACGTCCACCGTCTCACGCGGCCCCAGCAGCACCGTGTCGCGCCAGTGTCCCTCGTCCACCGCGCTGCCGTTGCGCGTGAGGACGCGGAAGAACTGCCCGTGCACGTGCATGGGGTGCAGGCGGTAGGAGACGTTCTCGAAGCGCAGCCGTACCCAGCGCCCGGGCTCCAGCCGGTAGCGCCGCCCGTGCGGTGCGGCGTGCTCGCCCTCCTCGTGGCGGAAGGCCTCGCCGTTGATGGTCCACTCGATGCCGAAGGGCCCGCCGCGCCGGGCATCGAGCCGGAAGGTCTCCCGGGGCGCGAGGGCTGTCTCTTATACACAACTGACGCTGCCGACGAACCTGAACGTTTGCGGAAACGTGTA
>NZ_JABBJJ010000013.1 GCF_012933655.1 Pyxidicoccus fallax | reverse complement strand
CGGGCGGGGGGCGCGCCGGCATCCCCTCCGGCGGCGGGGCTGGAGGAGCGCTCCGAGCAGGCACACAGCGAGACAGCGACACAGGCGGACAGCAGCGCGGACCGGGTCATGGCGCGCCGTTGTAGACCAGGGCTCGCGCCGGAGGCACGCGTTTCGGGCGCTCAGTCGCCCTGGGGCGACTCGATGACGACGGCGAACGGGTCGAACGGCGCGTCGTCCCGCTTCTTCTTCTTGTCGGGCATGCCCCACTCGCCGGTGGGGTGGTCCGGCCGCACGGAGGTGTACGGGTCGATCTTCACCGGCACGCCGAACACCTTCGGGTTCTTCTTCGGCTCGTGGGGCTTGCCGAAGTTGGACTTGCTGTCGTCGCTCATACCGACAGTCTACCGCGACGGCTGGCTGCCTGCTTTCCGGTCACCCCCGCGAGATTCTTGGGCCCGGCGCCGGACGGGGCGATACTCCTTCCCCATGTGTGGCCGTGTCACCGTCCGGACCTCTCCTGATCAGCTCGTGGCCGAGCTGGGCCTCGCCGGCATTCGCGCCGCCGTGGACCGCCCGCGCTACAACCTCTGTCCCACCCAGCAGATGCCCGTCGTCATCAACGACGGCGCGCGCATGATGGACACCTTCCGCTGGGGCCTCATCCCCTCGTGGGCGAAGGACCCGAGCATCGGCAGCAAGCTCATCAACGCCCGCGGCGAGACGGTGGCGGAGAAGCCCAGCTTCCGCACCGCGCTGAAGAAGCGTCGCTGCCTCGTGCTCGTGGACGGCTGGTACGAGTGGAAGCAGTCCACGAAGCCGAAGACGCCGTTCCACTTCCACCGCAAGGACGGCAAGCCCCTGGCCCTGGCCGGCCTGTGGGAGGAGTGGACCGCGCCGGACACCGGCGAGGTGCTCAACACCTGCACCATCATCACCACCGGGCCCAACTCCCTGATGGCCCCCATCCATGACCGGATGCCCGTCATCCTCGCGCCCCAGGCCCACGCGCTGTGGCTGCGCCCCGAGCCGCAGGACCCGGCCCACCTCCTGCCCCTGCTGGTCCCCTTCGCCGACGACTCGCTGGACGCCTACGAGGTGTCGCGCGTCGTCAACTCGCCGGCCAATGACAGTCCCACCTGCACGGAGCGTGTGGTTGCCGCGTGAGTCTGTTCAGTCCCCCGGCAAAAAGCAGCCGGGTCAGAAACCTTGGAAATCGAAACAGCGATAATCGCCTCTAGCGGGGGGCCGCGGATGGCCCTCCGCCTTCCCCACTGGAGGCGTACGAATGAAGGGTCTCTCGCGTTTCGGTGTCCTGAGTGCGTGTTTGCTCGCAACCGCGTGTGTCAAGGAGGAGCCCACGACGGCACCGCCGGAGACTGAATCCCCGCAGCAGACCTCGCAGTCCCTGTCCGCGAAGGCCGCCGGCGAGCGCTGCGGCACGCGGCAGTTGACGGAAGACGAGGAGAAGAAGGTCAAGGAGCACCTGGCGAAGCACGCGGCGGCGGTGGCCGCGAAGAAGCCCGGCGGCGGCGGCGGTGGCGGCGCGTCCGTGACGGGCGGCACCATCAACGTCTACTTCCACGTCATCAACCAGGGCACCGGCGTGTCCAACGGCGACCTGACGTCGGCGATGATCAGCGACCAGATCACCGTGCTCAACGACGCCTACCGGCAGTGGGGCTGGAGCTTCCAGCTCGTCCAGACGACGCGGACGACGAACAGCACCTGGTTCAACGGCTGCGGTGACACCGCGACGGAGACGGCGATGAAGACGGCGCTCCGCCAGGGCTCGGCGGACGACCTCAACATCTACTCCTGCAACCCGTCCGGCGGGCTGCTGGGCTGGGCGACCTTCCCCAACTGGTACGCGGGCGCGCCCACGGATGACGGCGTGGTCATCCTGTACTCGTCGGTGCCGGGCGGCTCGGCGGCCCCGTACAACCTGGGCGACACGGGCACGCACGAGGTCGGCCACTGGATGGGCCTGTACCACACGTTCCAGGGCGGCTGCGCCAAGACGGGCGACTCCGTGAGCGACACGCCCGCCGAGCGCAGCGCGGCGTTCGGCTGCCCCGCCGGCCGCGACACGTGCAGCGGCACGGGTGTGGACCCCATCTACAACTTCATGGACTACACCGACGACGCCTGCATGAACCAGTTCACCGCGGGCCAGGACGCGCGCATGGACCAGATGTTCAGCGCGTACCGATACGGCAAGTAGTCATGGGTTGAGCGCCACCGGGGCCGTGTGTGTCCCCGGTGGCGCCGTTGTCGTTCCGCTCCGCTCGCCGGAACGGACAAATGGCCCTGGCGCGTTTATGTAGGGGCCATGCAGGACGTCATCTTCGACATGGAGACGAGCGACCCGGACGACGCGCTCACCCTCTGCCTTCTGGGGGCGCACCCCGAGGTGACGCTGCGCGCGGTGACGGTGACGCCCGGCACGCGCGCCCAGTTGGGGCTGGTGCGCCACCTGCTGTCGCGCCTGGGACGCGGCGACGTGGCGGTGGGCGCGCGCAATCCGGACTCGGAGAAGGACAGCGTCTCCGGCTTCCACTGGAAGTGGCTCGGGAAGCTGGAGCCCGCCGAGCCCGACGCGCTGGCACATGCGGTACTGGCGGGCACGCTCGCGCGGTACCCGGAGGCGACGCTCGTCACGGGCGCGCCGTTGCAGAACCTGCGGCTGCTGCTGGAGGAGCACCCCGACGCGCGGCTGCGCCGCTGGGTGGCCCAGGGCGGCTTCGCGGGGGACAACGTGGTGCCGCCGGAGCACCGGTTGTCCAAGTTCGACGGCCGCCGCACCTGCCCCACGTTCAACTTCAACGGCGACCCGAAGGGGGCGCTGCTCGCGCTGTCCTCGGACCGCATCGGCTCGCGTGACCTGGTGTCGAAGAACGTCACGCACGGGGTGGCCTGGGACGCCGCCTTCCACGAGCGGGTGCGGCCCTATCGTGAAAGCACGGCCGGGTTGGTGCTCATCTTCCAGGCCATGGAGCGCTACCTGCGCGAGAAGCCCGACGGGAAGCTGCTGCACGACCCCATCGCGGCGTGCGCGGCCATCGACCGGGACATCGTCACCTGGGCCCGCGTGCAGCCGGTGCGCGAGCGCGGTGAGTGGGGCGCGGAGCTGGCGCCCGACTCGAACACGTCCATCTCCGTGGCGCTGGACCGGGAGCGCTTCTTCGAGACCCTCGTGCGCGCCGTGCCCCGCTGAACCGAAGTGGCTCGCGGTGTTCAGGACATCGTCCCGGGCGCGTGCTCCTTCTGCCAGGCCAGCGGCGTGGTGCCGCTCCACCGCCGGAAGGCGCGGGTGAAGGCGCTGGGGTCGCTGAAGCCGAGCAGGAAGGCAATCTCGAAGTGGGCCAGTTGCCCATCGCGCAGGAGCTGGAAGGCGCGCTCGCGGCGCACCTCGTCCTCCAGTCCCGCGAAGGACGCGCCCTCCTCGCGCAGGCGGCGCTGCAGGGTGCGCTCGCTCACCGCGAGACGGGAGGCCACCTCCGCCGGGCCCAGTTCTCCGGTGCGAGGCTGCGCCGCGAGCACCTCGCGAACGCGCTCCTTCCAGGCACGGCGCTCGGCGGCGTGCGCGTCGGCCAGGGCGGCCTCGGCGCGGGCATGGAGGAGGTTGCCCAGGTCGATGTCGGCGTGCCGGATGGGGAGCGAGGGGATGGGCTCATCCGCCTCCATGGCGTAGGCACCCGCGTCGTAGTCGGCGGTGATGCCGAGGAAGTCGTCCACCGCGGACGAGGCCGCGTGGCGCGGGTGCGCGAAACGGACCCGGCGAGGGCTCCACCGGGTGCCGGTGAGGGCGCGGCCGGTGGCGATAAGGGCCAGCATCAGCCCCTCGGCGGGGTGGCGCAGCGCGATGGCCCAGGCGTCCTCGGGGTGTAGCCGCAGCTCCACGCGCATGCCCGAGGGCGTGTCGGTGGTGTGCCACGCCGTGCGCGGGTCCAGCAGCGTGTAGACGCGACAGTGGCGCACCATGGCGGTGCGCAGGTCGGGGCTGTTGACGAGCACGTACCCCACGAGGCCGAAGTGGGTGGGCTCCAGGCACTCCGCCAACCGCACGCCGAGCGGCTGGTCGTTGCCCACCGAGACGAGCAATTCCCAGACGCGGCGCAGCGCCTCGTAGGACACGCGGGTGTCCTGGACGGCCAGCCGCTCCTCCGTCTCGTCGGCGGCCTCCAGCAGGCGGGCGCGGGGGATGTCGAGCGACTCCCCGACGCGGAACAGCGTGCGGAAGATGGAACCCTGGAGCGACTGCGGACGCATGGGACGCAGGCAGCATGGACCAGGGGCCCTGGGGCCGCAATCCGGCGTGGCGGCGGAGGACAACGGGTTGGCGGCCCGGGACAATGCACCCGGCGGCCCCTCGCGCCATGTATCGCCTCGCGAGGAGAAGCCGCCATGACGACGACCACCCCCATGACCTCATCGAACACCCCCGCCGCTCCGAGAATCGCCTCGGGCCCCCGGGGCCACCTGCTGCTGGGCGTGCTGCCGGAGGCCCGCCGGGACGTGCTCGGCCTGCTGACGCGGGTGAGGCGCGAGTACGGGGACGTGGCCCGCTACCGGGTGGGGCCGACGACGTCACACCTCATCTCGCACCCGGACGGCGTGCGCCACGTATTGCAGGAGCACGTGAAGAACTACACGAAGGACCACTTCTCGTACCGGCTGGTCAGCCGCGTCGCGGGCAACGGGTTGCTCACGAGCCAGGGCTCCTTCTGGCTGCGGCAGCGGCGGCTGGCCCAGCCCGCCTTCCACCGGCAGCGCATCGCCGCCATGGCGGAGGAGATGACGCGGGCCACGGCGCGGATGCTGGAAGGCTGGGACGCCTCCGCCGCTCGCGGCGAGCCGGTGGTCATGGTGGAGGAGATGATGCGGCTGACGCTGAGCATCGTCGGCGCGGCGCTGTTCGGGACCTCGGTGGGGGACAAGGCGGAGGTGGTGGGCAGCGCGTTCAACGTGCTGAGCGAGCAGACGGTGACCCGCTTCCGCACGATGCGGCTGCTGCCTCCGGTGCTGCCCACCCGCTATGACCGAGAGTTCCGAGCCGCGAGCCGCGCGCTGCGGGGCGCCGTCATGGACATCATCGCCGAGCGCCGCCAGCGCAACGAGGACCGGGGCGACCTGCTCTCCATGTTCATGCTGGCGCGCGACGAGGAGACCGGCGAGACGATGACGGACGAGCAGCTCCGCGACGAGGTGCTCACGATGCTGGTGGCCGGCCACGAGACGACCTCCACGGCGATGAGCTGGGTGTGGGCGCTGCTCGACCAGCACCCGCACGTGGAGGCGAAGCTGCACGCCGAGCTGGACGCGGTGCTGGAGGGGCGGCTGCCCACGGCCGCGGACGTGGGCCGGCTGGCCTACACGCGGATGGTGGTGGAGGAGGCGATGCGGCTCTACCCACCCGCGTACATCTTCAGCCGGGCCGTGAAGGAGGACGACGTCATCGGCGGCTTCCGGATTCCGGGGGGCACGACGGTGGATATCAGCCCCTACGTCACCCACCGTCACCCCGACTTCTGGGAGCGCCCCGAGGAGTTCATCCCGGAGCGCTTCTCGCCCGAGGCCAGCGCGCAGCGGCCGCGCTACGCGTACTTCCCTTTCAGCGGGGGACCGCGTCAGTGCATCGGCAATGGGTTCGCGATAATGGAGGCGCAGCTCATCCTCGCCACCGTGGCGCAGCGCTTCCGGCCGAGGCGTGTCCCCGGCCACGTGCTGACGCCCGAGCCGCTCATCACCCTGCGCCCCAAGGGAGGGCTGCCCATGCACCTGGAGCGGCGCTCCCTCAACGTTCGAGAAGCTTCAGCCCGATGACGCCCGCGAGAATCAACGCCACACAGCCCAGCCGCGCAGGCGAGGCGCTCTCCCCGAGCACGAGGATGCCGGCCAGCGCCACCCCGGCGGCGCCGATGCCCACCCAGACCGCGTAGGCGGTGCCGACGGGCAGGCTCTTCAGCGCGGCGGACAGCATGACGAAGCTCACCACCGCGGTGGTGATGCCGAGCAGCGCCGGACCGAGCCGGGCGAAGCCCCGCGCCTGCTTCAGCGCGAGCGCCCAGACAATCTCCAGCAGGCCCGCGACGACGAGGAGGACCCACGCCATGTCGTGCCCCTCACGCGGTGTAGCCACCGTCGACGGCGATGGACGCGCCGGTGACGAAGCGCCCGCCCTCGCCGGAGAGCCAGGCCACGGCTGACGCGATGTCCTCGCCTTCGCCATAGTGGCCCAGGGCGAGCAGGGCGCGCTGCGGGTCCGCGCCCGGTCCGTCAGCCGGGTTCATGTCCGTGTCGATGGGACCGGGGTGGACGATGTTGGCGGTGATGCCCCGGGGACCGAGGTCTCTCGCCAGCCCCTTGGTGAGGCCCGTCAGCGCCGCCTTGCTCATGGAGTAGAGCGTGACGCCGGAGTGGGGCACCCGGTCGACGAGGCAGGTGCCGATGTTGATGATGCGTCCTCCCTGGCCCAGGTGCCGCGCCGCCGCTTGCGACGCGATGAAGGACGCCTTCACGTGCACCGCGAGCGTCCGCTCCAGCTCCTCCAGCGTCACCGACTCCAGCGGCCCGTAGGGGAAGATGCCCGCGTTGTTGACGAGGATGTCGAGCCGCCCCAGCTCCGCCACCGTCACCTCCACCGCGCGCTGGGTGGCCTCCGGGCTCGCGCCGTCCGCGGCGATGGCGAACGCCCGCCGTCCCAGGGCCTGGATGTCCCGGACGACGGCGTGGGCCTTCTCCGCCGCGCTCACGTAGGTCAGCGCCACGTCGGCGCCCTCCAGCGCGAGCCGCCGGGCGATGGCTGCCCCAATGCCTCGGCTTCCCCCCGTGACGAGTGCCACCCTTCCCATGAGTCCCGACATGTGCGCTCCTATCTGTAGCGATTGATACAAAATAGGTAATGGCCTTGTCTGGGAGGGGCAAGGGATTATTTTAGTGGTCGATATAGAAAGGAGTGGAGGATGGCGACCCGAGGCCGCCCGCGCCACTTCGACCGGGACGCCGCCCTGCGGGAGGCGATGCAGGTCTTCTGGGAGAAGGGCTACGAGGGCGCGTCGCTCAGCGACCTGACATCGGCGATGGGCATCAAGGCGCCGAGCCTGTACGCCGCCTTCGGCTGCAAGGAGGCGCTGTTCCGGGAGGCGGTGGAGCTCTACACGTCATTGGAGGGCGGGGCGACGAACCGCGCCCTGCGGGACGTGCCCACGGCGCGCGAGGCCATCGAGGCCATGCTGCGCGACAACGTGCGGGAGTACGCGAACCCCGGCAAGCCGAGCGGCTGCATGATTGTCCTCGCGGCGGTGTCCGGCACCACGGAGAACGAGGGCGTGCGTCAGTTCCTCGCGGAGCAGCGCAAGGCCGCCATCGCCGACATCCAGCAGCGGCTGGAGCGGGGCATCGCCGAGGGCGAGCTGCCCAGGGGCACGGACACCGAGGCGATGGCGGGCTTTTACGCCACGGTGCTGCACGGCCTGTCCATCCAGGCACGGGATGGCGCCACGCTCGAGGCGATGACGGCCATCGTCGACTGCGCGATGGCCGCGTGGGACTCGCTGGTGAAGCGTGGGACGAAGAAGCGCTGAGGCCGCCGGCCCTCGGCCTGGGTGCCGCGCGGTTACGAGACGGCGCGCTTGGGGGCACGCAGGTCGGTGATGGGCAGGGCGTGGCGGTGGCCCTGGGGGGAGACGAGCGCGGCGCTGAGGACGAAGTCCTGGCCCATGCGCACCTCCAGGGTGGTGGGCCCCTTGTGGGTGGTGCGCCAGTCGAGGTCGACGCGGACGGTGCCGAGCAGCTCGCGGTCCACGGTGGTGGCATCGAGCGACTCGAAGAGGGCCAGGGAGATGGGGCCGGGGATGAGGGGCAGCTCCATGGAGATGGACTTCGTGGCGGGCACGGGGGTGTTGGCGGGGATGACCTCGTGCTGGGCGCCGCCGGGGACCATGACGCTGATGGGCATGGGCACCACGTCCGCGAGGCCCGCGATGCCGCGCGCCAGGTTGCGCCCGAGGATGGCCGCGCCCACGCACACGCCGAGCTCCGGGTGGACCTCCTTCTCCGAGGACAGGCGCTTGAAGTGGGAGAAGCGCTCGCGGATGGCGGGCATGCGCGTCTGGCCGCCCACGAGCACGAGCTCGTCAATCTGGTCCGCCTTGAGCTTCGCGCGCTCCAGCACGTCGTCGCAGGCGGAGGCGGTGCGCTCGATGAGCTGGAAGACCATCTCCTCGAGCTGCTTGCGGGTGAGGGTGTAGTCGAAGTCGATGAAGGCGCCGTCCTTCTGGGCGATGCAGGGCACGCGCATCACCGTGGCGTCGCGCTGGCTCAAGGACATCTTCGCGGACTCGGCGGCGAAGACGAGCCGCTGCATCACCACCTTGTTCCCGCGCAGGTCGATGCCGTGCTTGCGCTGGAAGTCCTCCACGAGCATCTCCACGACGCGCTCGTCGAAGTTGGCGCCGCCGAGGAAGGCGTCACCGCCGGTGGCGAGCACCTTCACCACGCGGTTCTGCACGGCGAGCAGGGTGGCGTCGAAGGTGCCACCGCCGAGGTCGAAGACCATGACGGTCTGCTCGGGGTTGCGCAGGTTGGCGTAGTAGAGCGCGGCGGCGGTGGGCTCGTTGACGATGGCGCGCACCTGGAGGCCGGCCTGCTCGGCGGCCTGACGCACGGCCTCGCGCTGGCGGATGCTGGCGTGGGCGGGCACGGTGAGCACGCACTCGCGGAAGGGCTCTCCGGCGGCGTGGTTCGCCAGGGTGAGGATCTGCTTGATGATGAGGTGGGCGACGTCGGTGAGCGACGTCTGCTTCCCGTACATCGTCACGGCGGTGTAGCCGTCCGGGGCCTCGACCAGCTCGAAGGCATACTTGTCCTTGTGCTGGGTGACGTACTCGGACTGGAAGCGGCGCCCGAGGAAGCGCTTGGCACCGAAGACGGTGTGGCGCGGGTCGTCGATGATCTGCCGCCGCGCGGCATGGCCGACGATGGACTTGTCCGCCGCGTGGAACCACACCACGGACGGCAGCGTGAAGCTCTTGTCCGTCACGGGCACCAGCCGCAGCTTGCCCGCCTTGTCGAAGAAGGCCGCCGAGGTGTTGGTGGTCCCGAAGTCGATGCCGAGGATGGAGGCCGTGCTCATACGGGGGCGGAGTGTCCCACGTCCGGGGCTTCGCTTCAGCCCCTGAAGTGCGGGGCCGTGCGAGGGAAGCCCCGGATTCCGCGCGGCTGCTCGTCGGCTCTTCACGCAGTGTCGAGGCCTCGGAGGCACGCGGAGACCGGCCGGGCTACCTGGAGCGTCAGGTCGTCCCATGGGCTCCGTGGCACCGCGCTGGGGGGCGCCCGGAGGAGATGTGCCGGGTGGGGGACGGCCATCCGTCGTGGCTCCGGAGGCGGGCGCTACTCCGGCAGGTCGCCCAGCCGGGCCGCCTGGGCCATGAGGTAGTTCCGCTCCGGGAGGCTCATCGTGCGGCCGGCGGCCCTGCGGTACAGGACAATTGCCGCCTTCCGGTCACCCGCGCGCTCCAACAGGTGGGCGCGCACGGCGTCGAGCCGGTGATGCCCCGCCAGTCGAGGGTCGTCGTCGAGCGCCTTCAGCAATTCGAGCCCCGCGGCCGGGCCGTGCACCATGGCCGTGGCGATGGCGTGGTTGAGCCTCACCATGGGGTTGTCGGTGAGCTGCATCAGCACGCCGTACAGCGCGAGGATTTGAGGCCAGTCGGTGTCCTCGGCGCGCGGCGCCTCGTCGTGCACGGCGGCGATGGCGGCCTGGATTTGATACTCGCCGATGGAGCCCTTCGACAGCGTGGCGGTGACGAGCGCGATGCCCTCGGCGATGGCGTCGCGGTCCCACAGGCTCCGGTCCTGGTCGGTGAGGGAGATGAGCTCGCCTTCCGGCCCGGTCCGCGCCGCGCGCCGCCCGTCGGTCAGGAGCATCAGCGCCAGCAGGCCGGAGACCTCGCCGTCCCGCGGGAGGAGGTTGTGGAGCATGCGCGTCAGGCGGATGGCCTCGCTCGACAGGTCGGTGCGCTGCAGCTCGGGGCCGGAGCTGGTCGTGTAGCCCTCGTTGAAGATGAGGTAGAGCACGTGCAGCACCGCGCCGAGCCGCTGCGCGCGCTCCGCTTCCGTGGGCAGCTGGAAGGGCACGCCGGAGGCCTTGATGCTCGCCTTCGCGCGGCTGATGCGCTGGGCCATGGTCGCCTCGGGGACGAGGAACGCCTTGGCGATCTCCGCCGTCGTCAGGCCGCCCACGGCGCGCAGGGTCAGCGCGATGGCGGAGGCCGTCGAGAGCGCGGGATGGCAGCACATGAAGAGCAGCACGAGCGTGTCGTCGCGCTCCGCCGCGTCACTGGCGTCGGGAGCGAGGGCGAGCTGCTCCTCCGGAGGGATGAGGCTGACCACGAGCGCCTCGCGGCGTCGGCGGGCCGCGTCGGCGCGGACGTGGTCGGTGATGCGCCGCGCGGCGACCTGGATGAGCCAGGCGCGCGGGTCATCGGGCAGGCCGGTGCGAGGCCACTGCGAGGCCGCCGCGAGCAGCGCCTCCTGGACGGCATCCTCGGAGGCGCTGAAGTCGTGGAAGCGCCGCACGACCACGCCGAGCACCCGCGGCGCGAGCTCACGCAGCAGGTGCTCGATGCGTCTGTCGGGAGACGACGGCCTCACGGCAGGGAGTCGGTGGGCGGCGGGCCGCTCGGCACCTGCCGCACCTCGATGGGCATGTTGAGCGGCTTGCCACCGGGACCCGGGGCGGCGGAGGCCTCGGCGGCAATCGCGTAGGCGCGCTCGGGGCTGTCGACGTCGACAATCCAGAAGCCGGCGAGGAACTCCTTGGACTCGGGGAAGACGCCGTCGGTGATGGGCTTGCCGTCGGGGCCGGCGCGCACGAGCTTCGCCTGGTCGGGCCCGGACAGGCCTTCGGCCGCCACCAGCTCGCCCGATTGGCCGAGCTTCTTGACGAAGTCGATCATGAACGCGATGTGGGCCTGGAAGTCCTTCTTCGGCCAGTTCGTGATCTGGTACGGCCCGCCGTGGGTGTTCATCATCAGCATGTACTTCATGGTTGGCTCCCTCTCAGGTCCGGCGCCTCGTCATTGAGTGCGCGGTCACAGGTATGTCGGAGCCGGGCGCGGGCCCTCGACATGGCCGATGATGATTTTTCCCAGGGCTTCACGGAGGGCTCCAACCCGGCGGAATCATTGGGGCGTCACCCCTGGATGGACCGCAGGAATGGGAGGAGCTCCGCCAACACTTCGTCCGGAGCCTCCTCCGGAAGGAAATGGCCGGAGTGCAGGTGCCTGCCGCGCACGTCGTCCGCCCACCGGCGCCAGATGGCGAGCGGCTGGGAGACCTCCTGGGCGCTGGCCGTCAGGCCAGACCACAGGGCGAGCATCGGGCACCGGATGCGCCGTCCGGAGGCCTCGTCGTTGGCGTCATCCTGTGCGTCCGTGGTGGCGCCGGCGCGGTAGTCGGCGCAGGAGGCGCGGATGACCTCGGGGGTGAAGCAGCGCTGGTACTCGGCGAGGGCCTCGGGGGCGAACTGGAAGCCCGGCGCCGCCCAGCTCCGGAGCGTGTGCTCGAGGAAGAACGAGGCGCTCGCGGTGATGAGCCTCTCGGGCATCTCTTCGGGCTGGGCGAGGAAGAACCAGTGGTACGTGGAGAGGCCGAAGGCCTTGTCCGCGTGACGCCAGAGTTCGAGCGTGGGGATGACGTCCAGGGTCGTCAGGGAGCGGACGGCGTCGGGCGAGTCCAGCGCGAGGCGATAGGCCACCCGGGCGCCGCGGTCATGGCCCACGACGTGGAAGCGCGGGTGGCCCAGGGCGGTCATGACTTCGACCATGTCCTCGGCGAGGGCGCGCTTCGAGTAGGCGCGGTGGTCGGCGTCATCGGCGGGGCCACGGCTGTCTCCGTACCCGCGCAGGTCGGGGGCGATGACGGCGAACTCCCGGGCCAGGACCGGCGCCACCCGGTGCCAGCACGCGTGGGTCTGTGGATAGCCGTGGAGGAGCAGCACAGTCGGGCCGTGTCCGCCGCGGATCAGATGGATGTCCGCGTTCCGTGTCCGCACGCGTTGCGAGGAGAATCCGTCGAACATGACGCCGGCCATACCATGCCTCGTTCATTTCCAGACCCGCGACGGCGGGGAGGGCTGTCCCGGGATGACAGAAGCGGGACACGAAGCAGCGGGCGGCATGCCGCGTTTTGGCCAACGAGTCGCCGATGGGCCATGGGGAAAGCGCCACGGAATGACAGAAGAGCAGCGCTTCGTGGATGAGGGCGTAATAAAGGGGCGCCATGGGAAAGGTTGATCGCGCGCTGATACGAGACGTCGCCGCCATCGCCGCGGCGGCGGGCGTCATCGGCATCTCCTTTGGAGCCATCGCGGTGGCGGCGGGACTGTCCGTGTGGATTGCCTCGCTGATGTCGCTGCTCGTCTTCGCGGGAGGCTCGCAGTTCATGTTCGTGGGCATCGTGGCCGGAGGCGGGAGCCCGGTGGCGGCGGTGTTCGCCGGGCTGCTGCTCAACGCGAGGCACCTGCCTTTTGGACTGGTCGTCTCCGACGTGCTGGGCCGCTCCTGGCCCATGCGGCTGCTCGGCACGCACCTGATGGTGGACGAGTCGGTGGCGTTCGCGCTGGCGCAGCAGGACCCGGCCCGGCGGCGCGCGGCGTACTGGCTGTGCGGAGGGGCGCTGTTCGTGGCCTGGAATGTCGGAGTGCTGGTGGGTGCGCTGGCGGGGCAGTCCTTCGGGAACCCGGATGCGCTCGGGCTCGATGCGGCGTTCCCGGCGGGCATGTTGGCGCTGCTCCTGCCTTCGCTGATGGCTCGGAGCGACGAGAAGGCAGCGGGAGAGGGTGGGGCGGAAGCGGCGGCGGAGGCGAAGCGGAAGGCAGCGCTCGCGAGAAGGGTGGCGCTCGTGGGAGCGCTCATCGCGCTCGTGACCACGCCGCTGTTGCCGGCGGGGGTGCCGGTGCTCCTCGCGCTCCTGGCCCTGGCGGTGGCCCTGCGATGAACGCGCTCCCGATTCTCATCCTCGCCGCCGGGACGTTCGCCTTCCGGCTCGCCGGTCCCCTGCTGAGTGACAGGCTCAAGCTGTCGGCGCGGGTCCAGCAACTGATGTCGCTGTCGGCGATTGCGCTGCTCACCGCCCTGGTGGCCACGGCGGCGCTGACCTCGAATGGAGGCTTCGTGGGCTGGGCGCGTCCGGCTGGCGTGGCCGTGGGGGCGGCGCTGGCGCTGCTGCGACTGCCCTTCGTGGGGGTGGTGGTCGCGGCGGCGGCGACGACGGCGGTGCTGCGGCTGCTCGGCATCGGGTAGGCCGAGCGCCGGCCTACGGCCCGCGCTCCTGGTGTTTCCGGCGGCCGAGGCGGACCCCGGCCACGATGAGGCCCACCACGACGGACAGGCAGCAGAGCCCGCCGACCACAATCTCCATGCCTCCGACCTGGGTCATGCCGCGACTATAGGTAGCGCACCGGAGGCGCGGTAGGAGCTCAGGGCCGCTCGATGTGAAGTGGCGGCGTGAAGTCCAGCGAGGGGCGGACGATGGGCTGGTCCGGCACGGTGCTTGCGAGCGGGATGTAGCGGCCCGGCAACTCGCTGTTCTCGCATCGGGTTCCGCTCCGATGCGACCGGACCGTCATCTGCTCGGATTGCTGCGTATCCCGGCGCACCCGGTAGGCGGTCTCGCCCTCGATGCGAAAGGGGTACCGCGGCAGGTGAAAGGAGGCGAGATAGCCCGAGCCAGTGCAGTCGGTGCTCGTGAAGAAAACCATCGTGGTGGAGGTGGTGTAGTTGTCCTGCAATTGGGCGGTTTCGAAGTCGAGCTGCCAGATGTAGCCGTGCTCGTCGATGTAGAGGAAGTCATGGCTCACCACCCGGCCCATGGCGTCCTTGATGACGATGGTGCTGCCCATGCCGGAAGGGCCCGCCGGGCCACGGTCTCCCGTGTCTCCCTTCGGTCCCGGGGGACCGGCCTCTCCGCGAGGACCCGTGTCTCCCTTGGGGCCCACGGGGCCCGTGTCTCCCTTGAGCCCCTGCGGGCCGGGGTCACCCTTCGGGCCGGGCGGGCCGCCGGCGGGACCGGGGAGGCCCTGCGGCCCTTGAGGACCCTGGGGACCTTGTGGGCCTTCCTTCGAGGAACAGGCACTGCCAAGCACCGCGCACAGGGCAACCGCGAGGAATCGGTTCGAGCTCATGAGGCGTGAGCCGATAGCACTCCTGAGAAGCGTGACAAGCAGGAGCGCACCCGGTTCGCCCCAGAGAGAGGAACCATCACCTGCGATCGTGCGTCAGCGGTTCACCGGTCCGTCTTCCAGTCCGGCTCGGGAGGCAGCTCGCTGGACTGCGGGGCTTCGAGCGTTGTGCACCTCGCGGCCGGGGAACCCCGGGTGCGGGGACTCCAGCACGCCAGCTCGGCCGCCGCGCGGTGGGCATCGAGCTTGAGGAGCGCTACTGCTAGGTGGCGGCCCGCCGGCTGGCGCTGGCGCTGCGTAAGGGCCCGGTCCGCGCGGCGTGAGCGCTCGTATCTGTCAAGGTGTCAGGTATTGCATGGATTATGGCCCTGGCAGACAGTTCTGAGTTGATTGGGCATGGAGGTCTCCTGACTCCATGCCCGTCATCATCCGCGGTCGCCGAGTCATGTTCCTCCAGTCCAAGCCCGGCGACGGGCCTCGGCCCATGAAGAAGCCTCCGTGCGAGTACTGCGGGAAGCCGGGGCATCCGTTCGCCCCTTCGTGGGGCAGCTCCATCGGCAGCTCCGGCATCCTGCGGGACAACATCCTCGGTGGCGCCGAGGCGGACGCACACCCTTGGTACACCGGGCGCTGGTCCATCGCCGCGCACCACCTTATCTGCTCTGAGGCCATGGCGGACGATGAGGACTGGGCTCGCTTCTGCCGCGAGTTTGGCTACGACATCAACGGCCGGGAGAATGGCGTCATCTTGCCCATGGTGCTGTCCGTGGCATGTGAGCTTGAGGTTCCGGTACACGTGGGGCCTCATTCGGGCGGATGGGCCTATGACATGGACCTCGCCTACCCGGATGCGGTGAAGAGTCTGCTGGAACGGATGGGAGAGCGCGTCGCGGCAGGGTTCTACTGCGCGAAGCCCAGCGCCCTCGCCGAGGAACTGGACTGCCTGAGCGCCAACATTCTCGCCAACGTGGTGCGCGGCACGTGGACACTCACCGTGGACGGCCTGGATTACCTGCCGGGCGGAGTGGGGTGCGCCGGTGCGTCGAGCCTTCGGGACAAGCCCCGAACGCCCTGCCCACACGGAAGGAGGCATGGATTCCGCCATGGACGCACGCGAGAGCCGCTTCCCAGGCGTAAGCTCCAGGTGGGGGAGTAGAGGCCATGCAAAGTGAATACTTCGTGCTCATGCGCGAGCGCTCCCAGGAGCATCCTCTCCTCGCGTGGGACGAGTCCGCGTTGGCCTTCCGCAAAGGGCGCCCGGTTCACCGATCGGAGCCGGTGCGATTGAGGCTGGGGGAGCCGGCACCTCCGAAGCCGCGCATGGTGGACCACCACAGCCTGCCTGCACCGGTAGTCTCGGCGCGCCTCAAGGAGTGTATGGAGCCGCTGAGCCTGCAGGGGGTGCAGTGGGTGCCGGCGGACGTCCAGGTGGGGGATGCGGTGTTGCACTACTGGCTGATGCACATGTGGCGGCGGGTGCACTGTGTGGACCGCACTCGCTCCACGCTGGCATTCGAGGTGGGTGATGGGGCGGTGCTGAGCATCGACAAGCTCGTCTTGGACGAGGACGTGCTCAGCGCCGTGCCGCTAGAAGAACGGCTCGCATTCCGCCTGGAGGAGGCAGTGGTGCACCTCTTCCACCGCAGCGTCGTGGACCGGGTGATGAGCCTCACGCCGCCGCCGGAGGGGCTCCGCTTCATTCCCGTGTCGGACTGGAATGACTCGGCCGGCTTCCGGTGACGGGCGGCGCACCCCGTGCCAGCTCGAAGACCAGCTCCTGGACGAGGGTGCTCACTGCGGGCGCCTCGGCCCAAGGGCGCGCGGGCACGTACCACGAGGGCGCCTCGCCGTCGGGCCCGTCGAACACCTCCAGCCTGGGCGGCTGCGTCCCCAGGCGGACCACGCGGAGGCGCCCGGACTGCCAGCAGACGTTAGGGGCAGCGGGCGCGTCATGCGATGCCACGGACCCTCCGAGAGCGCGGGGAAAGGACCCGGGCAGGAAGGGCAGGGGGCATCTCTCCCTACCCGGGTGGGCGCTGCACCGCGCCGCGAGAACAGCCCCGCCGGAGCACCATGCCCGGCGGGTGTGGTGGTTGAGACAGGCGGAAGTGGCCGCGCCAGAGAGCCTGCCGCCACCACGAATGGCTCAATCGTCGTGCGTGCCCAGCGCGCAGACGCTCCGTCCGCCCACCAGCATCAGCGGCCCGCCGCACCTGCAGCGCTCATCGGGCGCGAGCTGGCGCGAGGCCGGCGGTGGCTCCTCGGGCTCACCGCGAAGCCGGCGCAGGTCGCGCATGTAGTCCTCGCGGACGCGCTTCCTGCGCACCTGTTCTGGCGTCGGGGGCTGGGAGACGGGCTCTCCGCACGTGGGCACCTCCACGCGAGAGAAGGGGCGGTGACCTCGGTTACCAGTCGGTTGCGGTCGCCGCAGGGCACTTTCGGAACTCGTCGGGTATTCCGGTGCGAATCGGTCAGCCCTTGCTGGTTGCTATGTCACAGCGGGTACCTCGTGCTCCGGCGCTTCTCCCCCGGACAGATAGGGGGTGCGCTGCGATTCGCTGCTTGCGATTGCCGAAAGCGGCTGATGCACACGGCAGCCCTGGTCAAGGGGTCCAACAGAAGTGAAAGCTCTCCTTTTCGTGGGCATAGATGACGCGCACGGGGCATCTGTCGAACTTTCCGGGGCTGGTCCTTATGTCCTTGTATTTGGTTTCAAGCTGCACGCGTTCGTAGGGGCCAGAGGAGGACGCATCAATGAGCAGCAAAGCACGGAGTTTGGCTTCGGTCTGAGGGAACCGCGACAACTTCAGGATCTCCGATTCGTTTGTGCTGCTGCAGAGATCGCCTCCCCCTGTGCGGGGCCTGAACGCAAACTCAAGCAGGATAGGATTGGGGCCACCGATGCGAAAATCGACCAAACGCCTTGAACCGAGCATTTGAATCGGATGTTGCCTCGTTACAGGGGCTCCCGGTTGCTTGAAGCGCGCATTGAGTATCGCGTAGAGCATTGGGTCCACATCCCGCTCCCGCTTTGGCCGGCCGCTGTAATCCCTAAGAAGGTTCAGAGTGGTGTGCGCAACACTCAGCAGTCGTGCGATGTTCGCCTGAACTGGCTCGGTTATCATGGTTTCCCCTGTGGCGCGATTGAACCGCCCGAGTCCGAGAGCTGTACGAACGAGGATAGCGCACCCGCACGGAGAGGTGCTCTCATGTTCGGCGCGCACTGCACCGGCGATTGGCTAAGCCATCCCGACTAATTCCGTTCAGGGGGTAGCGGCACCGAAGCTCGATTTACCGGCCTCGGCGGTGGTTGCCCCTGACAAAACTTCCTTCGGCTGGCTTAGGTCCCTGTGGGGTGAGTCGGACCCGCTGCCCGGCGCCAGGGCTCACGCGCTACCGTCAGACCTTGCCGTGCCCGAGACGGCACGAGGAGGGGGAATCCATGTCCTTCAGGAAGAGGGAGCCGCAGCCCAAGCCGGTCGCGACGCGCACCGAGCGCAGGCCAGGGCAGAGCGCACGGGAGAAGCAGCAGGAACTGGCGGACGCCGCGCCCGTCAAGACTTTCTTCGCCCTCCTCTTCGACATCAACACAGACGAGCAGTCCTGGCGTCTCGGCGCGGACGGCGAGGAGCGCGTGGGGGCGTTGCTGGAGCAGCTCCGGCCTCACGGGTGGCACGTCGAGCATGACGTGCGCGTGGGCAGCCGCGGTGCCAACCTGGACCACCTCGTCATCGGCCCGCCCGGCGTCTTCGTCCTCAACACGAAGGCGGTGCACGGGGAGGTGGTGGTGGACGGGGACGACGTCTTGGTGGGCGGGCGCCGCAGGGGCTACGTGGAGAAACTGGAGGAGGAGGCCCAGCGCGTCCGCGCCTGCCTCCTCGCGGCCACGCAGCGGCGGAAGCTGTGGGTGCAGGGCTGCTCGTCCTTGCCCACCGGAAGCCCCTCGTGAGACAACCGCCTCGCAACGTGGCCGTCCTGCACCACAGCGACTTGGTGCCTGGACTCCTCGCGCATCCAGTGACGCTCGGCGTGGCGGAGGTGTTCGAACTCGTCGAGGCCGCACGGCGCGAAGAGGCGTGGGCCGAGTGAGGAAGGGAGGGGCGGCACTCCCTAATCTTGATTGTGTAGCTGATATGTTTTGTAGTGGTGTCGATTGAACATCAAAGGACAACGTCTTGGCCAACGAACTCTCCTATGACTCTGACACCTTGACCGTCGAGGAGCTATTTGCTCCTCGTTCGGTGGCATTTGAAATTCCGGTTTACCAGCGCAGCTATGCGTGGACGCAGGACGAAGTAGGCGAATTGCTTGAGGATATCTACTCCGAGACGGACGACTGGCTTCCCCCTAAGGAGGATGAGTCCAGCTATTTCTTGGGCTCCATTGTGGTACAGGAACAACCAGAAAGCGTTCGCCCCGCCCTAGTATTGGATGGCCAGCAGCGCCTGACGACGATCACGCTGGTGCTTGCCGTGCTGGAGCAGAAACTTCGCGCCTTGAGCGAGGTCGCTTCTGCTGATAAAATTAAACAATACCTCACTGCGGGAAAGCTTGGTCGCCAGGAAACCCCAAAGATCGTTCTTCAAGATGAGGACATGGTGGTTTATGCTCAACTGCTAGTCGATCCGCGCAAGGTTGAGCAGGGAGTC
Source organism: Pyxidicoccus fallax (assembly GCF_012933655.1). GTDB lineage: Bacteria > Myxococcota > Myxococcia > Myxococcales > Myxococcaceae > Myxococcus > Myxococcus fallax. The sequence continues at coordinate 61,352 of NZ_JABBJJ010000013.1, read as the reverse complement.
CACAGGAAAACGTTGCTAGCAAAAGCGTTTCGCACGATTGACACCTATGTCGAAAAGGCGTGCGAAAGCCTAGAGCCGAGCCGCCATTCACGCTCCGAAGTTCTGGTGGCCATGGCTGGACAGGTGCTCTATAAGATTCAGTTTGTTCGCATTCTTGCTCACAGCGAGGCGGCGGCATTTCGTCTGTTTGAAACACTCAATGATCGAGGGCTTCCGCTTAATGCCGCCGATCTTGTGAAAAACAAACTATTCGCCCAATCCGAGCAGTATTTGTCCGAGGTTCGGGATCTTTGGGGACAGGTGTCGGATTTGGTTGGCGCCGAGGAGGTCGTTCATTTTCTTCGGTACTTCTGGATCGCATTCCACGAGGGGGTTCGGAAAGACAGGCTGTACGACCGACTGCGCGATCACATTTCAAAGATTTCGGACAGGAAGGCTCGCGACTTTGTGGAAGAGTTGCGCGACGCCGCTGCTCTATACTCCGTAATTGCATTTCCCGAGCGGGCGGGCTCCGAATGGGCGGAGGAAACGCGCGAAGGCCTAAAAAGGCTGGTTGCGTTCCGAGCACGTGCCTGCAGGCCGGTGTTGCTGGCTTGTGCGCGGCGCTTCCCTGGTGAACTTCCAAAGCTGGTGCGGGCGTGCGAGGTGGTGACTGTAAGGTACTCTGTGATTGGAAGTCAGAATCCGAATCAGCTTGAGAAGGCCTACGATTCATTTTGCTCGAAGCTTCGGAAACGGCAAGGAGATCCGCTGGCGCTGTTTGCTGAAGAGGTAGGACCGCTGGTTCCTGATGATGGTCGTTTTGAGCGAAGCTTCGTCGAGGTCGATATTGAGAACGTAACTGCGACGTGGCGCGCAATCCTTGAGCGACTCAATGACTTCGTGTCGACAGGTGAGACCGCGATTCGCGGCTCCAACAAGGTACATGTTGAACATGTCCTGCCGAGAACGCTCACGCACGCAGTGCTTTCGAGCAGTGGGCTATCCCGTGAACGGGCAGAACAACTCGTTGGAAAGATTGGAAACCTAACCCTTCTTCTTGGAAGCCGGAATCAAACGGCTTCGAACAAGCCATTTAGTGCGAAGCGACCCTTGTTTGCGCAGTCTGATATTTTCCTTACGAGGGAGTTGGGCGCACTTCAGGTATGGGGGGAAATGGAAATCATGGGGCGCACTAGTCGCCTCTTTCAGATCGCGCGTGACGCGTGGCGCTGGCCCATGAAGGATTAGCGCCCAGGAAACGGCTACGGCGCCCCTCGGCCCGCGCGGACTTCCACCAGGGCAGCGGCGAGCTGCGCGGAGTAGTCCTTCCCGTGGACGAGGCAGGGCTTCGGCGGCGTCTTGAAGCAGCCCTGGCGGAAGGCCTGCTCGAGTAGCTCCGCCTGCTGCTCCGGACTCATCTCCGCCCAGGACTTCCCTTCCGTGAGGGCCTTGGCGAAGTCGTAGCCGTCGCCCAGGTACTGCCCAACGAGGGACTCGCTCATGTAGTCGGTGCCGCCATTCTGGTGCTGCCAGGCGTGGGCCGCCTCGTGGACGAGCAGCTCCTCAGTGAGGGGCAGGTGCTTACGGGGAATGTAGAGGGTGTTGCCGTGGGTGAAGGGCCGGCCGGAGAGGGTAAGCAGGCCCACGTCGCCTTCCTTGATGCGAAGCTTCGAGGTGTCGAGGAAGTCGCCGTACACGCTGCGCAGTACCGCCAACTCCGCGTCCGTCAGCTTCCTGCCCACCGGCTCCACGCCCAGCAGCGTCTGCACGGCGCCGAGGGCCCGGCGGCCGTATCCGTCCGGTGAAAGCTGTACAGGTCGCTTGAAGACGGACGAGGGCTGTGCTCGGCAGTGGTCGCGAGTCCGAGCGTGAGCAGGTGGAGGGGAGAGAGACCGAGCGACGGCGCTCAGGAGGAATCGGCGGCGCGCCGACGCTTCCACTCGTGCGGGAGCAGCTCGCCGATGCGTGAGTTGGGGTGCGTCTGCACGCGCAGCAGCACGTCGGACAGGTACTCCTCGGGGTTGACGCCGTTGGCCTCGCAGGTGGCCACCAGCGCGTAGAGGCCGGCGAGGTTCTCGCCCGCGGCCTCGTGGCCGACGAAGAGGAAATTCTTCCGGCCCAGGGCCGCCTTGCGCAGCGCGGCCTCCGCGCGGTTGTTGTCCAGCGGCAGGCGCTCATCCGAGACAAAGCGGCTCAGCGCTTCCCACTGGTTGCGCGCGTAGGCAATGGCCTGGCCCATGGGCCCCTTCGGCAGGTGCCGCGGGGCCTGCGCCTCCAGCCAGGCGCGCAGCTTCTCAAGGACCGGAGCGCTGTGCTGCTGGCGCAACTGGCGGTGGGTGGCCGTGCGCACCACGTCCGCCTCGCGCGCCTGGGCCTCCACCCGGTAGAGGGCGAGGATGAGGTCCAGGGCCTCGCGGGCCTCGGGCGCGGTGGCCAGTGCGTCGAAGAAGCGGCGCCGGCAGTGCGCCCAGCACCCGACGCGCACTCGCCCCGAGGGCAGCGTCACCGCGTTGTAGCCGGTGTACGCGTCCACCACGAGTGCGCCCCTCGTGCCACGCAGCACCTCCGTGGGCGTCGTGCCCGCGCGGCCCAAGCTGAAGCGGTAGCCGAGGAGCCAGTCGCCGTTGGCGTTCTGGGTGAGGAAGGTCCAGAGATAGCCGCGCTTCGTCTTCTTCACGTCCAGCACGCGCAGCGGCGTCTCGTCGGCCCACACCACCTCTGAGGACGCCACGCATTGCAGCAGGTGGCGCGACAGCGGCAGCAGCACCGAGGCCGACAGGTGGAAGAGGTCGGTCAGCGTGCTGCGACTCATCGGCACGCCGCCGCGCTCCACGCGCAGGGCCAGCCGGTGCAGGGGCATGGCATCGGCGCACTTGGACGTCACCACGTGCGCCAGGAAGCCGGGGCCGTACTCGCCTTTGTCCACCACCTTGGCCGGCCCGGACGCCGTCACCCAGCCCTGACCGCGCTTGCACCCGAGGACTTCGCGCACATGCACCTGCCGCTCGAAGCGCGTCGGGAGGTACTCGTACACCTCGCTGGTGCGCCCCTTTCCCACCGGCTTCAGCTCCTCACTGCCGCACGCCGGGCAGTGCCGCGCGCCGGCGGGGACGGTGTGCCGAATCTCGCGCGTGGGGCACTCGGCGGCCTTGCGGGCCGCGCGCTCGCGCCGCTTCTTCTGGGCCGCCACGTCCCGCGCCGCCTTCTTTTCGGCGCTCGTCGTCTCCCCGCGCAGCTCGGAGGCAACCGGAGGCAGCCGCTCGGTCCTCTTGCCGAAGACGTGGCGCTGCAGAGCCGTCAGCTGACTTTTGAGCGCGTCCAGCTCCCCGCCGATGCGCCCCACCTCGGCCTTGAGTTCCTCAGCCTCCTCCCGCCAGGCACAATGATGGTCGAGGGGAAGGACTCGGGGCACCCGCGCTCAACAACCCACCGGGTGGGCCATTCAGCAGGGGATGTATTCAGCTACCTGTACGCCCAGGGGGCGTCCAGGCGGGCTGGCGCTTCACCCCAGCCACGTCGATGCCGTCCAGCAGCATCGCCAATTGCGTGGCATCCAGCGGCACCGACTGCGCGTCGGCCTCCACGGGTGGCAGCCGGAAGCGGCCTGTCTCCAGGCGATTGTAGTAGAGGACGAAGCCGCCCCGGCTGAAGGGGAGGATTTTCACCCGGTCGCCTCGGCGGCTGACGAAGACGAAGAGGTGGCCCGAGTAGACGTCCTCGCCCCACGCGGTGCGCACCAGGGCCATGAGCCCATCAATGGACTTGCGCATGTCCACCGGCCCGGTGGCCAGCAGGATTCGCACCGCGGCGGCAGCGTCAGCACGCGCTGCGCCCCAGTGCCGCCACCAGCCGGGCCACGTAGTCCACGTCCGCGTCCGGAGAGACGGGCACCCGCACGCCGCCGACGACCACCTCCACGCTGCCGGGAGCGCTCGCCGCGAGCGCGCTGCTCACCTGCGCCGGCAGCAAGCGCACGGGCGGCTCGGCCCCCGCGCTCCCCTGGCGTCTACGCCGGTAGACCCACGACTGCAACGTGCTCAGGCGCAGTCCCCGGCGCCCGGCGAACTCTCGCTGCGTCAGCCCGCTGGCCTCGAACTCCTCAGCGACCCGCAGCCACTCCGGCTTCTCGACTCTCTTCAGCATCCGCCCAGGGATGACCCGCCCCGCTCAGCCAGGCAATGCCCCGCAGACACCGTCCGTCGGACGGATACCATCAATGAACCGGGCTGTTGGCGGTCACAAAGCGCAGACTCCTGGTCATCAGTTCGACCGGTTTTCCAGGGCTCCGGCGACCGCGTGCTCCGCCAAGTCAAGGGCAAGCTCGCGCCGCTCGGCGCCTAGCGGCGCCCCAATGACTCGGGGACCACGCGGCGACATAGGGCCACCAGCCAGCGCTCGGAGAGCACTGGCTTGAAGTCAGGCCCCTATCTTGACCATGACCAGATTCCCGCGCTTCTTGGCGACCATCAACCCCGGCGCCCAGCTCGTACTTGGCCTTCCTGTGTATGCGGAACCGTGCTCACCGGCGACTTCGACACCCATCGGAGATATGCGGTGGGCACCCCGGTGTCGGTTGGGCACCCGGGTGACGTGCAGCCACCTCACCTTGCGGGTGCCGGGCTGTGGCGCTGGCGCTTTCAGCGACCCGAAACGCGGGTAGTTCCAGTTACTTCGGGACCTAATTGTACGAGGGAGGTAACGTGCGAACCGCAGTTCTGGACACCAGCCGTTCAGAGCAGTCCACTCAAGCGGGGAGAGCTATGGTGCGTGTCCAAGACGGACAGCATTGCGAAGAGCAGGGTGCAGTTTAACTCCGGTTAGGTTTGCGCCTGTGAAATTTGTGTCTGCTGTTATCGTCATTTTAAGTGCTGGAACGACATCTCGTGCGAATCCGTCGAGGGAGGCTTCGGGAGGAGTCTCACTCCATCCCATTTTGCGTGCGCGCCTTTCTGGAAGATGCCAATTTTCTTGAAGCCAGCGCAACGCAGCACTTTCATTCGAGACCTGCCAGATGTGCACTCGTCCCAATGTCGCCCGCCTAAATCCACCAGTGTTCGCTTCGCCAAAATTTGCAGGCTGTCCCTGGGAGAGCAATTCTCTTCTATCAGGATCGTCCGATTGAGCGATGACGCAGTATTCTACCGGGCCGTGCCACTTTCTATTGAAGGTAGTGCATCTGTGGGCTAGGGATGCAACCTGGAATTGCCCTAGACTGAAGTCGGCACCGCCAAGGTTGGCACCGAAGAAGTCAGTGCTATAAAAGAGGGATCGGCCCATTTGGGCGTTGACAGTTGCTACTTCGGACATGTTGGCGCCGCTAAAGTCGCTCGCACCTGCCTCTGAGTTTGTCAAATCGGCATTATACATATTCGCGCGGATGAATTGCGCCTCTGTGATGGTCGAGCCATTCATTCGGGCCGAGTGGAGATCCGCGCCATTGAACTTGCATGAATGCAAATCGGCTCCCTCGAAACGAGCCCCTCGGAGGGTTGCGCCGAAAAACTCACCATTCTCAATTTCAGCGCCTTGGAACCGCGCGTCTATCGCCTGCACTCCGTGGAAGCGTGCATGAGTCAGGTCTGCCCCACGAAGGTCTGTTCCTTCCATTGATGCGTCATTGAATTGGGCGGCAAACAAGTACGATCCACGGAAGCTTGCGAAATCGAGGCGCGCTCCATTTAGATTGACATGGTCAAGGCGGGCTCCGTCGAAATTGGCGCCGGCAAGATCGACATCGGGAGGAAAGAGAATGTCTCCGCTCAGGTTCGACTCCTTTCCGTTTGCATCGAAAAACAAGAATGGCGCCTGCAGCCCCCTGAGTTCAGACCTTTCGATGTGTCTCAAGTCATACTCTCTCTTCCTGGCCACTACGGCAGGAGGCGGACGAGCCGGGGGAAGGTCTTCGGTCTCGCTGTCGACGCGCACGTTCCAAAGGCATGCGCCGAGATTATCCATTGAGGCGGGCCCAAGTTGATGGAGGACCTCAAGCAGCGCAGTGCTTACCTCTCCCTGTGGTCGGGCCTCCTGCAGGAGAACACTCCACGGGATAGATTCGTTCTTCTGGCCATAGTTTGATAGGCCTGCTCGCCTGAGTGCGCTGCGCATTCTGTCTTGACGCATGAAGGCTCGGAGCACTCCGCGCACTCGCTCAAGATTTGGGAAGTCTCTTGCTATACCCGCAGGACCATCAGCGTTGTTCTTGGCCCGATGGACACTCATCTGTATTGCATGCGGGATGCTTCTGAGGGCAAAAGTCTGGGACTCCTCCGTTGAGTCTGGATTGAGAAGTATTTCTGCAATCTGGCTGTGTGCCGAGTCCGCCTGTGCTTGCATTGTTTGAGCCGCTTGGTCCTGGAGGGCAATGCGGTTTTGCGTCTCAAGTAGTCGATTCTGCATATCGAGGCGCTCGATTTGCATGTATGAGACAATGAGACTTGCAAAAGCGACAGTTCCACCAAGCAGCACCGTTATTAGCCATATGGAGCTTCTGAGACCCCAGGTCGCCATGAGGAGCTTCATTGCCGAGAATGCGGCGTCACGCAGTTTCTTGAGGCGCTCTGCTCGGCCAGACTCCCAGGTCACCTCCCGCACGCCGTAAAGCCACACCGAAGCAGCTCGTTCCAATTCTTGCCCAGCGATCTCCTTGATTTCCGAGATCCTGCCTCCCGTGATACTGGAGCGGACAATCTGCCGCAGTATGAAGAAGACAATTGCGGCAACGAACAGGGTGGTGCTGATTCCCGCCAGATAGGGCAGTGTTGCGTTGAGAATCAATGGAATTAGCGAGTGGATAGTCAGGCGCTCCCAAGCTACTCCCATCCCAATTCCAAGCAGCAGCGTTCCGGCAATGCCCAGGAGGCGAGTCCAGGTGTGCCACATTGGCTGGTGTGTACGTTGAGATTCCACCGAAACGCCCGACTTCATGTCGCTCTGTTCGGTCATTTATGATGCCTTCCTTAGGGCGCTTGGTGATGCTGCTTGCGGGGCAGCAACTGGGAAAAAGGCGCCCGCTATAGATGCCGTGCCAGTCAAGCCGGGCTTCTTGCGAGAACATTTAAATAGACTGTGCCGAATATTAGTGGAATCCAGGCGGAACGTTGCAATGGGGAGGCCGTGCACGGCCTCCGCGCGCTATCTGCCTGCCGGAGTCATGCATCTTGCGACTTGGAGAGCGTGCGCTACACGCGATCCAAGAGCAAGGCACGGAGGCGCTCCGCCGCGCTGTGCAAGGCCTCTCCCGGGGCATTCGGGAGGGGCGCAGCCTCGACGCGCTGCACTTGGGGCGGTGTGGGCGGCGCTGCAGGGGGCTCCACGGGAGCCGAAGTGCCGAAGAGGCCGAGCTGCTCGACGTGGAGCATGGGCGGCACGGGCCTGTCGTCCACCACGGGTGCCGGGTGGTGCGGAGGGGCAGGCACGGACGGCTCCTCGCAGGCCAGGACAGGGAGAGGGAGCGCGGCGGGCACCGGGTACACCTCGGGCCGCCAGAGGCCGTCCCGGGCGAGGCGCACGCGCTCGCGCAGCTCGGGCAGCAGCTCCCCGTCCACCAGGGCGAGGCGCCGGCTGGGCGGGGCGTGCAGTGGCTCAAACACCGTCACCTCCTCCAGCCACCACGCTACCGTGCGGCGGCAGGAGGCGCCGGGCGGCCACCACCAGGACTCCGGGGCCGTCGCGCGGGCCATGTCGTTGCTGACGGTGGCCACCTCGGCCAGCCGGCCCACGGCGACGTAGCAGTCAGCGGGGAGGACGTCGCCGCCGGGCGCCTCCAGGCCGTATGCCCGGCGCATCCACTCCACGGCGGCGGTGTCGTACTCGCGCGTCGCGTACAGCGCGAGCCAGCAGCCCAGGAGGGCGTCCGGCGGGTGAATGATGCGGGCCTCGCCCTCATCCACGCCTCCGTCCGTGATGAAGAGCGCCTCCGCGCCGTGGTGGGTGAGTGTCCACGTCCAGGGTCGGGCCAGGGGCAGGTGGAAGACTCCCCGGCCCTGGCGCGTGTAGCGGTAGGGGCCGCCGAGCCGTTCGTTGTTCATGGCTGGAAGCCCTCTAGAAGGACGCGACAGGACAGGGCGGACTCGGCGCGCTCGATCGGCGGCGCCGCGAACTGTCGCCCAGGCTCAAAGGGGCAGGAATGCGATCGGCGCCCACAGCGCCACAGGCAGCAGCCACAATGCGGGACGGCTCATGGCGTCATCCCTCCCTGGGATTTCCAGGCGTCGTTCAGGCCGACTCGTCCGAAAAGACGAAGTGGCGCCTTGCACGTGACTCGCGCTGCTTTACGTAGAGTGGACATGGCCACACCTCAAGTCTTGGGGTGGCCCTTACGCGAGGTGCGGGTATGTACGTAATGCAGTGGGCTGGGCCGCAAGCTGCATGGCTGGATTGGGTGAGGTCGCACTGGCTCCGGCTCGCCGCCGGGCAGCGGGTGACTGCGCCACCATGGCTGCCGCATCCGCAACACGCTGGTTTCGAGCGTCCACCAATGGCGGAACCAGACGGCCAAGTGGATGACTGGGTCCTGTCGCTCAATGACGGTAGCCGCATCCACCTGCACCAGCAGGCGAACGGCATCTTCATCGCCCATCGGGACGTCACAGACCCGAAGCGCGGACTGCTGCCTGCGCTCTGGCATTGGGTGACCGAGTCGAAGTCCGGGAAGGTCGCTGCGGTCCTCGGGACGGTCGCCCTCATCGCGGGTCTCGCCAACCGGGAGAAGTAGCAAGGGCCACGTCAAGACCCTTCTGCGGTAACGGGGGACTGCCGCGTCGAACGGCCCGACACCGGTTCGTTCCGAGCAGGCAGCGGCCATTGCAGCGTCTTTCGCCCCGCATGCCACCGCGCGCGTAACGTGTTCCGCCACGGGAGGGGCGCTCCTCGGGACGGGCCAACGTGGGCACCTCGGGTGAACGGGTCGGGGCGATGCGCGCTCGCGGCGTCGCCTCACCTTCGTCTCCTTCCAGGCCGCACCAAACGTTCAAGGGGGACGGAGCCGGGCGCCCCACTGCGAGCGCCAGCTCCAGCGCAGCTTCCAGCTCCGCCACCTTGGACTGGAGCGCCTCGACGCTGGCCAGCGCGGCGTCGAGTTCTCGGGCCAAGTCTCGCGCCTGCTCCCGCGCCGCCTCGCGCGTCACCGCGTCGTAGTCGGCACCGAGCTGCACGGCGGTGCCCACCTGCTCCAGCCGGGACTCCAGCGTGACCACCCGCCCGCGCGCCTCTGAGAGCTGGGCACCGAGGGTGCCATTCTGCTCACGGAGCACGGCAGCCTCGAACTCCAGCCGCTTCCACGCGTCGGTGGCCTCGCGCCAGCCAGGAAGCAGGCTGTCCATCTCCGCCCAGTCGAAACCACCGCGCTCCGCGAGGCGCTCGACGCTCCGCTCTCGCCCGTAGAGCTGCGAGTACGTCGCCCACGCGCGCTCCGCCACCGGCCAGGGCACGCTGACGGGGCCCGGCTTCGCCTTCCTGTCCCGCGTCACCTGCAGAGGGAACTCCGGGTAGCCAGCGCGGACGCGGCGCACACACGCGGGGCAGCCGAACCGCGCTCCCGACTTGTGCTTGCACGTCACAGCCTCTTCCGGCAGCGCCGGGCCCTGCGGACACATCGACATGGTGCACCTCCAGAAAGACGCGGGCCCGGCCCCGGTGGGGGGACGCCCCGAGCCGGGCCCGTGGGTGGCGCCAACGTCGCGCCGTGAGAACTGCCCCGCCGAGCCCCATGCCCGGCGGGTGTAGTGAATGAAGGGCGGGGTTGATCGGCCCTGAGCCGCATTGCACTTGGGCCCGCCCACCACCACGACGAGGCCCCGCCCGTGCGGGCACGGGGTGCCGCCTCGGTCGCACAAGAGCGGCGTGAATCACGGCTCACGGATTCTTGAGGGCTATGCGGAGAATGCGCTCCATGTCCCCTAGATGTGCCGCCACGAGGTGCGGCAGTGGATCTTGCCGCGCTCACCGGGGGCCGCCGAGGCGAGTTCGGTGGACTGCTGTGGGATGACTTCCGGCTGGATGATGGTCCCACTGGTACCGTGCACTACCGGCGCAGCTGGAGCCGTAGCACCACGAAGGGCAGCAAGGAGAGGAAGGTGCCGCTGCACCCGGTTCTGCTGCCGGAGATTGAGCGGGCCCGCAAGGCGGCGACGTCGGAGCTGGTGTTCCCCGCGCCTCGAAAGGGCGGCATGCGGGATGAGGCGTGGCACGTGTCTCGCTTGATTCGGAAAATCGCAAAGCGCGCTGGCGTGGAACTCCCCAAGGGCACCACGTTCCATACCCTCCGGAAGACGTTCATCACCCACCTGATTCGGGATACAGGCGGCGACATCGCCACCGCCCAGCAGCTCGCAGGCCACTCCACCTCGGCAGTCACCGCCACGTACTACGTGGGCCGGGACGTGGAGCACCAAGCGAACCGCGTTGCCGCGACTCGTCTAGTGGACGTCGCAGCGGCCGAGCACACCGCAGACACACGGGCACCAGCCATCACGGCTGCCCGCCAACGTAGCACCAGAAAGGAGCAGGAAATGCAGGGGGTTACGACTCCGACTGCCCGCGCCGCAGGCCCAGGGCCTTCATCTTCTTGTAGAAGTGCCCACGCTCCAGGTCGAGGATCCGCGCCGCTTCCGTCACGTTGTCGTGCGTGTGCGCGAGCACGTGGAGGATGATTTCCCGCTCCGCGTCCTCCACCTGCTCACGGAAGGTCCGGTCCACCCGGGGGCGGAAGCCCGTCGGAGCCGGTGCCGGAGCCGCCGTCGGAGCCGGCGTCGCGAGCGCCGGAGCGGGAGTGCTGGCCGCCACCATGAGTTCGGCCTCGGAAGGCATGGGGGAGGGCGGAGCCGCCACGGCCGCCGTGCCGTTCTCCACCACCGGAGGCACCACCACCGCCCGTCCCCGGGGCAGCAATTCCAGCGCATCCGTCCGGCTGATCACCGGCCCTTCACACAGAATCGCCAGCCGCTCCACCAGGTTGCGCAACTCACGCACGTTGCCCGGATAGTCATACGCGCTCATCACCGCGAGCGCCTCGGGTGACAGCGTCAGCGGCCGGCGTCCATTCTTCGCGCAGGCCTCGCCGAGGAACGTGTTGATGAGGTCCGGCAGGTCCTCCCGCCGCTCGCGCAGCGGCGGCGAGTGAATCTGGACGACGTTGATGCGGTAATACAGGTCCTCGCGGAACCGCCCGGCGGCGATCTCCTTCTCCAGGTTCTTGTTCGTCGCCGCGATGACGCGCACGTCCACCTTGAGCGTCTCCGCCCCGCCCACGCGCTCCAGCTCACCCTCCTGCAGCACGCGCAACAGCTTCGCCTGCATCGCCGGAGGCATGTCGCCAATCTCGTCGAGGAACAGCGTGCCCTCGTGCGCCAGCTCGAACTTGCCCCGGCGCACGCTCACCGCGCCCGTGAAGGCGCCCTTCTCGTGTCCGAACAGCTCGCTCTCGATGAGCTCGTGCGGCACCGCCGCGCAGTTGAGCTTCACGAACGGCTGGCCCTTGCGCCGTGAATTCTGATGCAGCGCCCGGGCAATCAGCTCCTTCCCCGTGCCGTTCTCACCGGTGATCAGCACCCGCCCCTCCGAGGGCGCCGTGCGCTGAATCAACGAGAAGATGCGCTGCATGGCCGGCCCGCTGCCCACCATGTCGTAGCGCCCGAGCTGCGCCCGCAGCTCCTGCAGCTCCTCCATGGCCGCCTGGTGCTTGAGCACGTTGCGCAGCGCCACCAGCATCCGCTCGCGGGCGATGGGCTTCTCCAGGAAGTCCCGCGCCCCCAGCTGCGTCGCCTTCACCGCCGTGTCGATGGTGCCGTGCCCCGACATCATGATGACCGGCAGCTCCGGCTTCAGCTCCGTCAGCCGCGCCAGCGCCGTCAGCCCGTCCATGTCCGGCATCTTCACGTCCATCAACACCGCGTCCACCGGCCGTGCGCTCACCACGTCCAGCGCCACCTGCCCGCTGCTGGCCAGGTGCGTCTGATACCCCGCCAGCTGCAGCGACTGGCTCAGGGTGAGGAGGATGTTCTTCTCGTCGTCGACGATGAGGACGGAGGCGGGCATGGAGGGCGCTCCCGACGGCGGGCCACGGCTCGCGGCCACCGCGTGGGTCAGTGACACAATTTCACGGAAAATATTTGGAGATTCAAGGGTTTCGGGGCGCGCCCGGGGTGTCTGAGACGGGACAAATGCTTTGACTCGTTTCGGGACTGCGACTAGACGCGACGCACGTGCCCGAACGAGCGGGCGTGCTTTCGTTTTTCATGAATTCGGGAGGAATGATGCGTCGGATTACCCTTTGGGCGGGGCTCTCCCTCGCCATGGCCGTGCTGACCGGCTGCCCCCCTTCGTACCCCAACTGCAAGGACGACTCGACCTGCACCGAGCGGGGCGAGGTCTGCGTCCAGGGGACGTGCCAGGAGTGCGCGACCGACGCGAACTGCAAGGAGGGCTTCACCTGCCAGAACAACAAGTGCGCCCCCAAGCCGCCCGAGTGCACCACGGACGCGGCCTGTGGCGATGGCCGCATCTGTGAGGCCGGCAAGTGCGCCGAGGCCCAGTGCAAGGACGACACGGCGTGCCCCGGTGGCGGCAAGTGCCAGGCCGGCCGTTGCCAGGCCCCCACGGACACCTGCTCCGCCAACACCGACTGCGGTGAGGGCCAGGAGTGCCAGGCCGGCAAGTGCGTGACGGCCGCCGCGGACCGCTGCGACTGGAGCCCCATCCGCTTCGGCTTCAACGAGTCCTCCCTGTCCTCCGAGGCCCAGCAGCGCCTGTCCGACCTGGCCAACTGCATGAAGACCGGCCAGCAGGGCCGCCTCACGCTCGCCGGCCACGCCGACGAGCGGGGGACCGAGGAGTACAACCTCCAGCTCTCCAACCGCCGCGCCGCGTCCGTGAAGCGCTACCTGACGGACCTGGGCGTCCCGGCGAAGCAGCTCAACACGGTGGGTTATGGTGAGACCCGCCCCGCCAGCAACGCTTCCTCGGAAGATGCCTGGTCCGAGAACCGCCGCGTCGAGTTCGAGCGCTAGTCTGAGGTAGGCTGCGCGCCTCATGGCCGTCCACGAGCCTGAAGCGCGTCAGTCCTATCTCGTCTTCGCCTGCGGCAGCAGCTGGTACGCGGTACCCGCGGAGAGCGCGGCGGAGGTCGTCACCTTCCCCGAGCTCACGCGGGTGCCCGGTGCCCCGGCCCACCTGCTCGGCGTGTTCGCCCACCGTGGAGAGGTCATCCCGGTGGTGGACATGGGCCTGCTGGTGGGCGGGGCCAGTCAGTCCTCGCGGCGGGCGGTGCTGGTTCGCCTGCCGCGCGGCACCCTCGCCCTCACGGCCAGCACGGTGGCCGGCGTCTCCCCGGTGACGGGCACGCTGGAGCCCCTGGGCCCCACCGGCGTCCACGTCCACCTGCGCGGCCCCGCCAAGAGCGGCCCCCGGGACGTGGCCGTCATCGACCCCGAAGGCCTCTTCGACCACCTCAGCCAGGGGGCCTGAGCCATGGTCCCCCTCAGCGTCCGGGGCATGCTCCTGTGCCACGCGGGGCCCCATCGCCTCGCGTTCCACGCGCACGAGGTGGCCTCCATCACCTCGCCGGAAGGGTGGGCGGCGCCCTCGGCCCGGCGCGCCTTCCATTCACCGGACGGCGCCGCGCGCGTGCTGGTGTCCGCCGCCGGAGGCGCGGTGGGCGTGGACACGCTCGAAATCGAGGCGGAGGCCCACCCGGTGCTGCCCGCGCCGGCTGTGGCGGTGCGCGCCTCGGGCGGCAGCCTCCAGGGCTTCGTCCTGGTGCAGGGAAAGCTCTGGCCGCTGATGGGGCTGGTGGACTTCGAGCGCTTCCTGCGAGGGCTCGTCGGGGAGGCGGCATGAAGGCGCCGGAGGGACTCTCGGGGCTGGCGCGGTGGATGTCGCTGCCCGCGTTGCTGGGCAGTGGCGCGGGCATCGTGCTGGCGCTCTTGCACGGGTGGCTGACGACCGCCGTGCCGCAAGGGGCCTGGGGCCTGCTCCTGGCGCTCGTGTCCGCGTCATTGACGGGCTCGCTGTGGCTGCTCCACCTGAATGCCCGGCGGGTGCTGCGCACGCTGGCGGCGCTGGGCGAGGGACGGCTGCGGCCCACGCCGGAGTACCTGCGCACCGCGCTCCTGGAGGCCCGCGCCTTTCCCGAGCGCTGCTTCGCCTTCATCCTCCAGAACTGGCTGGGCGGCTCGCTGCTGATGGCCCTGGTCTTCGTGCCGCTGGCGGGCACGTCGTGGACGCTGGGGCTGCGCATCGTGTTGATGGGCGCCTCGCTGGGGCCGCTGAGCGCGCTGCTCGTCTACCTGCTGGTGGCGCGCCGCGGGCGCCGGGCGGTGGAGGTGATTGCCGCGCAGGGGCTGTCCCCGCTGGAGGTGGTGGCCGCGGCGCCGCCCCGGCGCATGCACATCCGCCGGCGCATGGTGCTCTTCATCGCCATCGCCGTGCTGTGCCCGTCCATCTTCATCCTGGACGCGTCCGTCTCCCGCACGCTCCGGGCCGTGGACCAGGTGGTGGCGTCGTCCGACCGCGAGGTCCGGGAAGCCGCCTTCGAGGCGGCCCATGACGGCCGGGGCATGGGGGTGGCGGGGCTCGTCACCCTGCTGGTGATGCTCACCGCCTACCTGGGCGGCACCGTCATCGCCGAGCCGCTGCGCTCGATAACGGAGGACGCCACGCGCATCGCCCAGGGAGACCTGCGCCCGCCGCGCGTCATCGCCGCGGAGGACGAGGTGTGGGCCACCTCGGCCGCCTTCGCGCAGATGCAGGCGCAGCTCGGGCAGGCGCTCCTCCAACTGCGCCGCGCCGGCCTGCAGATATCCACCACCACCGAGCAGCTCGTGGCCACCTCTGGCGAGCAGGAGTCCGGCGCGGACGAGCAGGCCGGCTCGCTCAACGTGACGAGCGCCACCACGGAGGAGCTGGCGCGCTCGGCGCAGCAGATTGCCGGCAACGCCGAGTCCGTGTCCGCCATCGCCGAGACGACCTTCACCGCCGCGCAGACGGGCCAGCGCGGCGCCGCCGCCTTCCTGGGCGCCATGCAGCGCATGAAGCATGACAACCAGGCCATCGCCGATGCCGTGGTGCGCCTCAACAAGCGCGTGCAGCAGATTGGCAAGGTGGTGGAGTTCATCAACGAGATTGCCGACAAGTCGGACCTGCTGGCGCTCAACGCGGAGCTGGAAGGCACGAAGGCGGGCGAGGTGGGCCGGGGCTTCTCGCTGGTGGCCGCGGAGATGCGGCGCCTGGCGGAGAACGTCATCCGCTCCACCAAGGCGATTGAACAGCTCATCGAGGAGATTCGCGACGCGACGCACGCGGCGGTGATGGCCACCGAGGCGGGGCTGAAGACGACGGAGGCGGGCACGGTGCTGGCGGCGCAGGTGGACGAGAGCCTGAGCCTCATCCTGGAGCTGGCGCGGCAGACGTCCCACGCGGTGCGCAGCATCTCGCTGGCCACGCAGCAGCAGCAGACGGGCACGGACCAGCTCGCCGCCGCCATGGGCGACATCCTCCGCGTCACCGAGCAGAACTCGGCGGCCACCAAGCAGATGGCCGCGGCCAACGCGGACCTGGCCGCGCTGGCGCGTGATTTGAAGCGGGTGGTGGAGCGCTTCCACGTGGGTGCCACCGAGGAGGCGTGAGGGGGCCATGAGAGATTCCATCAAGGGCCCCCGGCGGGCCTCCTTCAGCCGGCATCTGATGGTCCCCGTGCCCCTGGCGAACGCGGTGGGCGCGATGCTCAGCCTGTACTTCGCGTCGCTCACCCTGGCCGAAGAGCTCGAGGGCGAGCGGCTGGAGTTCTTCGCGCTGGCGGGCGGCCTGCTGTCCGTGCTGGCCATGCTGGTGGGCGCGGTGGGCTCGCTGGGGCGGGTGCGCACGCTGCGCGGGCTGGAGCGCGGGGATTCGCCCTCCACGCCGGAGAAGCTGGCGGCGGCGGTGGGGGAGGTGACGCGGGCACCGGACGAGGCCTTCCTCGGCTCGTTGGGGCTGTGGCTGCTCACCACCATCTCCCTGGGCGCCGTCATGTGGAGCTCGGGCAGGGTGGACGGCGGCGTGGCGCTCCGCATCGCCGGACTGGGGCTGATGTTCGGGCCGCTCACCTCGCTGCTCGTCCACTGCATCGTCATCCTCCGCTCGCGGCGGATCGTCCTCTGGCTGGCGGAGCTGGGCATGACGCACGCGCAGCTCATCGCGGCCATGCCCCGGCGGGGAGAGATTCGCGCGCGGCTGGTGGCCTTCACCTTCATCTGCGTGGTGACGCCCGCGGTGCTGTCCCAGCGGCTCGCCTCCGCGCTGGGCAGGCGCCTGCTGGACCAGCTGATGGCGGAGTCCACTTCCAGCACCCAGCTGCTGCTGGCGGACACGCTGCGCATGGAGGCGCTCACCTCGGGCGGCCTCCTGGTGGTGCTCGTCTTCGGGCTGGCGCTGACCACCGCGTGGCTGGGCGGCACGCTGCTGGGCCGGCCCCTTCGCGAGCTGTCCAGCGAGGCGCGCCGCATCGCCGAGGGCGACCTGGCCAGCCCACGCGTGGTGCCGGCCGAGGACGAAATCTGGGACGTGTCCGCCGCCTTCTCCACCATGCGCGCGCACCTGGCGGACGTCATGTCCCAGCTCCAGCGCGCCGGGGCGCAGATTTCGGCCACCACGGAGGAGATTCTCTCCACCTCCGGGCGCTACGAGGCGGGGGCCACGGAGCAGGCCAGCTCGCTGGACGAGACGAGCGCCACCACGGAGGAGCTGGCGCGCTCGGCGCGGCAGATCGCCGAGAACGCGACGTCGGTGTCGGAGATTGCCCACCGCACGCTGGGCGCGGCGGAGCAGGGGCAGCGCAGCGCGGAGGACTTCCTCGGCTCCATGTCGCGCATGCGCCAGGACAACGGGGCCATCGCCTCGGCGGTGGTGCGCCTCAACAAGCGCGTGCAGCAGATTGGAAAAATCGTCGAGTTCATCAACGGCGTGGCCGACAAGTCGGACCTCTTGGCGCTCAACGCGGAGCTGGAGGGGACGAAGGCGGGCGAGGTGGGCCGGGGCTTCTCGCTGGTGGCCGCGGAGATGCGGCGCCTGGCGGAGAACGTGCTGGAGTCCACCAAGGAAATCGAGGGGCTCATCGAGGAGGTGCGTGAGGCCTCGGCCGCGGCGGTGTCCGCGACGGAGGGCGGCGTGCGCGCGGTGGAGACGGGCACCACGCTGGCCCAGCAGGTGTCCGAGTCGCTGCGGCAGATTGTCGACCTGGCCGGGCAGACGTCGGACTCGGTGCGCAGCATCTCTCTGGCCACGCAGCAGCAGCAGACGGGCACGGACCAGCTCGCGGACACCATGGCGGACATCCTCCGCATCACCCAGCAGAGCCTCAACGCCACCAAGCAGGTGAGCACCGCCAACACGGACCTGCTGGTGCTGGCGAGGGATTTGCGCGGCGTGGTGGAGCGCTTCCAGATTGGCCAGGAGCCGCTCCGGGAGGAGGGCAGTTGAACCCGAGCGACCGCCTGATCAAGCAGTTCCGGGACCTGGTGACGGTGCGGCTGGAGCGCATCAACCGGTCGCTCATGGAGCTGGAGGCAGGCGCCAACCCGGAGGCTGGACGGGGCGTGCTGCGCGAGCTGCACGGCCTCAAGGGCGAGGCCCGGATGATGGGCTTCGACGACATCAACGCGCTCGTCCACGAGATGGAGGAGCTGGTCCGCGCCACCGAGCCCCACCGCTACACGCTCACCCAGGGCTCCGCCGACGCGCTCCTCGTGGCCGCCGACGCGGTGCTGCTGCTGTCCGGGGCGCTCCCCTCGGCGGACCCGCCGCCGGACGTGGGCACGCTCGTCGCGGCGCTCCAGGCGAGCATCCGCGCGGAGAATGAGCGCATCCCCGCCTCGGTGCTCAAGCCCATTCCGGTGACGCCTCCCAAGGCGGAGCCGGCGGGCCCGGGGCGCGGTGAGCCGAGCCGGGTCGAGCCGGGGAGCGCGGCTCGTGGTGAATCGGGAAGCCCCGCTCGTGGGGAGCTGGCGGGTGCGGCGCGCGGCGAATCGTGGGGCGCGACGCGTGGTGGGTTTGAAGGCTCCGCTCGGGGTGGAGCGGGAGGCCCTGCTCATGGAGACGCGGGAGGCTTCGCGCCCAGTGGAGCTGGAGGTCAGGCCCACGGAGACCCGGCGGCCGCGACTCACAGAGAGCCGGGTGTGCGCGGTCCGGCGTCATCGGGAGCCGCCGTACGGGGTGAGCACGGGGCGAGGGGCCAGCCCGCATCCGGCGCGGAGGTGCCGTGGGCGACCGGCCAGGAGCCGGCGCGGGCCGCCGGCGCGGCGTCCTCGCGCGGTGTGTCCCCCTCCAGTGTCGGCGCCCGCCCCCGGACCGTGGTGGTTCGAGGCGACGACGAGCCCCCCGAGGGCTCGGCGCGGACCGCCACCGCCACCGCGGCGGCGGCCATGAGCCGGATGCCGGCCCCGGGCACCGCGACGGCGCGGAGTTCCGGAGGCACCACGGGGCCGGCACGTGGCGCCGAGGCGCGCTCGGACACGGCGGTGCGCATCGGCGTGGCCAGCCTGGACCTGCTGACCAGCGCCGTCACCAACCTCACCCAGGTGGCGCGGCGGCGCGAGCTGGCCAACGCGCGGCGCCTGTCCCTGGCGCGGGAGCTGAGCCAGCTGGCGCGCGAGGCCGAGGACCTGGGCCCCGCCGGAGCGGCGCTGGCCGCGAGGCTGGGCACGGCCAAGGAGCTGGCCGCCGCCCTCCACCGCGAGTCGAAGCTCCTGTCCAACGCGGAGCTGCGCGACCTGGGCATGCTGGTGGAGGAGGTGCAGACGCTGCGCATGCTCCCGCTGTCCGTCCTCTTCGAGCCCTACCCGCGCATGGTGAGGGATTTGTCCCGCGCGCTCGGCAAGGAGGTGGAGCTGGTCGTCGACGGTGAGGACACCCGCGCGGACCGGGCGGTGGTCGAGGCGCTGCGCGAGCCGCTCATGCATCTGGTCCGCAACGCGCTGGACCACGGCCTGGAGACGCGGGTGGACCGGGTGGCGTCGGACAAGAACCCCCGGGGCTGCCTCACGCTGCGCGCCGCGCGCGAGGGCAGCCGCATCATCCTCCGCGTGGAGGACGACGGCATGGGGCTGGACCCGGCCCAGCTCCGCAGGGTGGCCGTGCGCCGGGGCGTCCTGGACGAGAGCGCCGCCAACGCCCTGTCGGACGCCGCGGCCCGCGAGCTCATCTTCCTGCCCGGCTTCACCTCGCGCGAGGTGGTGACCGACCTGTCGGGGCGGGGCGTCGGATTGGACGCGGTGCGTACCTCCATCCAGGCCCTCGGCGGCGACGTGGGGGTGGAGTCCGCGCCCGGCTGGGGCACCATCTTCGAGCTGCGGGTGCCCGTCTCCCTCACCGTGGCGCCGCTGCTCTTCATCCAGGTGGGCGAGGAGACGCTGGCCCTCAGCGCCACCCACGTCTCCCGGGCCCTCAAGGTGGAGACCGCGGACGTGTGCGAGGTGGCAGGGCGCCCCTCGCTGCTGGTGGAGGGCCGCGTGCTCCCGCTCGCCCTGCTGTCCTCGCTGCTGGGCCTGGCCCCGGAGCGCCCCGTGCGTGAGGGCGAGCTGGTGCTGGTGGTGAGGAGCCAGGGCGGGGCCGCCGCGCTGGTGGTGGACCGGGTGCTGGAGGAGCGCGTCCAGGCCATCCTCCCCCTGAAGGGGGTGCTCGGACGCTTCTCCCACCTGACCGGCGCCACCTCCCTGGCGGATGGGCGCCTGGCCATGGTGCTGTCGGCCGCCTACCTCACCGCCAGCGCCCAGGGCACCGCCCCCCTGCGGCTGCCGCGCCTGCCGGCCCCGGAGGTCCCCTCCCGCCGCCGCCGCATCCTGGTGGTGGACGACTCCCCCCTCACCCGGGAGCTCATCTCCAACCTCCTGGAGGCGGTGGGGTACGACACCATCATGGCCGGCGACGGGGCCGAGGCCCTGGACGTCCTGGCCTCCCACCCGGCGGACCTGGTCGTCACGGACCTGGAGATGCCCGGGATGGACGGCCTGGAGCTGACCCGCCGCCTGAAGGGCCACCCCGTCCACTCCCGCCTCCCCGTCGTCATCCTCACCACGCGTGGTGGCGAGGAGGACCGGCGGCGTGGGTTGGCGGCGGGGGCGGACGGCTACATCACCAAGGGAGACCTGGTGCGGCAGGACCTGGTGGACGTGGTGGGGCGCCTGTTGGGCTGACGGGCACCAATCGCAACCTCCTGAGGACAGTCCGCTGCATTGGCTATACTCCCCGCTTCGCGTACGGGGTATGGACAGGGCATGGGCAAGAAAGTGTCGGTGCTGGTGGTCGATGACTCACTCATCTGCCGACAGCTCATCTGCGACGCGCTGAGCAAGGACCCGGACATCGATGTCGTGGGCTCCTGCGCGGACGGCAAGCAGGCCATCGAGATGACGAAGGAGCTGCGTCCGCACGTCATCACCATGGACGTGGACATGCCCGTCATGGACGGGCTGACGGCCACCGAGCACATCATGGCCGAGTGCCCCACGCCCATCCTGGTGCTGACGGCGGACCCGCGCTCCCAGGCGCCGGAGCTGACGTACCGCGCGCTGGAATTGGGGGCGCTCGCGCTTCAAATCAAGCCGGCCATCGACGCCGGGCCGGACGCGTGGAACCTGGTCCGGGAAATCAAGCTGCTGTCCTCGGTGCGCGTCATCCGCCACCTGCGCCGGCCGCAGAAGGGGAACATCACCCCGCCGCGGGTGGCCGCCTCGGTGCTGCCGGCGGTGTCCATGGGCGTGGTGGCGGTGGCGGCCAGCACGGGCGGGCCGCAGGTGCTCTACCGGATGCTCTCGGAGCTGCCGGCGGACTTCCCGGCGCCCATCGTCATCGTCCAGCACATCAACGCGGCCTTCGCCGAGTCGCTGGCGGGCTGGCTGGCCAACACCAGCAAGCTGAAGGTGCGGCTGGCGCAGGACGGCGAGCCGCTGATGCCCGGGCACGTGCTCATCGCCCCGCCGGGGCAGCACCTGGTCATCCCCTTCCGGGGCCGGGTGGGCCTCAAGCCGGGCGTGGAGCGCGACGGGCACATGCCGTCCGGCACAGTGCTGCTGGAGAGCGCGGCGCGCACGTACGGCCGGCGCGCGGTGGGGCTGGTGCTGACGGGCATGGGCGCGGACGGCGCGGACGGGCTGCTGGCCATCAAGCAGGCGGGAGGTCTGGCGCTGGCGCAGAACGAGGAGTCCTGCGTGGTCTTCGGCATGCCGGGCTCGGCGGTGGAGCGCAAGGCGGTGGACCACCTCATCCACGGGGACGACGTCGCGGCCACGCTGTCTCGGCTGGCGCGCGGTGAGCCCCTCGCCGTGGGGCGCTGACCTCGAGTGGGGGCCGCCGGGTCGCAATGGTCGGGCGTGCGTGCCTTCCTCACGGCCCGTACGGGCATGGCGTTGAGCGGCCCCCAGGTGCGCCGGCTGGATGAGCGGCTGGACGCGCGCAGCCGGGGCCTGACGCCGCAGCAGTACCTCAACTACCTCAAGTCCCCCTCCGGTGCCCGGGAGCTGGAGGAGCTCATCAACGCGGTGGTGGTCCACAAGACGGACCTCTTCCGGGACGAGGTGCAGCTCGCGGCGTTCCGCGGCCAGGTGCTCGCGCCGCTGGTGGATGGGGCGCGGCGGCCGCTGCGCCTGTGGAGCGCGGGCTGCGCCACGGGCGAGGAGGTGGCCACGCTGCTGGTGATGCTCGCGGAGCTGGGGGCGGACCCGGGCAGCACGGTGTTGGGCACGGACATCTCCGAGCATGCGCTGAAGCGGGCGCGGGGGCTGGGGTTCTCCCCGGAGCAGGTGCGCCGCGTGCCTCCCGCGACGCGCGAGCGCTACTTCGTCGAGGCGGGCTCGCGCGTCGTGCTGGCGCCGGCGCTGCGGGCGCGGGCCAGCTTCCAGCTCCACAACCTGATGGACACGCCGTACCCCGCGCCCGCGGGCGGGGGTGGGTTCGACGTCATCTTCTGCCGCAACGTGCTCATCTACTTCACGCCGGAGGCATTCCAGCGGACGGTGGAGGTGCTCGCCGCGAGCCTGGCGCCCGGGGGCACGCTGGTGCTGTCCGCTTCCGAGCCGCTGCTCCGGGTGCCTCCGACGCTGCGGGTGCTGAAGGGGGAGCAGGCGTTCTTCTACGTCCGGACGGCGGAGGACGCCGGGCCGTGGGGCGACGCTGCGGCGGGGGAGGGGAGTCGGAGGCGCGACTCGGGCCGGTTCGCCGTGGCGGCTCCGGTCGTCCCCGCACGGGACTCGGGCCGCGTCGCCGTCGTTGGGACAGGGGGGCCCACCGAGCCGCCCGTTGGGACGGGGACGCCCACTCCGGAGTCTCCGGTCACCGCCGCGCGCGATTCGGGCCGCTTCGCTGTCATCGGCGTGGGGATGCCCACCGCCGGGTCTCCTCCAGTGACACCCACGCGCGATTCGGGCCGGGTCTCCGCCATCGGCCCGGGAATGTCCGCTCCGCCCCCGGCCTCCGCCGCGCGCGACTCGGGGCGCTTCGCCACCGTGGGGGCAGGGGGGCCAGGCGCCGAGCCTCCGGCTCCACTCGTACGTGACTCGGGCCGCTTTGCCACTGTTGGCGCAGGAACCCCCACCGCCGCGCCCCCGTCCTCTGCCGTGCGCGACTCGGGCCGCTTCGCCACCGTCGGGACGGGGACACCCCCGGCCGCACCCGCGCGCGACTCGGGCCGTGTCGCCGCCGTTGGCCCGGGGACGCCCGCCGGAGAGCCACCGGCGTCCCCCACCACCGCCGCCACCGAGGCGGACCTGCTCTTCGCGCGCGTGCTGGACGGGGCCTCGTCGGGCACGCCGGACGACACGGCCGAGCGCGACCTGCGCCGCTGCCTCGCGCTCGACCCGGACCACGCCGCCGCGCGCTACCTGCTGGGCCTCCTCCTGGAGCAGGGAGGCCGGCCCGCCGAAGCCGCCGCCGAGTACCGCCGCGCCCTCCAGGTGCTGGAGGCCGGCCGCGCGCGCCCCGTCCCCTTCTTCCTCAACCCCGTCCGGCTCCAGGTCGCCTGCGCCCACGCCGTCGAGCGCCTGGAGGCGGCCGGCCGGAGCCGCTGAAGAAGCAGCCGGCCGGGCATCCTGGCACCCCCCATGCGAGAAGTCCGGACGCCCGGGGGATTTGGCCGTAAGATGCGGGCCCCATGCGAAGGCTCGTCCTGCTCGCCCTGCTGGCACTCCCTGGCTGCTTCTATCCCGCCGACCGTGGTCGCGCCCTCGAGGCGAAGGTCGACCGGCTCGGCGCCGAAACCGCCCAGATGCAATCGCAGCTGAAGGAGGCGCGCGAACAGCTCGCCGCCACGCTGCCCAAGATTGACGAAAAGGTCGCCGAGGTCACCAAGGCCCTCCAGGGCCTGGACACCGCCGCGCGCCGCAAGGACGCCGACATCGGCATCCAGCTCCAGAAGTCCGTCGAGGACCTCGCCCAGCTCCGCGGCCAGGTGGAGACCTACCTCCACAAGATTACCGAGCTGGAGACGGCCCTCGGCGAGCAGGACAAGAAGCTCGTCGCCCTCCAGGGCGCGGAGGCGGTGAAGGAGGCCGAGGCCAAGAAGAAGGCCGAGGAGCTCCAGCGCCCCACCGACAAGAAGGAGTTCCTCGCCCTGGCCCAGGAGAAGGCCAAGGCCGGCGACGTGCTGCTGGCGCGCCAGCTGTACACCGAGTTCCTGAAGAAGTGGGCCAAGGACCCGCTCGTGGGTGACGCCCACTACGGCCTCGGCGAGACGTACTTCAGCGAGTCCCGCTGCCGCGAGGCCCTCTTCGAGTACGGCAAGGTGGTGCAGGAGCACCCGAAGGCGTCCACCGCGCCGGACGCGTACCTGCGCTCCTCGGAGTGCTTCGCGAAGCTGAAGATGAAGGACGAGTCGCGGCTGGCGCTGGAGGAGCTCGTGAAGGGCTACCCGAAGTCCGCCGCGGCGAAGACGGCGAAGGAGCGCCTCGCCGAGCTGGACAAGGCGGCGAAGGCCGCGCCCAAGAAGGGGAAGAAATGAACCTGCGTCCGACGCGGCTCGCCGCGCTCGCGCTGCTGCTCCTGCTGCCCCTGGTGGCGGGCGCGGCGCCGAAGCAGCTCGTGCTGCTCTTCACCGGAGACAATGGGGGCGAAATCGCCCCCTGTGGTTGAAGGCACAACCCGTCTGGCGGTCTGGCCAGACGAAAAGTAGCGATTGAGAAGGAGCGCGCGAAGGGCGTGCCGGTGCTCGTGTTGGATGCGGGCAATGCGCTCTTCAAGAGCCGCGACAGTGGCGAGGCCCCGGACGCGAAGGCGCGCGCGGAGCTGCTGCTGTCGCAGATGGACGCGCAGGGCACCGCGGCCATGGCCGTGGGCGAGCGCGACCTCGTGCTCGGCGTGGACTTCCTCAAGAAGGGCACGAAGAAGGCGAAGATGAAGCTCCTGTCCGCCAACCTCGTGGACGGTGAGGGCAAGCCGTACTTCCCCGCCTCCCTGGTGACGGACGTGGGCGGCGTGAAGGTCGGCGTGGTGGGCGTGTCGCCCGCCACCGAGGCGCCGCGGCCCGCGGGGCCGCCCGTGAAGGGCAAGCCGCAGCCGATGATGCGGGGCCTGCCGGTGCAGCCCGCGGTGGCCGCCGAGGCCCGGCGCCTGCGCGAGCAGGACAAGGTGGACGTCGTCGTCGTGCTGGCGGCGGTGCCCTACGACGAGGCCCTCCGCGTGGCCGCGCAGGCGGAGAACGTGGACTTCGTGGTCCAGTCGCACGAGGGCCGTGGCGTGGGCATCGCCCAGCGCCAGGCCTTCGCCACCGTCGTCCCGCCGGGAGACCGGGGCCGCCAGCTCGCCCGCCTGGAGCTGACCCTCGACGGCCCCGGCCGCTTCGTGGACATCTCCGAGCGGGAGCGCACCCGGCAGAACCTGGGCATCGTCGAGGCCAACCTCGCCAAGGCCCGGGAGAAGCTCGCATCCGCCACGGATGACGCCTCCAAGCAGTCCTACACGCAGGCGGTCTCCAGCCTGGAGGCCCGGCAGGCGGCCTTGAAGAAGGTCCTGGAGGGGGGCGCAACGTCTTCCGGGCGCACGCATCTGTTGTCGTACACGCAGCTCGGGGCGGAGGTGCCGGGGGACCCGGCCGTCCAGAAGCTGGTGGAACGCATCGAGCCTCCTGGCTCGGCGGCCCACTGACCCGAGCTGGTCTTGTGAACCGGCCGGCGCGCCGTTATAAGCGCCGGCCACCCTCAGCGCCGGACCTCCTACCCGTGGGCGGGTAGGGGCAAGGCACACTGGAGAGAGACATGAAGCCCGAAGCTCACCCGGTCTACCCGCCGTCCCGCATCACCTGTGCGTGCGGCAACGTCGTGGAGACGAAGTCCACCCGCGGCTCGTTCTCGGTGGAAATCTGCTCGAACTGCCACCCCTTCTTCACGGGCAAGTACAAGCTCGTGGACACGGCCGGCCGTATCGACCGCTTCCGCAAGAAGTACGCGAACAACCCGGCCAAGGCCGAGGCCGCTCCGGCCGCCGAGGGCGCCGAGGGTGCCGCCGCTGCCCCCGCCGCGAAGCCGGCCGGTGGCAAGAAGGGCAAGAAGGCCGAGGCCTGATTCAGCGCCTCAGGGCCCTCTTCACAGCCTGAAGCAGTAACCCGTCGAGCAGGGTGTCGGAGGGCCTCCACGAGAGGCGCTCCCGCCCTGCTCGCGGCGCTTCTGGCGCCTGGAGCACGCGTCAAGTTTCAGGGTGCTACAGACCAGAAATTAGACGTAGCAGTGAAGTGCCTGCACATTCCGCCGCGTCCACGACGAGTGTCCGACGGAGGCGAGATGTCCGCGCACGCTGCAGCCCCTGCCCTCAAGGTTGTCCGCCGCTCCCTCAGCGAGAGCGTCTACGCGAAAGGGGAGGACTACACGCTGCTGCACGGCGACAGCCTGGAGCTGATGGAGCAGTTCGAGCCCCAGACGTTCGACATGATTTTCGCGGACCCGCCGTACTTCCTCTCCAACGGCGGCACCACCTGCAAGGGTGGCAAGCGCGTGTCCGTGCAGAAGGGCAAGTGGGACGAGTCGCGCGGCGTGGAGGAGGACCACAAGTTCACCACCGCGTGGCTGGCCGCGTGCCAGCGGCTGCTGAAGCCCACCGGCACGCTGTGGGTGAGCGGCACCCAGCACGTCATCTTCAACGTGGGCTTCGCCATGCAGAAGCTCGGGTACAAGCTGCTCAACACCGTCACCTGGTTCAAGCCCAACGCCAGCCCCAACCTGGCGTGCCGCTACTTCACGCACTCCACCGAGCTGCTCATCTGGGCCTCGCCGAAGTCCGGCGGCAAGCTGCAGCACACGTTCAACTACGCCCGCATGAAGGCGGAGAACGGCGGCAAGCAGATGCGTGACGCGTGGGTGCTGCCGCCCTCCGGCGACGCGGAGCTCACCGCGGACGGCGAGGGCCGGCTGTGGACGCTCACCGTCCCGCGCGGCGGCGAGGAGAAGGCCTTCGGCAGCCACCCCACGCAGAAGCCGGTGGCCCTGCTGGAGCGCATCCTCGAGGCCAGCTGCCCCCCGGACGCGCTCGTGCTGGACCCCTTCAACGGCAGCGCCACCACCGGCGTGGCGGCCCTCAAGCTGGGCCACCGCTACGTGGGCATCGACATGGACGAGAAGTACCTCGCCCTGTCCCAGAAGCGCCTGCAGGCCGTGTCGTCGTCCCGGTAGTCCCGCGGGCCCCCCGCGCCCCGCTTCAGGCGCGGGAGAGGATGAGCTCCACGCCCTGCCGGGCAATGGGGTGGTAGCGCTCCGCGTTCTTCTTGAAGAGCGCGCGCGCCAGCCCGCGGTACTCGCGCGACGTGGAGAGCACGCCGTACAGCGGCTTGAGGTACTTCATCCGGCCCACCTCGGAGAGGAAGGACTCGGTGCGCGCCACGGCGGGCTCCCAGCCTCCGCGCAGCGCCGCCACCAGCCAGGACACCAGCACCTCCGAGTTGCGGCTCTTCGTGAGGCTGAAGTGCTCGTCCAGCATCCGGAAGGTGTCCCGCAGCGTGTCCGACGGCAGCCACTCCAGGTAGAGCTGCCACTCGGTGGGCGTCCAGTCCTTCACCATGTCCGCGGTGGGCACCACGCCGCGCACGCGCACCAGCGCCTCCAGCCGCGCCGAGCGCGGTGAGGGCGCTCCCGGCGGCACGCCCGGCTTGTTCAGGTACGCGTCCGCGTCCACCTTCGCCAGCACCCCCGGCAACTCCCGGTCCGCGAAGGCGACGAACTCCTCGGTGGTGAGCGCGCGGAAGCGGTACGTGGCGAGGTAGCGGCGGAGGAACTCGTCGAAGGCGGGGCGCCCCGCGGCGTCCTCCATGGCGCGCAGGAGCAGGTAGCCCTTCTCGTACGGAATCTGCGAGAAGGCCTCGTCCGGGTCCACGCCCGCCAGATGCGTGCGCAGGGCCGTGAGGTTGGGGTGCGCGCGGAAGTGGTGCAGCGCCTCCTCCAGCGAGCGCCGCCCCAGCGCCGCGTGCAGCGCCGAGACTTCCGGCCCCGCCAGCGCCTCCAGGATGCGGCGCTCGGCGAAGACGGTGAAGCCCTCGTTGAGCCAGAAGTGCTCCGCGGACGCGTTCGTCACCAGGTTCCCCGTCCACGAGTGCGCCAGCTCGTGCGCCACCACGTTGACGAGGCTCTTGTCCCCCGCGATGAGCGTGGGCGTGAGGAAGGTGAGGCGCGGGTTCTCCATGCCGCCGTACGGGAAGGAGGGCGGCATGGTGAGCAAATCGAAGCGCTCCCAGTCGTACGGCCCGAAGAGCGCCTCCGCGGCGCGCAGCATGTCGTCCACGCCGGAGAACTCGTCCGCCGCCTCCTCCAGGAGCTCCGGCTCCGCCCACACGCGCGAGCGCGGGCCCAGCTCCTTCGGCGCGAGGCTGCCCACCGCGAAGGCCAGCAGGTACGGAGGCACCGGCTGCGGCATCTCGTAGTGCTCCTCCGCCTCCACGCCCAGCTCCTCGCGGCGCACGAAGCTGGCCGCCATCACCGCCTTCAGCGCCTTGGGCACCCGCAGCGACGCCCGGTAGCGGATGCGGATGCGCGGCGTGTCCTGCAGCGGCACCACGCTGCGCGCGTGGATGGCCTGGCACTGGCTGTACAGGAAGGGGTGCTGCCCCCCGGCCGTCTGCGAGGGTGTCAGCCACTGGAGGGCGCTCGCCCCCGGTGACGTCCGGTAGCGCACGGTCAGCTGCTTCAGCCCGGGCGGCAGCTCCACCCGCAGCCGGCTGCCCAGAATCGGCTCCGGTGGCGACAGCATGTAGGGCAAGGGGCGACCCCGCGGGTCCACAACCCCGCGAATCTCCAAATCCCGCGTGTCCAAATCCAGCGGACCGGCGGAGGCCTCCTTCAGCGTGAGCGTGGCCTCCGCGTGCAGGCGCTGCGTCCGGAAATCGACGCGGGCCTTCCAGTCCAGGGTTTCCGTCTCGGGCTGCGTGCTGTCGTTGTACGAGTGTGGGTCGAGGCGCGCCATGGGGGTCCGGTTTGTAGTCGGTGTCACGACCCCATGGCGAGTCATACGGCCATCTGATTCGATTGACTTTCGAGTCAATCGCCTACATTTGTGCAGTCCTCTCCTTCCCACATAGGGAGCCTTTCAAGATGACGACGCGGATCCGCAAAGTGGCTGTGCTGGGCGCCGGAGTCATGGGCAGCGGCATCGCCGCGCACCTGGCCAACTCGGGCGTGCGCGCGCTCCTCCTGGACATCGTTCCCCCCAAGGCGAACCCCGGCGAGGACACCTCGTCCAAGGCCTTCCGCAACAAGTTCGCCGCGGGCGCGCTGGCCAACATGCGCAAGCAGAAGCCCAGCCCCATCGTCTCCGAGCAGGTCTTCGCCAACATCGAGGTGGGCAACTTCGATGACGACCTGGCCCGCATCGAGGAGTGCGACTGGGTGGTGGAGGTGGTGAAGGAGGACCTCGCCGTCAAGCAGGCCCTCTTCGCGCGCGTCGAGAAGCACATCCGCCCGGGCACCATCGTCTCCTCCAACACCTCCGGCATGTCGATTGTGGGCATGACCGAGGGCCGCGGCGCGGACTTCAAGAAGAACTTCCTCGTCACGCACTTCTTCAACCCGGTCCGCTACATGAAGCTCCTGGAGCTGGTGGCCGGCAAGGAGACCTCCCCCGAGGTGCTGAAGACGCTGCACCGCTTTGGCGAGGAGGTGCTCGGCAAGGGCATCGTCTACGGCAAGGACACCACCAACTTCATCGCCAACCGCATCGGCACGTACGGGATGATGAAGACCATCGCCGGCATGGGCGCGGCGGAGCTGACGATTGAAGAGGTGGACAAGGTCTTCGGTCCGCCGCTCGGCCGTCCCAAGTCCGCCGTGTTCCGCACCACGGACATCGTCGGCCTGGACACCTTCGTCCACGTGGCGAAGAACTGTTACGACACGCTCACCCAGGACGAGGAGCGTGAGGCGTTCCGCATGCCCGACTTCATCCACGAGATGGTGAAGAAGGGGATGCTGGGCGACAAGAGCGGCGGCGGCTTCTACAAGAAGGTCGGCAAGGACATCCAGGTCCTCGACCTGAGCACCCTGCAGTACCGCGCCCAGAACAAGGTGCGCTTCGAGTCGCTGGGCGCCGCGAAGGAAGTCGAGGACGTGCGCGAGCGCGTCGCCGTGGTGCTCAACGGCCAGGACAAGGCCGCGAAGTTCGCCGAGCGCATCTCGCTGGACGTCATGGCCTACACCAGCCGGCGCATCCCGGAGATCGCCGACGACGTGGTCAACGTGGACCGCGCCATGCGCTGGGGCTACGCGTGGGACCTCGGGCCCTTCCAGGCGTGGGACGCCTACGGCGTGAAGAAGGGCGTGGAGCGGATGAAGGAGCTGGGCCTGAAGCCGGCCGCGTGGGTGGAGGAGATGCTGGCCGCCGGCCGCACGTCCTTCTACGGCGTGGAGAACGGCAAGGACACCTACTGGGACATCCCCTCGAAGTCCGCGAAGGTCGTGCAGGAGAACGCGCGCACCCAGCGCGTGGAGTACCTCAAGCGCGGCGACAAGAAGATCGACGGCAACGACTCCGCGAGCCTGTGGGACATGGGCGACGGCGTCACGCTGCTCGAGTTCCACAGCAAGATGAACTCGCTCGATGACCAGATCATCGAGATGATGGGCAAGGCGCTGGACGAGACGGAGAAGAACTTCAAGGGCCTGGTCATCGGCAACGACGGGGCGAACTTCTCCGCGGGCGCCAACATCGTGGCGCTGCTGTGGGCGGCCAAGAGCGGCGAGTTCGAGGGCATCCGCCAGCAGGTGCGCACGCTCCAGTCCACGCTCCAGCGCATGCGCTACAGCCCGGTGCCGGTGGTGACGGCGCCCTTCAACCTCACCCTGGGCGGCGGCGCCGAGGTGACGATGAGCGGCAACGCCGTCCAGGCCAACTCCGAGCTGTACATGGGCCTGGTGGAAGTGGGCGTGGGCCTCATCCCGGGCGGCGGCGGCAACCTGCAGCTGCTGCGCAACGTGTTCGGGCCCTTCGCGGCGGACAAGGACTTCGACGCGATGGCTTTCCTCAAGAAGGTCTTCCTCAACATCGGCATGGCGAAGGTGTCCACCAGCGCCGAGGAGGCCCGCGAGGCCGGCTTCCTGTCGCTGCAGGACGGCATCACCTCCAACCGCGACTTCCTCCTGTCGGACGCGAAGGCGCGCGTGCTGGGCATGGCCAACGCGGGCTTCAAGCCGCCGCGTCCCACGCGCTTCCGTCTGCCGGGGCCCAGCGCCGCGGCCACGTTCGACATGATGCTCTACGACATGGAGCTCAACGGACAGGTGAGCGCCCACGACCGCAAGATTGCCCAGAAGCTCGTGCGCGTGCTGACCGGCGGCGACACCAGCCCGTCCGTCCTCGTCACCGAGGAGCGGCTGCTGGAGCTGGAGGCGGAGGCCTTCCTGAGCCTGTGCGGCGAGGAGAAGACCCAGGATCGCCTGCAGCACATGATCGAGAAGGGCAAGCCGCTGCGGAACTGACGGCCGGCCGGTATCCATTGACCACTGAATCGAATTTCGCTGACTGCCCGGGTGCTCCCCGGGCGAGGAGATATCCAAGATGCCTGGTCGAGTCGTGATTGCCAGCGCCGTGCGCACGCCCTTCACCCGCGCGCACAAGGGAGAGTTCAAGGACACGCGGCCCGAGACGCTGGCCGCCGTGGCCATCAAGGAGGCCGTGGCGCAGGTGCCGGGCCTGAAGCCGGAGCAGGTGGAAGACGTCATCCTCGGCTGTGCCATGCCGGAGGCGGAGCAGGGCATGAACGTCGCCCGTCAGGCCGCCCTGCTGGCGGGCCTGCCGGTGACGACGGCGGCGATGACCATCAACCGCTTCTGCTCGTCCGGTTCGCAGTCGATTGCCCAGATTGCCCAGGCCATCCAGACGGGCACGATCGAGGTCGGCATCGGCGGCGGCACGGAGTCGATGACGATGGTGCCCATGGGCGGCAACAAGCCCAGCGCGCACCCGGAAATCATGGCGAAGCTGCCGGAGGTCTACACCTCCATGGGCGCCACGGCGGAGAACATCGCCTCGCGCTACAGCGTCAGCCGTGAGGACGCGGACAAGTTCGCCTACGAGAGCCAGCGCAAGGCGGCCACCGCGCGCGAGACGGGCAAGTTCCAGGAGGAGATCGTCCCCGTCACCACGACGTACTACGAGGAGGACGGTACGGCGAAGACGGTGACGGTGACGGTGGACACCATCCTCCGTCCGGACACCACGCTGGAGGGCCTGGCGAAGCTGCGGCCGGCGTTCAACCAGAAGGGCGTGGTGACGGCGGGTAACGCGTCGCCGCTGACGGACGGCGCGGCGGCGGCGGTGCTGATGAGCGAGGAGAAGGCGAAGCAGCTCGGCGTGAAGCCGCTGGGCTACTTCATCGACTCCGCGGTGGTGGGCGTGCCCCCCGAGGTCATGGGCATCGGCCCGGTGCCCGCGGTGCGCAAGCTGCTGGCGAAGCACAAGCTCGAGGTGAAGGACATCGACGTCTTCGAGCTGAACGAGGCCTTCGGCGCGCAGGCGCTGCACTGCATCCGCGAGCTGGGCATCCCCCTGGACAAGGCGAACCCGAACGGCGGCGCCATCGCCCTGGGTCACCCGCTGGGCGTGTCCGGCGCGCGCATGGTGGCCACGATTCTGCGCGAGCTGAAGCGCCGCAACGGCCGCTACGGCGTCGTCACCATGTGCATCGGCGGCGGCATGGGCTTCGCGTGCCTCATCGAGGCGGCGAAGTAGCCAGCGGTGACACCGTGAAGTGACAGCGGGCCCCGGGGAGACTTCCCGGGGCCCGTTTCATTTGGGGCGGCGCTCAGTAGTTGTAGGCCACCGTCCCGGAGCAGGCCTTGTGCGCGAAGCACCCGGCGCGCAGGGTGTACGTCCCCGTCGCCGGGATGACGATGGAGAAGTTGGACAGGAATCCGCACGGGCCCTCCGCGTCGTCATTGCTGGCGACTTCCTGCCCGGCCGCGTTGAACAGACGCAGGTACGTATCGCCCTTGTTGCCCGAAGCGCCATGCAGCCCACAGGTGCCCGCGGTGAAGAGCTGGCCCGCGACCAGGCTGAGCTGACGGTTCGCGGTGTTGGTGGTGGCGTCGGCGGTGCTCTGGACGGCGAAGGGGAAGCTGCCACGGTTGGTCGTGGACTCCGCCGGGCGCTCGCAGATGAAAGGGAATGGCGTGTCGCAGTTGTCGTCGTTCCACTGCTCGCTGGCGATGGTCGTGGAGTAGTGGAAGCGGTCGGTCACGCAGTGTTCGATGCCATTGGCATTGCTGGGCTCGCCGGGATGCCAGTTGAAGTACGAGGCAGGCTCCCCCTGGGGCCCCTTGAAACTCCCCTCGGAGCCCAGGTCGTTGAGGGCCGTCCACACGTTCTTCATGCCCCGCGCCTTCTCCTGGACCTCCAGGAAGTCCTCCTCGTTGCGATCGTTGATGGTGACCAGGTCGTAGCCCAGCATCTGGCAGTGCGTGCGCGCCACGTGCCACGTCTTGGGAGTGGTGACGAAGAGGTAGTCACTGCCGCCGTAGCTGACGGCCTGCTCGGTGGTGCCGAGCTGGGACTCCGTTCCGACCCCGGCCTCCAACGACTGCCCGTCGCAGCCCACGAGAGGGGCACCGGTCAGGGCGAGGAGGCTCATCAGGGAGAGGGACTTCTTCAAGGACGACTGCGTCATGGGGTGTGTTCCGGAGTTCGACGCGCCGTGGATCGGCGCCGTCGATGGGACACACCGTACCGATGCGCGCGGCGCGGCTCTGTGCACCGGCTCACACCAAACCCGTGAAGCCGCTCACTCCGTTACCCTGCCGCCGCCTCGGGGTCATCCACCGGCACTCCGGCCAGCCGCAGCACGCGCAAGGCATTCGTCGTATCCACCACGCCCTGGCGCAGCTTGTAATCGAACACCATCTTCCCGTCCTCCAGGTGGTCCCGGAAGTGGACGTTGACCACATGCGCACCGGGCTCGTCCGCGAGCACCGCGAGCGACAGGTCGTGCGTCGTCACCGCGCCACACGCTCCCGTACCCAGCAACAGCCGCAGCACCTCGCGCGAGGCAATCTGCCGCTCGCGCGTGTTCGTCCCCAGCAGGATTTCGTCGAGCAGGAACAGCGCCTGTCCCTTCGCCGCCTGGGCCGCATCCAGCACCGCCTTGATGCGCTGCACCTCCGCGTAGAAGTACGACACCCCGCGCTCCAGCGAGTCCTTCACCCGCATGCTCGTGAGCACCTGCATCGGCGACAGCCGGAAGCTCCGCGCGCACACCGGCGCTCCCGCCAGCGCCAGCACCACGTTGCAGCCCAGCGCCCGCATCAGCGTCGTCTTGCCGCTCATGTTGGACCCGGTGATGAGCAGCGCATGCTTCGGCCCGGGCAGTGACACGTCGTTGGGCACCGGCGCGTCCAGCAGCGGATGCCCCAGCACCGTCGCCTCCACGCGCGGGCCCTGCGCCTCCAGCTCCGGCCACGCGAACTCCGGCCGGTCATGCGCCAGCCCCGCCACGCACGACAGCGCCTCTAGCTCCGCGAGCGCCTCGAACCAGCGCCGCGCATCCTTCCCGTGCGCCTCGCGCCAGCGCTCCAGCGCGAACAGCGCGTGGATGTCCCACAGCGTGAGCCAGTGCACGATGGGGTGGAACTGGTGCCGCTTGAACTCGATGAAGGAGAACAGCCGGCTGAAGCGCGCGAAGTGCGCCGACACGGGCTTCTCGCCCGGCCGCTGCAGCCCGGACTGGAGCTGCCGCAGCAGCGGGTGCTCGAACTTCTGGCTCTCCACGCGCTCGAAGAGGGGCGCATAGCGCACGAAGCCGCGCTCGCCCGCCTCCACGCCCCGGTCCATCGCCTGCAACGTGCGCCGGGTGATGACGGCCACCGCGAGCTGCGCCGCGAGCCCCGCCCAGACCGACCCGTCCGGGAGCACGCCCGTCTCTTCCAGGATGTACACCGCCAGCGTCACCAGCGGCAGCACCACCGCCACCGGCCGCGCCCAGCGGATGGCGTTCAGCGACGGCCCCGCCTCCGCCCACTGGATGAACAGCGCCGGGTCCGCCTTCTCCCGGGCCACCACCCGCGCGTCCACGCAGAGGTCCTGCCGGAAGTCCACGCGCGGGGCCAGCTCGCGCGCCGCGCCCTGCCGAGCCTCCACCTCCGCCGCGCTCGCCGGCGCGGACAGCCACGCCGCCAGCCGCTCCTCGCCCGCGCGCGTGGCCGTCTCGTTCATGAGCTGGAAGAGGCTGCCCTGGCCGAATACGTCCAGGTCCGGGGTGTACAGGTGGCTTCCGTTGAGGAAGCGCTCCCCCCGTTCGGTGAACTCGTGCCAGCCGCGCCCGAGCCGGGCGAGCCCGCGGTCATTGAGCAGGATGTACAGCTTCGCCCGGGCCTCCCGGAGGAAGACCTGGTGGTGCAGGACGGCGAGCAGCCCGTACACCCCCATCACCGCCGCCGCGCCCCACCACCACACCTTCGGCAGCCGTCCCACGAAGGTGAAGCCCGCGATGCCCAGCGCGGCCAGGAAGGCCAGGGTGCGCAGGTTGGCGTAGCGGGCGCTCACACGGTCCAGCGCGGACAGGTCCGCTTGCGCGGCGGCGCGGCGTTCGGTGTACGTGCGGTGGGGGGAGGGGCTCTCGGAAGGGGCGGACACGATGGCCGTCCATGCTGTGCGCGCACGGCGCCCAGGGCAAGCGGCACCTTCAGCCCCGTGACACGGAAAGGACGAAGCCCGTCAGCCCCACAGCTCCCGAGGGGGCCAGTACATCGTGCTCCCCTCGAAGCGGATGCCGGGCTCCCGGTCCTTCGCGAGCAGCAACGGCCCGTCCAGGTCCACCACCGCCGCCTCCTCGGCCACCAGCATCGCGGGCGCCATGGCCAGCGAGGTGGCCACCATGCAGCCCACCATCAGCTGGAGCCCCTCCGCCCGCGCCGCTCCGGCCAGGGCCAGCGCCTCCGTCAGCCCCCCCGTCTTGTCCAGTTTGATGTTGATGGCGTCGTACCGCCCCAGCAGCGTCCCCAGCCCGTGGCGGTCATGCGCGGACTCGTCGGCGCACACCGGCACGGCCCGCCGCATCCCCCGCAGCGCCTCGTCATTGCCGGCCGGAAGGGGCTGCTCCACCATCACCACGCCCAGCTCCGCGCAGGTGTCGAGCAGGGCGGGCAGCTCCTCCGGCTTCCACCCCTCGTTGGCGTCCACGATGAGGCGGCTGGCCGGAGCCCCCGCGCGGATGGCGCGCAGCCGCTCGATGTCCTCCATGCCGCGTCCCAGCTTCACCTTGAGCAGCGGCCGGTGCGCGGCCTTCTCGGCGGCCTGCCGCATCGCCTCGGTCGTGTCGAGGCTCAGCGTGTACGCGGTGACGAGCGGCTTCGGCTCGGACATCCCCAGCAGCTTCCACACGGGCTGGCCGCTTCGCTTCGCCTCCAGGTCCCACAGCGCGCAGTCCAGCGCGTTGCGAGCCGCCTTCGGCGCGAGCACCTCCGCCACGCCATCACGTCCCAGCCCGGCCTCGATTCGCGGGCGCGCGGCCTCCAGCGCGGCGATGACGCCCTCCAGCGTCTCGCCATAGCGCGCGTAGGGGACGCACTCACCGTGCCCCTTCGCGCCGTCCTCCTCCAGCGTGACGACCACGACCTCGGCGGACGTCTTCGAGCCCCGGGAGATGGTGAACTTCCCCGCGATGGGCCAGCTCTCGTGTTTGACGGTGAGCTTGCGCATGGACCCTCACCCGCCCGCGGGGAAGCGGCGCATCAGCTCGTCGACCAGCGGGCCGACGCCGGTGCGGATGGGGTCCACGCAGGGCAGTCCGTGCTCTCGGCCGGTGCGCTCCAGCAGCGCGAGGGCTTCCTTTTCGTCCAGGTGCTCGGTGTTGATGGCGAGGCCCGTGCACTGGATGCGCGGGTTGGTGAGCTGGCCCTCCAGAATCGTGCGGTCGATGACGGCCTGGATGGAGGGGAGGGGATGCTGCACGCCGCGCATCTTCGTGCGCGTGGGCTCGTGGCAGACGATGAAGGCATCCGGCTGCGCGCCGTGGAGCAGCCCCAGGGTGACGCCCGCGAAGGACGGGTGGAAGAGCGAGCCCTGGCCCTCCACGAGGTCCCAGTGGTCCGCGTCGTTGGCGGGGGTGAGCCACTCGGCGGCACCGGCGACGAAGTCCGACACCACGGCGTCGATGGCCACGCCGCGCCCGGAGATGAAGATGCCCGTCTGGCCGGTGGCGCGGAAGTCCGCCTTGAGGCCCCGCGCGCGCATCTCCTTCTCCAGCGCGAGCACCGTGTACTTCTTGCCCACCGAGCAGTCCGTGCCCACCGTCAACAGCCGCAGGCCCGGGCGCTTCGTGCCCTTGCCCGTGGCGAAGTCCATGCTCGGGAGGCGCACGTCGTGCAGCTTGCGGCCGTTGCGCGCGGCGGCCTCGGCGATGGCGGGGAAGGACGACAGCCGCTTGTGCAGGCCGGTGGCCACGTCCATCCCCGCGTCGAGCGCCTCCACCAGCTTCCCAATCCAGTGCTCCGGCAGCACGCCGCCCGCGTTGGCCACGCCCACGATGAGCGTCCTGGCGCCCTTCGCCTTCGCCTGCGCGATGTCCAGGTCCGGCAGCCCGCAGTCGGCCTTGCAGCCCGGCAGCCGCAGCTGCCCGACGCACCAGTCGGGCCGCCAGTCGACGATGCCGTGCGCCGTCTTCGCGGCGAGCTGGTCGGGAACGTCACCCAGGAACAGCAGGTAGGGCTTCTCGATCTCCACCGTGACCTCCGCGCCCCCATGCCCGGGGCCTGTGGGGCGGGCTTTTCAGCACGCTCCTGGAATCCGGGCAAGGTCGCTTCTCGACGCCCACGGCCGATGTTCCGGCGAACACATCGGAATGATGCGCCGAGGCAGGACACGGCGCTGGCTCAGGCCCCCATCGGCGGTGGCTCCTGGGGCGCGTACGAGGAGGGCAGGGCCTTGTGCGTCCGGGCGACCTGTTCGAGCGCCTCGTCATACGAGGGCACCAGGCTGGCCAGCGGCGTGCTTCGCGGCAGCCCTCCCTGTTCGAGCAGGCGGGCCACCTCGCCCCGGGCAACGACGACGAGCACGCCTCCACGCACGCCGAGGCAGTCCCGGAGGTCCAGCACCGCCTTGAGCCCCGTCGCGTCCATGTAGGGCACCGCGGACAGGTCGAGCACGAGGTAGCGCGGGAAGGGCTTCCGCGTGAGTGTGGCGTTGAGGATGCCCGGGGAGAGGAAGTCGAGCGGCCCGGTGATGCGGATGCGCTGGATGGGCGGCTGGTCGTCCTGACCCGCGGCCGCCGCGCCCAGGCTTCGGAAGAAGGGACGTCCATCCAGGCGCAGGGTGCGTACCTGGGACTCGGTGCGCGGTCGATTCATCAGCACCAACGCGATGGACAGCGCCACGCCCGCGCCCAGTCCGAGCAGCAGGTCCACCGAGGCGATGACGGACGCGGTCACCACGACCACCGCCACCTGGGCGGGCTCCTTCGCCCAGAGGGCCCGCGCGCCCGGCACGTCCAGCAGCCGCACGCCCACGACGACGAGGATGCCGGCGAGCGCGGCGATGGGCACGCGCGCGACGAGCGGCCCGGCCACCAGACACACGCCGAGCAGCAGGAGCGCATGCAGCACCGCCGCCGCGCGGGTGCGGGCTCCCGCCTGGATGGACACCGAGGAGCGGACGATGGCACCCATCACCGGCATCCCGCCGAAGAGCGAGGACGCGAGGTTGGCCATGCCCTGCGCCATCAGCTCCTGGTCATGGTCGGTCCGGTGATTCCCCGCGGCCGGAAGCTGGTCGATGGCGCTGGCCGACATCAACGAGCCCAGCGACGCGAGGAGCGCGAGCGAGAACGCGTCGGGAAGCAGCGCGCTCCAGTCGATGCCTTCCAGCGAGGGGAGGCGGGGCGGAGGCAGACCCGGAGGCAGGCTTCCCACGCGCGCCAGCTCGGGGCCCAGCAGCGCGCCCAGCGCCGAGGCCACCACGAGCCCCACCAGCACCGCGGGAA
The DNA here is from genome assembly GCF_012933655.1 of Pyxidicoccus fallax. Lineage (GTDB taxonomy): Bacteria > Myxococcota > Myxococcia > Myxococcales > Myxococcaceae > Myxococcus > Myxococcus fallax. The sequence continues at coordinate 22,975 of NZ_JABBJJ010000013.1, read as the reverse complement.
TCCGCTTGTGCAGCCGGGGCAGCCCCACCATGCACGCCATCACCAGCACGCCGAGGGCGAGTCCTCCCGCGTGCACGCCCAGCGCTCCTCCCTGGCTGAGCACGGAGGAGAACGTGCCGGACGTCTCCAGTCCCAACAGCCGGGGCAGCTGGCTGTTGAGGAGGATGAGTCCGATGCCCGCCATGAAGCCACGCACCACCGGCGCGGGCAGCAGCTTCGCGAGCCGTCCCACGCGCAGCACGCCGAGCAGTATCTGGAGGAGGCCACACAGCAGCGTGGCCACCACCATGCCTCCGATGCCGTGGCGCTGGACCAGGAGGAGCACGATGGGCACCAGCGCCGCCTCGGGCCCCGTCACCTGCAGGCGTGCACCTCCCAACATCCCCGCCACGACGCCGGCAATCGCTCCACTGATGAGACCCACGCTGGCCGGCAGCCCCGAGGCCACCGCGAGCGCGAGATTCAGCGGCAGTGCCACGCACGCGACCGTGAGCGCACTGGACAGGTCCGGCCCGAGCGTCCGGGACGAAACCATCTGCTTCCAGTCCCCCACCAAAAAGCGCAGGCGCTCCGCGGCTCCAATCGGATGATGTTCGAGCATGATGGGCATGCGCCCTCTTCACGCTCCATGCCGCGTCGCTTTCACACGGACGGTGTTCCGCGCTGTCGGCCTGAACCGACACTCATGTTGCGGGGTTCGGCCGACACCTGTCAGCTCCAGCCGACGCCGTGTCTGGTGAGCGTGCGACCCGGCACACTCTCGCGTGCACGTGAGACGGGTACACGTTAGGAGCCCGCACACGACATGCGCCTCGTTCAGCGTCTGCTCATCTCCCATGCCCTGCTCACCGTCGTGCTCCTCGGCGCCGCCGCGTTCTCCGTGGTGGCCCTGGTCCGGATGACCGCCCTTCTCACGGAGATTCGCGAAGAGCACTTCGCGACAGTGCAGGAGGAGGAGGCCGTCCACCAGGCCGCCTGGAGCATCGAGGTCGCCGCCCGGCGCGCCATCCTGGCGTGTGAGCGCGACCCGACATCTGGAGCCACGGCGGCCGCCACCATGAAGGCGCCCTTGCAGCGGCTGGAGGCGCTGCTGGCCGAGCATGGAGACGCCATCCAGTCGAGCACCCGGAGTACGGCGGAGAACTACCGCGCGTATGCCCGGCACGTGAGCGACGGGGACACATGCGCCCGACTGTTCGACCCCGCGTTGCGTGAGAAGCGGCTCACGTGGGACGAGAACCTCACGGATGCCTGGATTGCCATGGTCCACTCGCTGCACGGCGTGGTGCTCGAACGCGAGGGACAGGCCTATGCCATTGGCGCCACCGCGATTCGCGTGGGGCTCGTCTTCGGCGTCCTGGCGGTGCTCGCCGCCTGGGGTGTGGCGCGGTGGATGGCGCGCAGCGTGACGCGACCGCTGGAGCTGCTCGCCACGCAGGCCCAGCAGGTGGGGCAGGGCACCTCCAGGCCCATCACTCCGGTGGGAGGGCCGCTCGAGGTGCAGGAGCTGGCCCACGAGCTGGAGCGGATGCGCGCGCGGCTGGCGGAAATCGATCAGCTCAAGGACGCCTTCGTTGCCTCCGTGTCACATGACCTGCGCACGCCCCTCACGCGGCTGCGGGCCGCGCTCGGGCTGCTGGCGGACGGCACCACCGGCCCGCTCAGCGCGCAGCAGCGGCGGGTGGTGGACGTGGCCCGCAGCGCCTGTGAGCGCGAGATCCGCATCGTCTCCGCGCTGCTCGACATGTCCCGCGTGAAGTCGGGCAAGACACTGCGGCGCGAGGCGGGTTGTCTGCTGGATGACGTGCTCCTCAAGGCGATGGAGGCCATGCGCTTCGAGGCCGAAGAGGCCGGCGTGCGGCTGGAGTTCGAGACGCAGGGGGCGCTGGCCCCCGACTCGCTCGACGCGGCCGTCATCGAGCGCGCGGTGGCCAACCTCCTGGGCAACGCCATCCGCGTCTCCGCGCCGGGGCAGCGGATCCGGATGGTGCGCACCGTCACCCAGGCGGGGCCACCCGGCCACACGGACGCCGGCACCTGGGCGCGCGTGGTGGTGAGCGATGAGGGCCCGGGTGTCCGGCCCGAGGTGAGAGACCGCCTCTTCGACCACTTCTTCACCTCGCCCGTGGGCAGGGACACCTCGCCCGGCATCGGCCTGGGCCTGCCGCTGGCGCGCGAGATGATGCGCGCGCATGGCGGTGAGGTGGACTACCTCGACACGCCGGGACCGGGAGCCTCCTTCGCGCTCTGGGTCCCGCTTCGCCGCTCCGCGCCCGTCCATCCCGTCACCGAGGCCCCCGCCTCCCTGTCCTCCTCCTCCTCCGAGTCGAGTCCCGCATGAGCCCGTCCTCCCAGACTCCCTCTCCGTCCGCCAACCGGGTGCTGGTGGTGGATGACGACCTCGAGCTGTGTGAGCTCATCTCGCTGCGCCTGGAGACGCACGGGATGCAGGTGACGAGTGTCCCCTCCGGCCAGCAGGCGCTCGCGCGGGTGGCGCGCGGCGAGGTCGACGCGATGGTGCTCGATTTGCGGCTGGGAGACGTGGACGGGCTGGAGGTGCTGGCCCAGGCGCGGGAGTGCATCCCGGAGCTGCCGGTGGTCATCCTCACCGCGCATGGCACCATCGAGACGGCGGTGGAGGCCATGCGCCGAGGCGCCTACGGCTTCCTCACCAAGCCATTCCAGGACCACGAGCTGGTGCAGAAGCTCGTGCACGCGCTCGAGCGCACGACGCTGCAGCGCGAGGTGGATGACCTGCGCCGCATCGTCGCCGGCGCCCCTCGCGAGCGACTCCTCGGCGTCAGCCCCGCGATTACGCAGGTGCGTTCGCAGATCGCCCGGGTGGCGCCCTCGGATGCCACGGTGCTGGTGCTCGGCGAGTCGGGCACGGGCAAGGAGCTCGCCGCGCGGTTGCTGCACGGGCTGTCGCGCCGCGCGCACGGGCCCTTCGTCGCGGTGAACTGCGGGGCGCTGCCGCCGGAGCTGCTGGAGAGCGAGCTGTTCGGCCACGTGAAGGGAGCCTTCACCGGCGCCACCCAGTCGCGCGAGGGGCTCTTCGGCGCCGCTCGCGGAGGGACACTTTTCCTCGATGAGGTGGGAGAGGCGCCGGCCAGCGTGCAGGTCAAGCTGCTGCGCGTGTTGCAGGAGCGGCGCTACGCGCGGGTGGGCTCGAACACCGAGGAGGAGGCGGACGTGCGGGTGGTGGCGGCCACCAACCGCGACCTCCGCGAGGAGGTGGAGGTGCGGCGCTTTCGGGAGGACCTCTACTACCGGCTGTGCGTGGTGCCGCTCACCATGCCGCCCTTGCGCGAGCGCTCGGAGGACATCCCGCTGCTGGCCCAGCTCTTCCTGGAGCGCGCCGCGGCCCGGAACGGAATGCGGGTGCCTCGCCTGGGCGCGGACGCCCTCCAGCTCCTGAGGGACCATGTCTGGCCGGGCAATGTGCGCGAGCTGCTCAACGTCATGGAGGCCGCCGTCCTGCTCGCGGCCTCGGAGGAGCTGCGCGCGGAGCACCTGATCCACCTCGTGCAGCCGCCTCCTCGCGAGGAGACGGCCGCGCCGGAGGAGGGCGGCCCCGCCCCCTTCACCTTCCGGGTGCAGGGGAACGAGGCCCCGCTGCCCACCCTCCGCGAAGCGCGGGATGCCTTCGAGCGCAGCTACCTGGTGGAGACCCTGCGCCGCAGCGGAGGGAATGTGAGCGCCGCGGCGCGCATGGCCGGACGCAACCGCACCGACTTCTACGAGCTGCTGCGCCGGCACGGGCTGTCCGCCGCGGACTTCAAGGAGCAGGGACGGTAGGGCGTGTCCGCAGCGAGGTGAACCCTCGCCAGGGTGTTGGCTGCGCGCTTCTCGGAGTGTGTCGCCACTCCGCGGCTCTGCTTCGGCCGGTCGAAGAGGTGCTCGTCGCGGCAGCGTTTTCGGTACGCCGCGCGGCAGAAGGCGTCAGCCCGTCCTGCCTGCCAGCTCCCTGGCTGCCTCGATGAAGAGGCGCAGGGGCTGCGAGCGCTGGGCGCGGCTGGGGTAGTAGAGGAAGAAGCCAGGCACGGTGGGCGCATAGTCCTCCAGCACCCGCACGAGGCGTCCGGAGCGCAGATGCTCCTGGATGGCTGGTTCCAGGGTGTACGCCAGCCCCACCCCTTCGGTGGCGAGCGCCACGCCGGTCATCTCGTCGTTGGTGGCGATACCGCCGTGCACCGGGATGCGCCACGTCCTGCTTCCGCGCTCCAGCTCCCAGGCATAGGGAGTCCCGGTCGTCGCTGTGCGCAGGACGATGCATTCGTGCCGGAGCAGGTCCTCGGGGCGCTCTGGGAGGCCGTGCTTCTCGAGGTAGGCCGGTGCACCCACCACCACGAAGCGGAAGGCGTCCGTCAGGCGCACGTGCACCATGTCGCGCTCGATGGTCTCGCTCAGGCGCACGCCGGCGTCGTAGCCCTCCGCGACGATGTCGACGAGGCGCTGTTCGACGACGACGTCCACCTCCACGCGGGGGTATCGCGCCCGGAATGCGGGCAGCACGGGCGCGATGAGGAGGGACACCGCCCCTCGCGGCACGGACAGCTTCAGCCGTCCGACGGCCTCACCGGGCTGGGCCGAGGCCCCGTGGAGGGCGGCAGCGACCTGGGAAAGGCTCGGACCGGCCTCCTCCACCAGCCGCCGCCCCGCGTCCGTCAGGGCCACGCTGCGCGACGTGCGGTTGAGCAGGACCACGCTCAGCTGCTCCTCCAGCTGCCGAACCGACTGGCTCACGGCGGCCGTGGAGACGCCGAGCTCGCGCGCCGCGCCACGGAAGCTCTGGAGACGCGCGACGGCAAGGAACACGTGGAGCTGCTGGAAGGGGATTGTCTTCATTGGCCACCATCAACCCGTGCTTAACGGCCCGTTCGCTCCCCGCCTCTAGTCCTCGGAGGGCGCGCCTCGTAGTCCTTTCACCGGGCCCTGCTGCTTCAGCGAGCACGACGCGCGGGGCACTTGCCACCACGAAAGGCCAAGCATGTCCATCCAACTCGCCGGCTCGCCCATGGCGCCGGCCCCGCGCTCCGCGTCATGGGGCGCCGTATTCGCGCTCACCCTGTGCGTCTCGACGCTCATCGCGTCCGAGTTCATGCCGGTGAGCCTCCTGACGCCCATCGCGTCGGACCTCCACCTGAGCGAAGGCCGCGCCGGTCAGGCGATTGCCGTGTCCGGCCTCTTCGCCGTGCTGACGAGCCTCTTCATCGCGTCCGCGGCCAGGTCCGTCGACCGACGGAAGCTGCTCCTCGGCCTCACCGGCGTGATGCTGGTCTCGGGCCTGGTGACCGCCCTGGCGCCGAGCTTCACCGTGCTCATGCTGGGCCGTGCGCTCATTGGCATCGTCATCGGCGGCTTCTGGTCGTTGTCGGCGGCCACCGTCATGCGGCTGGTCCCCGAGAGAGACGTTCCGCGCGCGCTCGCCCTGCTGAACGGTGGCAACGCGCTGTCCACCACCATCGCGGCGCCGCTCGGCAGCTTCCTGGGCCAGTACATCGGGTGGCGTGGCGCGTTCTTCGCGGTCGTTCCTCTCGCGGTCATCACCCTCGCATGGCAGTTCTTCACCCTGCCTCCCATGCCCACGGAGCGCGCCGCTCCGCCTCCGAGCACGTTCGCCCTCCTTCGGCGCCCCAAGGCGCTGTGGGGAATCCTGGCGGTCACGTTCTTCTTCATGGGCCAGTTCGCCCTCTTCACGTACCTGCGTCCCTTCCTGGAGACGGTCACCCGGGTCGGGGTGTCCACCCTCTCGCTGATCCTGTTGGGGATGGGCATCGCGGGGCTCCTGGGCACGTCTCTCATCGGGTCCCTCGTGGCCAGGCGGCTGTCCGCGGTGCTCATCGCCGCGCCGGTGGCGATGGCCGTCATCGCGGTCGCGCTCGTCGTCTTCGGCCAGGCCCTCGCGGCAACGGCCGTCCTCCTCGTGGGGTGGGGACTCATCGGCACGGCGGCGCCGGTCGCGTGGTGGACGTGGCTCAGCCGCACGCTGCCGCGCGACGCGGAGGCTGGCGGCGGCCTCATGGTCGCGGCCATCCAGCTCGCCATCACGGTGGGCGCCTCGCTCGGAGGGCTGCTGTTCGACCGTGGCGGCTACCAGAGCACGTTCGTGGTGAGCGCCGCACTGCTCGGGGGAGCGGCCCTCCTGGCCATCCGGGCGTCGAGGGAGGCCCGCGTTGGCGAGGCCGAGGTCCGCATGGAGTCGCTGAAGAGCGCGGCGTGAAGGCCCACCGTCAACGAGCGCTGAACGGCCCGTTCACATTCGACGCGTAGCCCCCGGCGGAGCCGGGCGGTACCCCTTGGACACAAACGACACCCATGAGGATGAAGACGATGAAGAAGATGAAACTGCCCCTCGCGACCCACCGGCGTTCCTTGTTCGGCGCACTGCTGCTGGGTTCATGCTCCGCGCTGGTGGCCTGCGCATCGCCCGCGGCATCGGTGGCACGTCCAACGCCGGGTCTCGCGTCCGGGGACACGAGCAACGGTGCGGACAACTTCTACACGAGCGACAAGGTCACCGTTCAGAAGGTCCGCTTCAAGAACCAATACAAGATGGATGTCGTGGGGAACCTGTTCGTTCCCAAGGGCCTGGAGCGCGGCGCGAGGACTCCGGCGCTCGTCGTCGGACATCCCATGGGCGCGGTCAAGGAGCAGAGCGCGAACCTGTACGCCACGAAGATGGCGGAGCAGGGATTCGTCACCCTGTCCCTGGACCTGTCCTTCTGGGGCGAGAGTGACGGCCAACCCCGCAATGTCGTCGCGCCGGACATCTATGCCGAGGACTTCAGCGCCGCGGTGGACTTCCTGCGCACCCAGCCGTTTGTCGACAGGGAGCGGATTGGCGCCATCGGAATTTGCGGCAGCGGGGGCTTCGCCATCAGTGCGGCCAAGATCGATCCGCGCATCAAGGCCCTCGCGACAGTCAGCATGTACGACATGGGCGCCGCCAACCGCAACGGGCTCAGGCACTCGGTGACCCTCGAGCAGAGAAAGAAGATCATCGAGGAGGCAGCGCTGCAGCGCGATGTGGAGTTCGCGGGTGGCGAAACCCGGTATACGAGCGGGGCGCCCAAGGAGCTGAGTGACACGTCAACCGCGATTGAGCGCGAGTTCTACGACTTCTACCGCACCGCGAGGGGTCATCACCCGAACACCACGACGCATCCGACGCTCAGCAGCAACACGAAGTTCATGAACTTCTACCCGTTCACGGACATCGAGACGATCTCTCCTCGTCCGATGCTCTTCATGACGGGCGAGGATGCCCATTCCAGGGAGTTCAGCGACGAGGCCTATCGGCTTGCCGCTGAACCCAAGGAGCTGCTCATCGTGCCGGGCGCGGGTCACGTGGACCTCTACGATCGCGTCAACCTCATTCCCTTCGACAAGGTGACCACGTTCTTCCGGAACAGTCTGAAGTGACCCGAGCGTCGCCGGTCTCCGCGGAGAAGCAGGGGAGCGCGCCGCTCCCACTGCTCGTCCGTGGGACGCGGGCTCAGGGCACGTAGGCCGTCCAGTCCACGTAGGCATACCGCGCCGAGTTGGGCGGCTGCGTCGCCAGCGGACGGCTCGGCGGCGTCCAGTCGTTCGTGTGCCACGTGTTGGTCAGGAAGTGGGAGGGATTGGCGGGGATGCGCGAGGCCGGCCCCTGGTAGTCCCATAGGGTGATGCGCTGGCCGGTGGTGGGGTGGACCACCCACCACGTCACCCGGCTCGCCGTCCACGTGAAGCCATACTCGTAATACGCCGTGCTGGAGTTGTAGCCCGCCAGCGCCGGAATCGTCGTGGGGAGGTTCTCGTTGCCCGTCAGCGGCGTGCACGCTCCGCTGAAGCTCTCGTAGTAGCAGGTGGAGAGGATGGTGCCGGTCGCCAGGTTGAGGATGCGCGAGACCCGGCGATGGGCCGTCGGGCCGAAGTCCGTGTACATCGTGAGGTAGATGACCTGGGGCTCGGCGCACAGCCACTCGAAGTCGATCTCACTGTTATCGGGCAGGCCGTTGCCGTTGTAGTCGCCGCCGTCGTTGAAGTACGTGAAGAACCCCGTGACGATGCCCGTGTTCGGCTGCGTCGCGCAGTTCGTCGTCTTCAGCCGCGTGGTGAACGTCCCGTACTGGTAGCGCGCCGAGCTCTCCTGCGTGATGCCGCCCCCGACACCCGGAGCGGGATAGGCCGACAGCTGGAGCCGCAGCGCCCGGCCGTCCGTCGTTCCGGACTGCGAGACGGACGACGCCGTATTCGCGGCTCCGCCGTAGCTGTAGAAGTAGCGGGACGGGTACGACGCCCAGTTCTCCGTGAACGGTGCCGCCCCCGCCAGGGGGGGCACGCTCAGGAGCAGCGCGGAAATCGACCCCAACGGAAAGCTCCAGCCTGACTTCTTCATGTCGTGAACTCCCTCGGTGAATGCCTTCGGGCTTCAGAGGAGGGAGCCACCGTATTTATCGGGTCATCGGTGCTGGAGGAGGAACCGCGCTTCATCCCATTCGAGGCCGTAGCGAAGCAGCGTCTCCTGGACTCCGGTGCCCGCCGCGGGCGGGTGCGCGATGCTGTCGAACCGGAGCAGCTTGAGCGTCCTGTCCGAGGCGCCCACGGCCAGGACCGAGCCATCCGGAGAGAAGGCCATGGCGGCCAGGAAGCCCTGCTGGCCCCAGACCTGTCCCATCAGCTCGCCCGCGGGGAGACTCCAGACCTTCACCCGCATGTCCAATCCGCCCGAGGCCAGGAACCGGCCGTCCGGTGATATCGCCAGGGCCAGGATACCCACGCTGCCCTCGTCGAGCGTCTTCAGCAGCCGGCCTTCCGCGGCGCTCCAGAAGCGGATGGGCTGCCGCATCCCCGCCGTCACCAGCGTGTCGCCGGATGGGGTGAAGACCACCGCCCGGACACGCTCTCCCGCGTCCAGGTGGAAGCGCGGCTGACGCCGGCCCACGTCCCAGACGCGCACCGTCTTGTCGGAGCCACCGGACGCGAGCCGCTCGCCCGTTCCGTCGAAGGCCAGGGTCCAGACCTTCGCCGTGTGCCCCACCAGCCGGCCCAGGGCCGTGCCCGAGGGAACCGACCAGAGATGGATGTCCGGGTCTCCGCCCGCCGCGAGCACCTTCCCATCCGGACTGAAGGCCAGCGCGCGCACGGAGCCATTCACACCGGAGAGCTCCAGCACCTGTCGCCCCGAGCCAGCCTCCAGCACCCGCACGGCGCCCTTCGTGGTGCCCGCCGCGACGAGCTGGCGGTCGGGGCTCACCGCCAGGGACACCACCGCTTCCGCCGTCTCCTGGCGTACCTGCACGTCGTTCCAATCCGAGACGTGCCAACGGCGCATGCCGTCCTCGGCGCCCGTGAAGAGCTCGTCCTTCCGGGTGAAGGCCAGCGTCTCCATCCACTCTCCGTGGCCGCGCAGGACGACCTCCGCGGGAGCCTCCGGGCGGGACCAGACATTCAGGACGCCATCCATTCCCCCGGAGGCGAACGCGCGGCCGTCGGGCGAGAGGACCACGCTCGCCACGAACGAATGATGAGCGTCCAGTCGCTCCAGTGGCTCGCCGTCGCGAGCGTCGACGCGCTGCACGCGCCCATCCCAGCCTCCCTGGACGAGGAGCCGGAACCGGGCGTCGATGGCGGCCACCGAGACATCGCCCAGGTTGCGCAGGACGTTGACGAGCTGCCCCGTCCGCGCGCTCCAGAAGCGCAGGGTGCGGTCCGCCGCGGCGGTCATGATGAGCTGCCCGTCGGAGGAGAAGGCGCCCGACTCCACCTTCTCCGTATGGCCCAGGAGGCGGTGGACCTCCTTGCGAGATGCCAGGTCCCACACCCGCGCGCTCCGGTCCATGCTCGTCGAGAGCAGCCGCCCGCCATCCGCGGAGAAGGCCACGGCGATGACGAAGTCGTCGTGCTCGAACCGCAGCTGCTCGGTCCAGGGGCCGGTGCTCCAGACGCGCACCGTCTTGTCCAGGCCGCAGGAGGCCAGCCGGCTTCCGTCGGGAGAGAACGCCAGCCCGCGCACCACGTCCGAGTGTCCCTGGAGCAGTGCCACCCGCCGGCCCTCGCGCCAGTCCCAGAGCCAGATGTCTCCGGGCCGTCCCGCGGCCGCCAGCCAGCGGCCATCCGGAGAGAAGGCGACGGCGTGGATTTCGGCCGGGTGTCCCTCGAGCTTCGCCAGCAGCTCGCCGCTGCTCGCGTTCCAGAGGCGGAGGACGGAGTCGTAGCCCGCGGAGGCCAGCACCTGTCCGTCCGGAGAGAAGGCGAGGGCGAGCACCGAGCCCTCGAACTTCTTCGTCCAGCGCGGCGTGGAGGCGCGGTCCGTGGCCCAGGCTTGTCCCCACTGTGCCTCCGGTGAATCCCATGCCGCGCGCGCGAGCGTGAAGGCCCCCGCGGCCAGGCCCCATTGCTTCGACTCGATGGCCGCGTCTCCCTTCGCCAGGTAGATGCGCGCGCGCAGCTCCCGCTCGGTGGGTTCGTTGGGAGGGGCTCCGGTGGGCGCGCGGTGCGCGGAGCAGGCGGCGAGCAGCAGCGCCAGGATGCCCCAGCGCGAGGAGGGAACTCTCAAGGAAGGGTCTCCGTGAAACGCGCCTGGAGAATAGAGCACGCGCGTCAGGGCGCGGCGTACTCGACGGCCCGGTAGCCCAGGCGCATGGCCTCGGTCTGGCCGAACTTCAGCGGGTCCTGGTAGCTGCACCGGCCTCCGGGCAGGTCCGCGCAGCCGGGCGGTATCATCTCATCGATGATGCGCTGGATGAGCGCGTCCGACAGCGCCTCTCCTCCGTGGGCGCCGTCCCGCCGGTAGATGAAGGTCGACAGCGCGATGGGGGCCATCCACGAGGTCTGCATGAAGCTGCTGAAGGGGCCGATGGAGACGCCGAAGCCATCCACCTGGAGCATCGGCGTCCGGTTGAAGTCGAAGGGCCTGCTCGGACGGATGCCGGCGTTCAGGTAGATGTCCACGGCGTGCGCGGCGGGCTGGCCCTCGAGGTTCGCGTACGGCCCGTGACCCTCCGCGTCCAGACCCGAGTCCAGCGAGTTGAAGAAGCCGACGCGCAGGCGGTTGGGATGGCGCTCGGAAGGGAAGTCGAAAGGCGAGACGTCCGGTCCGGAGACGTAGCCCGCGGCGTGGGCCGCGAAGACCCCTGGAGAGCCGAACAGCACCTCCATGACCGGCTCCACCGTCAGCAGCTTCGCGCGGAGCACCTCGTCGGACGGGGGCGTGGCGCCACAGAGTCGCGCCCAGGTGTCGCGGAGCGTCGCGACGGTCTCCCCCCGGCTGAAGTTGATGAACCGCACGTTCAGCTCGCGCATGACGGACCGGAGCGAGTCGGCCTTCCTCCGGGCGTGCGCGTGCAACGGCTCGAGCGTCTCGGGTGTCGCGGTCGGCGCGCAGAACGCCTCGCGCGGAGCCACCTCGAAGCCCTCGTCCTTCCAGAGGACGAGGGGCTGACGCGGGCTGGCCTCCACGAGCAGGGACAGCACGATGTAGCCATGGCCGAGGCCCCCCAGGTCGAGGGAGCCGTAGGCGCCGTTCAGGGGCTCCCACAGGGAGCTCAGCCACTCGGCCGGGATGATGCCCGGGCCCGCGAACGCGGTCAGCGCGTCGTGGAGCCCGGCGGGCAGGTGCCAGGTGAACGGGATGGGCGCGAGCGTCCCATCCTCCGTCGTGCGGAAGTAGCCACGGAGGCGGTTCCGGTAGCGCAGCAGCATGGGCGGAAGGCCGCGGAAGTCGTCCACGACGAGGATGGCCTCGCCGGTGCCCTCCGTCATCGAGAACTCCGCCGGGTCGAACGGGTGGTCGACCCACGCGCACTCCGCGCTGCCCGGGTGCTCGCGGAAGCAGGTGTCCGCGAGGACGCGCGTCCGGACCTCCTCGATGCGCTGGACGAGCGCCGCGTCCGGAGCGCGAAGCACGGGCCCGGCGTCCGGCCCCTCACCGTCCGGCGACACGGACTTCTCGCCACAGCCCGCCATCACCGAGACGAGCGCACCCGCCAGGACCGAGCACCACACCTGATTCCGCACACGTCCTCCCTGTCCCGGAGTGGGACAGCCCTCCAGCCGTCTACGCCGCTTGAATGCATCGTCGCTCCACCCGATGGAAGACGCCATCGAGCAGGGCTCCGCGCCTTGGACGGCCCCTGCCTGAGCGGCACCTCGCGCGGGCCGGCTGCTCCCGGAATACGCAGGAGGGGGCCTGGACTGGCTGTTCCTGGATGGCGGGAGGCGCCCCGAGCCCATGCGGGGGCGTGTCGAAGGCGTTCGCTTTCCTGGCCACAACGCGCAAGAAGTGCGCGCCACCAGTCATTTCTCGCACGAGGGCAGCGCGGCCCCTGCTTTGCACTTGGTAAGGGAACCGCACCTTTTCCCCTGCCGAGGACCCCCGTGCGCCACAGTTCCCGCCCGCTATCTCCTCTCCACCTCTCACCGCTCTGCCTCGCGCTGCTCGCGGCCCCGATGGCCCATGCCGAGGGCGCGGAGCAGCCTCCGGCCGCGGCGACCCCTCCGCCTCCGAGCGCCGCCGCCCAGAGCACTCCCGCCGCCCCCGAGGCCCCGCTCGTGCGCGTGTACGGCACGCTCAACCCGCGCGTGGTGGTGGGCAATTCCGCCCTGGAGTCCTTCACCCAGCAGACCATGGTGGCGGTGACGGCGGCCGGCAACCACGCGCTCGCCACGAAGCCGGAGCACGACCGCTTCAGCTTCCAGGTGCAGCAGACCCGCTTCGGCATCTGGGTGAACGAGAAGGGGGCCTTTCGCGGCCAGGTGGAGCTCGACTTCGTCGACTTCGCCAAGGCCACGCCCACGGTGCAGGCGAATCCGCGCCTGCGCATCGCCCGGGCGGACTGGAAGGTGACGCCGGAGGACACCCTCTCCATCGGGCAGGACTGGGACCTCGTCGCGCCCCTGGCCCCGTACACCCTCAACCTGGTGGGAGCCCTCTTCCAGGGCGGCAACGAGGGCTTCATGCGCCTCCAGGTCCGCTACCTGCACACCGGCCCGCACTCCGAGGTGGGCGCGGCCATCGGCTTCCCGGGCGCCAACCCCACCGCGCGGGACTCGCAGCTGGAGCTGGGGCTGCCCACGTTCGCCGTGCGCGGGGCCGTGCTCTTCGGCAAGAGCCGCGTCGGCGTGAGCGCCCTGGCCACCCGGCTCACCTTCGCGGGCACCGGCGGGGCCGAGGACCGCGAGGCGCTCGCCGCCCATGCCGACGTCTTCGGCGAGTGGGTGCCCTTCGCGAGCACCACGCTCCGGGTGGAGCTGAACGTGGGGCAGAACACCGCCAACCTGGGGATGCTCTCGCTCCCGCAGGGCAGCTTCGCGGCGGACAACCGGGGCGTGAGCGGCTTCGTGAGCGCCAGGCACACGCTCTCCGAGCGCCACGTCGTGTACGCCTCGGCGGGCTTCGCGCGGATGCTCACCCTGGACCGCGTCGTGCCGGCCTACGGGTACGCCCCCGCTCCGGATGGCTCGGTCCCCGCGCTCGGCAGCGGCACCCTCTCTGGCACCGGACCGGGACTGCTGCGCAACGGCAGCGTGCGCGTGGGCTACGAGTACCGTCCCAGTCCCTCGCTGGCCCTGGTGGTGGAGCCGTTCTTCCTCAACACCCGTCACGCCCTCCAGGCGGTGGACGTGGGCCGCGTGCAGGGCAGCACCTCCGCCGCGGGCCTGGAGACCGGCATGATGTTCACGTTCTGAGGCGCCGCCCGGAGCATCTTCCAGGTGCCGGAAAAACCCCGGAGCGCCCGGCTCCGGGGCCCCGTCGGATGTCAGACCCGCCACGTATGGTTCTTCTCGTCGGCACACACGAGGGGGCCATACGATGAGCACGTCAGTCATTGATAACCGCGTCGAGATTGTCTTCAGCTTCGACACGACGGGCAGCATGTATCCGTGTCTCGCGCAGGTGCGCAAGAAGCTGCGGGGCACGGTGTCCCGGCTGATGAAGGAGATTCCGGGCATCCGCATTGGCATCATCGCGCACGGGGACTACTGCGACGCGGGCTCCACCTATGTGACGAAGGTGCTGGACCTGACGGACGACGAGGACGCCGTCGTGCGCTTCGTGGACCGCGTGGGACAGACGGGTGGTGGTGACGCCCCGGAGTGCTATGAATTGGTGCTGCGCGAGGCGCAATCCCTCTCATGGACGGTGGGGTACACGCGCGCGTTCGTCCTGATTGGCGATGACGTGCCGCACGCGCCGAGCCAGAACCCGAAGCGGCTGGACTGGCGCAAGGAGGTGGACGCGCTGGGTCGGATGGGCGTGCCGGTGTACGGGGTGCAGGCGCTCGCGCGCGGCCACGCGACGGCCTTCTACCGGGAGCTGGCGGAGAAGTCGGGCGGGTTCCACCTGAGCCTGGACCAGTTCGCCCACGTCACCGACATGTTGCTGGCCATCTGCTACAAGCAGTCGTCGGACGCGAAGCTCCAGGACTACGAGGCGGAGGTGGTGAAGGAGGGCCGGATGAGCCGCGGCCTCAACGCCATCTTCAGCACGATGCTCCGGCGCTCCACGCCGTCCGTCTTCGGGGCCGCGGACCTGCGCGCGGTGCCGCCGGGCCGCTTCCAGGTGCTGGACGTGGACCGCGCCATGCCCATCAAGGAGTTCGTCCAGGAGAACGGCCTGGGCTTCAAGACGGGCCGCGGCTTCTACGAGTTCACCAAGACGGAGACCATCCAGGGCCACAAGGAAGTGGTGCTGATGGACCGGAAGACGGGCGACCTCTACAGCGGCGAGCGCGCGCGGGAGATGCTCGGGTTGCCTCCCGGCGAGACGGTGCGCATCCGCCCCGCCAGCCTGGAGAAGTACGTCGTCTTCGTGCAGAGCACCTCGGCCAACCGCAAGCTGATGGGCGGCTCGAAGTTCCTCTACGAGGTGGAGGACTGGGAGGGCGGGAAGGCCGCCGCGGCGTAGGGGCCAGCCGTTCCCGGGCCCGGAGCGTGTGTCCGATAGTCGATGGCACCCCGGGTTTCGCCCGGGGGCGCCATTGATTTGTGGGCATCGCGGGTTGAAGGCCCCGGGGTCCGCCGTTACCTCGCGGGCGTGCGCTGGTGGATGCCATGGCCGTTGCTCCTGTTGCTCTGTGGAAGCTGCGGCGTCTTCGAGTTCCACCCCTACGAGCTTCGTGGGGGGGACAGGGACCGGCATGCCCGCTCGCTCGAGCGGCTGCGGCGCGACACCCGGGAGGGCGCGTTCCGCTTCGCCGTCATCGGGGACATGCAGCTGTTCCTGGACGAGTCCGCCGCGGCGGTGAGGGACATCCAGCGGCGGGACGTGGCCTTCGTGGTGCAGCTCGGGGACCTGACGGAGTACGGCTCCGCGAAGGAGTACGAGTGGGCGGCCGGGCTCCTGGAGGAGCTGCCGGTGCCGTACTTCGCCGTCATCGGCAACCATGACGTGCTGGGCACCGGGGCGGACATCTACCGGCGGACCTTCGGGCCGACCTTCCTCTCCTTCGACTACGCGGGCAGCCGCTTCGTCCTCTACGACTCCAACTCGCGCGAGTACGGCTTCCCGGGCAACGTGCCGGACCTGGAGGCGCTGCGCGAGGCGCTCACGCCGGAGCCGGGCCTCACGCACCTGTTCACCTTCTCCCATGTGCCGCCGGGGCATGGAGACTTCGACGCGACGCTGTCCCAGCCGCTGGAGGCGTTGCAGGCCGAGCGCGGGGTGTCCGTCTCCTTCCACGCGCACATCCACCGGTTCGACAGCAATGAGCGCCAGGGCGTGCGCTACTTCGTCGCGGACTCGCTGGAGAACCGCAACTACCTGCTGGTCAGCGTCCAGGGCGAGTCCGTCCAGGTGGAGCGGGTCTTCTACTGATGGCGGCGGGCTGGCACTCGCGGGCGTTCCTCGTGGCGGCGCTCCTCCTGGTTTCCACCGCGGCGCTCTCGGAGCCGTCGCGCGAGGGGCCGCCCTGGTACGTGCCGGACCATGCGACGTTCCAGTTCGCGGGCTCCATCGGCCTGTTCTCCGGCGGGCCCGGGTGGTCCTTCCTGGACGAGTCGGTGGAGGCCGGGCTGCTGCTGGGCTGGGCGCCGCCGCTGGTGGCGGGAGAGGACTTCCTCACGCTCACGCTGAAGGGGCAGCTGCACCCGTTCCGCCTCGAGTGGGAGGGCTGGAGCGTGCGGCCCCTCACGGTGGGGATGCTGTTCAGCTACACCTTCGGTGACGCCTACTTCGTGCGCCTGCCGGACCGGTACGAGGACGGCTACTACTGGTTCAAGACGGGGCTGCGGCCCGCGCTGCTCCTGGGGGCCGGCGCGGGGCGGCCGGTGCCCGCGCTGGGGCTGCGGCTGCTGGAGGGCTACTTCGAGCTGGTGGCCACGGACTACCGCATCATCCACTTCCTCCAGGACCCCGGCACCGTGGAGACGGGGCTCTTCTCGCTGGCGCTGGGCGTGAGGTTCCGCTTCTGACGCGCGGGCCTCAGGGCGTGGCCGGGCTCGCGGCGGCGGGCCCGGGCGCGGGGGTGTCCTCCCCACCGCGCAGCCGCCGCAGGATGCGGGGCGCCTCCGCGGCGAAGCGGGCCCGCGCGTCCGGCAGCGGGCGGTCCTTCACGTCGGTGATTTCCGTGCCGGGGAGGCCGGCGCCGAAGCGCACCTTCAGCTCCCGGCCGATGAGCGCGTACAGCGGCTCCCAGCCGATGGTGGCGAGCAGGTAGCGGTCCGGATCCGGCCGCGTCATGGGGATGCCGTCCCCCAGGAGCGACGGGTCATGCGTGTCGCCCAGCAGGTCGAACAGGGTGGCCACCACGTCGATGTGGCCGGTGACGGCGTCCACCTCGCCCGGAGGGAGCCGCTCGTCGAAGATGAGCATGGGGACGTGGAGCTGGGACGCCGTCACGTCGCTGGCGTGGCCGACGCGGCCGTGCTCGCGGAACTCCTCGCCGTGGTCCCCGGTGAAGATGACGAGCGGCCGCGCGCCGCGCACCGCCTCGATGCGCGACAGCAGCGCCTCCACCTTGGTGTCCACCTCGTAGGCGGCATTCCACGCGCGCGCCTTGATGTGCTCCGCGGGAATGCCCGCCGTGGCGAGGCCGCCCTTGCCGTTCCAGGCCGGAGAGAACACCGCCGAGCGGGGCGGGTAGTCGTAGTCGAAGTGCGTGCCGGCGAAGAACAGGAAGAGGAAGAGCGGCGTGTCCGCCGGCGCCGTCTCCACCACCGCGAGCGCGTCCTTCACCATGGCCTCGTCGCGCAGGTGGCTGCGGCCCGTGTAGTCCGTGCGCAGGCCGCCCTGCACGTCGCGGAAGACGGTGTCCTTCAGGCCCATCCAGTCGACGGAGGAGGCGGCGAAGAAGGCCTGGTGGTAGCCGTTGTGCCGCAGCGCGGGGAAGAGCAGCGGCGCGCGCCCGGCGCCCACCACCGCGTCGCGCCGCTGGGCCTCCAGCCCGAAGAAGAGGCTGAAGAGGGAGTAGTCCGTGGAGCTCGCCGCGCTGTGGTGGAGCATGAAGCGCGTTCCGGTTTCCGCCCGCCGCCACAGGTTCGGCATCACGTCCTCGCGGAAGAAGTCGTCGCGCAGGCTCTCCACGAGGATGACGAGGATGTCGGGCCGGCGCGTGAAGCGCACGTCGGCCGGGTCGATGGTGGCCGCGGGCGCGCCGGCCTCGGGGCTGACGCCCAGGCGCAGGCCCGCGGCGGGCGGGTGTCCGGTGAGGCGCGTCAGCAGCGTGTTCATCCGCACCGGCGCCTGCAGGGGCAGGGTGGTGGCGGCATGCTGCACGGCGCCTCCGTGCGAGAAGATGAGGTACGCGCTCAAGAGCCGCTCGCCCGTGCACAGCAGGACGAGCGCGCCCACCGCCGCCAGCACCCGGCGAGGGGCACGCACCCGCCGCATGAAGTGGACCCCCGCCCACACGTCCAGCCCCAGCAACGCCAACGCACCGGCCGCGGCCAGGGTGACTTCGACGGGCGACAGGCCCGTCTCCGCCAGCGCGCGCGGCTGGAGCGCCACCGCCAGCACCAAGCCGTTGATGTGGAAGCCCAGGGACGACAGGACGAGCGAGTCCACGCCGGACAGCGCCACCGCCAGCGCCGTCACCCCCGCCACGCCCACCGCGTAGCGGCGGCCGAGCAGCGCCAGCGGCAGCGTCACCAGGAAGATGAGCAGGCCGAGGAACAGCGCCTGGACGACGCCTCCCGCCAGCACCAGCGGCCGCAGGGCCGGAGCCAGTCGCCCCGCCGCGGAGAGCAGAGCGCTTCCGAAGAAGGCCAGCGACAGCAGTCCGTGCAGCACGCACCAGAGCAGCGAGGGCCCCAGCAGGGGCCGAGCCTCGTCCAGCCGGCGGAGGAGCCCTGCCAGGGCGGGAGGGGCGTGGGGCTTTCGTGACATCGCGCTCCCTGCTAGCCCGCCGTGGGCGGATGTTCAAGAAGTGACGGGAGCCCGGCCGGTCCTCCAGCCAGGGAGCATGAGGGCCCGGGGAGCGCACGAGCAGCGCGGTTTCCGTCCACTCGCGGGCGCCGGTTCCGGGCCACAAAACGCCCGTGTCCCACTGGGAGGCCGGTGCCAGGATGGAGCCCATGCCCCCGCGAAAGCTCGTCCGGCACCTGGTCTGGTTGGAGTCCTTCGCCGCCGCCGTGGAGGCCGGCAGCATCGAGTCCGCCGCCGAGCACCTGGGCGTGGCGCGCTCCGTGGTGAGCGAGCACATCCGCGCCCTGGAGCTGGCCGTGGCGGAAGGGGCCCCGTTGCTGGAGCGCGGCCCCGGCCGCCGCCTGCAGCTCACCGCCCGGGGCGAGCGCCTCTTCGCGGGCACCCAGACGCCGCTGCACCAGCTGGACATGAAGCGGCTGAGGGATCTGGCCAGCGCCGAGCCCGTGGTGCGCCTGGGCCTCAATCCCACGCTGTCCCTGTCGCTGCTGGGCAACGTGGCGCGCGAGGCCGCCGCGTCCGGCCTCAAGCTGGTGCTGAGCTTCGGCGGTCCCCACGAGCTCATCCGCCAGGTCCAGACGCGGCAGCTGGACCTCGCCCTGGACTTCACCCCGCTGCCTCCCCACGAGGGCGTGGAGGCCGAGTCCCTGCTGCGCATGGCCTTCGTCGTGATTGCCGGGCCGGACAACCCGCTCGTCGAGCAGGCCGCCAACCGGCGCTCGCTGCACGTGAAGGAGCTGGAGGGGCAGCCCTTCGTCGACTGGCTGCGGGACGACCCCTACGGAGGCGCCAACAGCGCGCGCTTCGCCACGCATGGGGTGACGGTGATGGAGGTGGCCCGCGCGGAGAGCTTCCTCCTCATGTACGAGCTGCTGCGGGCCTTCAAGGCCTGCGCCATCGCTCCGGACCTGCGCCTGATGCACCCCTTTCCCCACGACATCCGCGCCTGGCCGCTGAGGGAGGAGGAGCCCCAGGCCGTGGAGGTCGTCGCCCTCTGGCCCACCGGCTCGCTCAGCCCTGGAGCGCGCAGCCTCCTGGACGGCATTCGCAGCCTGCCCAACTTCCGTCGTTAAAACGACGAAGCCGTCGAATTCTGCCGGATTTCCGTTTGGGCCTAGACGAGTTATCGTTGGAGGGTAGAAGATTCTGCCAGAGGTGCACAACGATGACTCCCACGGAACGGACCATAGCCCGCCTGCCTGCTCACCTCCGTCGCTTCGTGGTGAGCCAGGACTATGCCGCGTACACGGCGCGGGATCAGGCCGTGTGGCGCAACATCCTGGGGAAGCTGCGCGGCCACCTGGCGGACAAGGCCCACTCCGTCTACCTGGAGGGCCTGGAGGCGACGGGCATCGGCTCGGAGTGCATCCCCAGCCTGGACGAGATGAACGAGAAGCTCTCGCGCCTGGGCTGGGCGTGCGTGGGCGTGCGCGGCTTCATCCCTCCGGCCGTCTTCACGGAGCTGCAGGCGCTGGGCGTGCTGGCCATCGCCGCGGACATCCGCACGCATGAGCACATCGAATACACGCCGGCGCCGGACATCGTCCATGAGAGCGCGGGCCACGCGCCCATCATCGCCAACCGCCGTTACGCGGAGTACCTCAAGGCGTGCGGGCTGGTGGGCTTCAAGTCCATCGCCAGCGTGGAGGACCAGGCCGTCTTCGAGGCCATCCGCAACCTGTCGGTGGTGAAGGAGGACCCGGACGCCAGCGAGGAGGAGGTGGCCCACGCCCAGGCGCGGCTGGAGGCGGCGAGCGCGAGCCGCCGCTTCGTCAGCGAGAGCACGCGGGCCAGCCGCCTGTACTGGTGGACGGCGGAGTACGGCCTCATCGGCGACCTGGAGCGTCCGCGCATCTATGGCGCGGGGATTTTGTCCAGCATCGGCGAGGCGAAGCACTGCCTCACCCCGGCGGTGAAGAAGCTGCCCTTGAGCGTGGCCTGCGCGGACACGGACTACGACATCACCCGGATGCAGCCGCAGCTGTTCGTGGCGCGGGACTTCGAGCACCTGTTCGAGGTGCTGCGCGAGTTCGAGTCCACGCTGGCGTGGAAGCGGGGCGGGGACTTCGGGCTGGAGGAGGCGCGGCGCGCGCGCACGGTGAATCACCTCGTCCTCGCGGACGGGCGCGAGGTGACGGGCCGGGTGCTGGAGATGGTGGCCGCGCCCCGGCCGCTGGCCTCGGGGCTCACCACGGCGCTGGTGTACATGGACGGCCCCATCCTCTCGTCGCGGGAAGGCAAGGCGGGAGGAGAGAAGCCGTGGAATGGCTCCGCGCTGGTGGCCTTCGGGCAGGCGGCGCTGCCGGAGCGCGGGCCGTTCAAGCTGGCGCTGGAGAGCGGGCTCGTGCTCGAGGGCTTCGCCGCGGGCGGTGGCGAGGTGCTGGCGCTGCGCGGCCGGCTGGCCGGGCGCGAGCTGGACCTGCCGGCGGTGACGAAGCTCTTCGTCAGCACGCACCTGCCGTCGGTGGCGGGTGGGCCGGCGGACCCGGAGACGTGGGACCGGTGGTTCGGCGAGATGAGCGCCTTCTCGGAGGGGGACGGCGAGGCGAAGGCGCGCTCGCGCAAGGCCCTGGCCCTGCACCCGTCGCTGGCCGCGCTCTACCGCGAGGTCCGTCAGATGCGCGAGGCGCGCACCGTGAAGCCCGAGCGGCTGGCGCAGATCGCCGCCGCCGCCACGGACTTCCCGGACGACTGGCTGCTGCGCACCGAGGTGGAGGAGCTGCGCGCGCCGCGCGCCTGACGTCTCGTTCAACCGCCGCGAAGCACCGGACGCCCTCTGCTCCCCGTGAGCGGAGGGCGTCTACGTTTCGTGCGGTGTGCGCGGTCCGCTCCCGCTCGGCGGCGCGTTGACGTTTCGCGTAACCCGCGCCGTCGTGCCGCACACCCTCGCGTCGACGTTTCGTGCGGTGTGCGCGGCCTGCTCCCAGGGCGCCGGAGCGTCTACGTTTCGTGCGATGTGCGCGCCCCGCTCCTGGGGCGCGTCGGGTTATCGACGTTTCGTGCATCCCGCATCGCCCGTTCCGCGCGCCTTCGCACCGACGTTTCGTGCAACGCGTGTGGTCCGCTGGAAGCCGCCCCGCGCGGCTCAGGGGCCTGACGTTTCGTGCAAGGCGCGTGGCGCCCGGGCCCGAACCTGGGGCGGGCAGGGGGGCCCTGAACGTTCCGTGCAACGAGCGTGGGAGATCGTCCGGTCCAGGACGGAGCAGGGCATTCAACGTTCCATGCACCCCGCGCGGCCCGGCCTCTCGGCCTCTCAGAAAACGCCACGGGCCCGGCCACGCGAAGGTCGCGCGGACAGGCCCGAGGTCTGGCATCCATTCCCGCGAGTCACCGCGGGAAGTAACGGCTCACTTCTCCTTGGAGGCGATCTTCCGCAGCGCCTTCTGGTCGCGCACGCAGAGGATGCGGCCGACGTTGCCGAGCACGCCCTCGCGCTTCATCTCGTTGATGAGCGTGGACACGAAGGAGCGCGAGGCGCCGACGAGGTCCGCGAGGTCCTGCTGGGTGATGCCGCGCAGGTCCGTCTCACCGCCGTGCGGGCAGCGCTCGCCGTGCGCCTCCACCAGGGTGAGCAGGGTGTCCGCCAGGCGGGCCGGAACCTCCTTGAACGTCAGGCCCAGCACGCGCTTGCGCAGCGAGCGGACGCGCTCGGCGTAGGCGCGGACCACGTCCACCGCCAGGGCCGGACGGGCCTCCAGCTGGGCGCGGAAGTCACGACCCTCGATGCTCCACACCTCGGCCTCGCCCGCCGCCACGGCCATCTCCTCGATGGGCGTGCCCTCGGGGCGGAACAGCTCGCCGAACAGGTCGCCCGGGCGGAGGATGGACACCACCGAGCGGGTGCTGTTCTTGCCAATGCGCATCAGGCGCACGCGGCCCGACTTCAGCAGGTACACGCGGTCCGTGTTGTCGCCGGGGCGGTAGATGGTGGAGTTGTGCGGGAAGGACTCGACCTTGAAGTACCCCTTGAAGTCGATGGCCTCCTGCCCGGGGATGAGCTTGTTGGCGGTGACCATCATCCCGGAGCTGGTCGTCTGCAGCGGCGCCACGACGTTGGAACCGATGGGGCCGAGGGGGCGGTTGAATCCGTGCATGGCAATCACTCCGTGGAAGGAAGAAGGAAAGGTGGGGAAGACCGGCCGCTTGCTTCAGCGGCGAACGGGGGTTTCCTTTTCCAAGTTACGTGCCAGCCGGGAATGAAGTGCCACCGGGGGAACACATTGAGTAATGCCGGGTACTTAGCGCTACAGGCCCGCATCGCCCCCCGCTCTGTGTCCAAAACCTGAAACAGAACGTTCAAACAGTCTGATCAAGTTGAACGAAACGTTCAAACCGGCCGCGTCACTGTCGGAGCCGTGACAGTGTTCACGAGGCGTCCTTCACGGGGTAGGTGTGGACCTGAGGACCCTGTCCCTGTGCGAGACCGTACTTCTGGAGCTTGCGCTCCAGGGTGGGCCGGCTGATTCCAAGAATCTGGCAGGTGCGACCCTTGTGCCCCTTGGTGACCGTCATGGCACGGGCGATGAGCATGCGCTCCGCCTCCTCCAGGGTGGGAATGAGGCTGACATCGTCCACCGGCGGCGGGGCGAACATGGCGCCCGGAGGCGTGGGGCGGCTGGCGTCCGGGGC
>NZ_JABBJJ010000139.1 GCF_012933655.1 Pyxidicoccus fallax | reverse complement strand
GGATGGGTGTCCGTGGGGGCGGCACGCGGTGGGGGCGCGTGGTTGGCGCCCGTCGACTCCGGACGGAAAGTTGGAGGGTCGAGGGCGCGTGCTAGCATCCGCGCTCTCTGTCAACGTGAAGGGGAGTGGTCGATGAAGGCCTTTGCCGTGTGGCTGCTCGGTGTCGTGCTCGTGCCCATGGTGGCGCTCGCGCAGGCGCCGGCCGCGGACCTGAACACCATCACCGGCGTGCAGGTGAATGGCGGCACCGTCACCATTGCCGGCACGAAGAAGCCGAACTTCACCACCTTCACGATGACGGACCCGCCGCGGCTCGTCATCGACATCTCCGAGGCCGTCTTCTCCAACGTCCCGGAGGAGCTGCAGATTGGCAATGGCACGGTGACGGGCATCCGCACCGCGAGCTACGGCTCGGACGCCTCCGCCATCGCCCGCGTGCTCATCGGCTACGAGCGCGAGGTGGAGACGGACATCCAGGCCAACGGAAACAACCTCGTCATCCGGGTCGCCGGGGGCGGAGGCCAGGCCGTGGCGCAGGCGCCGGCCCAGCCGGAGGCCGCGCCCGCCGCCACCCCCACCACGGACGGTTCCGCCGCCCAGGCCGCCGCCGCCGCCGAGGCGGACCGCCAGGCTCAGGAGAAGGCCGCCGCCGATGCCGCCGCGGCCGCCCGTGCCGACCGGGAGGCCCAGGAGAAGGCCGCCGCCGAGGCCTCCGCCGCTGCCCAGGCGGACGCCGACGCCCGCAAACGCCAGGAGGAGGAGGCCCGCGCCGCCGCCCAGCGTCAGGAGGAGGAGCGCCGCGCCGCCGCCCAGGCCTCCGCCGACGACAAGAAGCGTCAGGAGGAGGAGCGTCGCGCCGCCGCCCAGGCCGCCGCCGACGACAAGAAGCGCCAGGAGGAGGAGGCCCGCGCCTCGGCCCAGGCCGCCGCCGACGAGAAGAAGCGCCAGCAGGAGGAGGCCCGCGCCGCCGCGAAGAGCGCCGCCGACGAGCGCCGCGCCCAGCAGGAGGCCGCCGCCGAGGAGCGCCGCGCCGCCGCCCAGGCCGCCGCCGAGGAGCGCCGCGCCGAGCAGGAGGCCGCCGCCGAGGAGCGCCGCCAGCGCCAGGCCGAGGCCCGCGCCAGCCGCAAGTCCGAGGCCGTCGCCATGAACACCCCGCGCGAGAGCGAGCGCCTGGAGGTCTCCGGCGGCGCGTCCGGCCCGGTGGAGGTGTCCTCGCGCCGCAAGACGATGACGCTCGTCGGCTTCCAGCAGCAGGCCGGCGCCTCGCGCGTCTTCGTGCGCACCAACGAGCCGGCGCGCTACACCGTCAGCGAGGAGGGCGGCGCGGTGGTGCTGGAGCTGGAGAACACCCGCATCGACCTGAGCAACAACACCCGTCCGCTGGACACGTCCTTCTTCAACTCCCCCGTGACGCGGGTGGAGGCGGATGCCTCGGGCCGGGCGGTGCGCGTCACCATCAACCTGCGCCAGCAGGCCCCCTACCAGGCCCGCCAGGACGGCAACGTCATTTCATTGGACTTCCAGCGCACAGGGCGTTGAAAAGGGCGCGCCGCGCGGCCCGGGCGCGGCATACCGTCACCCCTGAATGAGCATCCTCGTCCCGCTCGCCGCCGCGCTGCTCGTTTCCTCGGCGCAGATTCCCCTCGCCACACAGGTCCAGCTCCCCACGGGCGAGACGGTGGAGCTGGCCGCGGACTTCGTCGCCTACGAGGCCGACAAGCAGGTCCTCATCGCGCGCGGCCACTGCGAGCTGCGCACCGGGGACATGCTGCTGCGCGCCGACGAGGTGACGTACGACGAGGCCAACCAGGTCGCCACCGCCGACGGCAACGTCATGTTCGTCGGGCCCGGCGGCATGGCCGCGGTGGCGGACTCGGTGCGCGTGGACATGCGCTCGTTCGAGGCCAACCTCCAGGGCGGCCTCTTCATGCAGAAGCGCGGCGTCACGCTGGAGGCCATGCTCTCCGCCAAGACGCCGCAGGAACTGCGGGCCATGGGGGAGACGCCCGTCATCCTCAGCGGCACCCGCATCCGCCGCACCGGGCCCCAGTCCTTCGTCGTGGACGACCTGGCCTTCACCCCCTGTGAGTGTGGCCCCGGTGAGCCCAGCTGGCGCGTGGAGGCCAGCTCCGCCAACGTTACCCTCGGCGAGCGCGCCACCCTGTCCTGGCCCGTCGTGTACGTGCGCTCGGTGCCCGTCTTCGCGCTGCCCTGGCTCTACCTGCCCCTGGCCGAGCGGCGCTCGGGCCTGCTCATCCCCAAGCCCAGCATCTCCAGCCTCAACGGCTTCGCCCTGGAGCAGCCCGTCTTCATCACGCTCGGGCCGAGCTACGATGTGACCCTCACGCCGGGCTACTTCACCGGTGGCGGCAACGAGCCCCACTACATCGGCTACGTCCCGGGCGATAACAAGTTCGTCAGCGAGACACGCCACCTGGGCGTGCAGGGGCCCCGGCTGATGACCGAGTTCCGCTATGTCCCCAGCGAGCGGACCCGGGGCCGGCTCACCCTGGGCCTGCTCTATGACCTGCGGCCCGTCCGCGACCCGCGGTACCCGGACGGCCGGTACTTCCGGGAGCTGGCGGAGAACGGAGAGCGGACGCTGGCGATTGCCGGCGGCGCCCGCGGGCTGCGGGGCGAGGCGTCCTGGCAGCACACGCAGGACCTGGGGGGCGGCTGGCACGACCGCATCGATGCCTCCTTCGTGTCGGACGGCTTCTACCCGCGCGACCTCACGGCGGACATCCTCGTGCGCGAGTTCCAGTACCTGCGCAGCACCGCCACGGTGCACCAGCGCCGGGAGGACCGCTACCTCGGGCTGGACGTGTCGCTGCGCCAGGACATCCGCTGGGGCTACAGCTTCTTCAAGGCCGACCGCGTCCCGGCCAACAGCCTCCCCGTCGAGCGGGGAGATGCGGCCACGACCCCGCCCCTGTCCCAGTTCAAGGGCCCCATCACGATGCAGCGCCTCCCGGGCGTCACCCTGGCCCTGCTGGACAGGCCCCTGGTGGGGCGGCTGATGGGCGGGCTGAACGTGGAGTACTCCCGCCTCGCGCCGATGCCCGGGGGCCACGGAGACGAGGGCATCGACGCGCGCTTCGACCCCTTCTCCGAGTACTTCCCCGCCTGGTACACCCCCGAGGCGGGAGGGGCGCGGCCCGACGCCTTTCAGTCCGACGGCATCTTCAACATGAAGGACAGGGAGGCCCGAGACCGCGTGGACTTCTTCCCCCGCCTGTCCACGTCCTTCGAGCTGGGGCCCTACGCGCGAGTCTCTCCCTCGCTCGCGGTGCGCCAGGACGTGTGGGTGGGTGAGGTCTCCGGGAAGACCTGGCAGCGGGGCTATCCCCTGGCCGGGCTGCTGGTGGACAGCCAGGTGGCCACCACCTGGTCCGGCCGGCAGGGCACGGCCTACCGCCACACCCTCGCCCCCTCGCTGGAGGTCCGTTATGTGCCCGGGGGCTGGGGGCACGTGCCCTCCGCGGGAGCCGCGGGCCTGGGCCGCGTGCCCTTCGTCGACGCGGGCGACGACCCGACGCCGCTGCCCTATGACGCCATCGACGCCGCGGTTCCCCTGCGCCGGGACGGCAGCACCCGGGGCTTCCTGCACGCCGTGCTCGCCGTGGATCAGACGCTGGGCTTCAAGCGGGGCGCCGACATCCGCGAGCCCCTTCGCCTGCGCCTGGGGCAGGGGTTCGACCTGTCGCGTCATGCCCCCGTCGCCGGGCGGACGGAGGAGACGGGCCCGGTGCTCCGTGACACCTTCGCCCGCCTCAGCGCCAGCGCGGGCGTGCTGACGGCGGGCGGGCAGATCCGCTTCGACCTGGAGACCCGGCGAATCCTCCAGCTCAGCGCGGACTTCAATATCGACAACGGCAAGGGCGCCGCCCTCTACGCCCGGTTCGACGACTTCCTCACCACCGACGCCGCCGCGATACCCCTGGGGGCCGACCCCCTGGCCATTGGCCCCGATGTCGTACGTCGTAGGCTGGACACCCTGGTAGGCAGCGCATCGTTCGAAGCTCCCGGTCTCCCCCCGGCCAGGCGAGAGCAGGCCCTCATCGCGGGTACGCGTTTGACGCTCGGATTTGGGCTGGGAGTGCGGTACGAAGCGTATGTGCAGCCGCTTTACCAAGATCCGATAACTCAGGAATCAAAACCCCTGACCCAGCAGACCATCGGCCTCTCCTACGGGCCGGCGTGTGACTGCTGGCGCATCGAAGGGGTTCTGATCCTGCGCCGGGATCAGTCGCCGGAATTTGGCGGCATCAATCTCAGCGTCGCCGGGTTCGGATCATTTGGTGCTGGTGGCTAGGAATCACCCGCCGTGCGTGGGGGTTCCACCAACCTCGAAACAGCCAGGAGAAGTCATTTCGTGTCGGACCTCGGAAAACGAATCGGTCAGCGCATCCGCGAGCTTCGCACACAGCGACCGGAACGCTGGACGCAGGAAGAGCTCGCCGAGCGGGCTCAGATCAGCGTCTCTTTCCTTTCCATGATTGAGCGCGGCGAGCGTGTCCCCCATGTGGAGACGCTGGCGGCCCTGGCGAACGCCCTCGGCGTCAGCCTGGGTGAGCTCTTCACGGGAACGGAGCAGACCCTTGCTCAGACGGAGGACCTGCTGCGTCCCCTGTCTGACTTCGCGCGTGCCCGCGGCCTCACGGCCCGGGACGTGGACCGCCTGCTCGGGGTCGCGCGCGTGATGTTCAGCGGCTCCGCCGCCTGACGTCCCACCCGGAGCCAGGCCCGGTTCGCAAGGGGACTCCGGTCTTCCTGTCCTGTCCTTGACTGGACGGCAGGTCGCCCGGGAAGATGAGGGAAGCGTCGCTGTGCGCCACCTGCGTACAGCGCGCTTCCATCATCGTCTTCAAGGAGTCTCCGCTGATGCGTCCGGGTCTGGCCCCATGGGTGGCCTTCGCGAGCTTGTTGTTCGTGGCGTGCTCGTCGCCGGTCCCCGCCACACTTGAGTTCGTGGACCAGTCACCGGCTCAGCCGCGACTGGGCGAAATCACCACGCTGCGCTTCCGCGCGGTGGACTCGCGCGGGCAACCGCAGGCGGGCACCCCCGTCTCGTTCTCGCTGCAGTCGGAAGTTCCCGGCGTGGAGCTGTCGCCGGAAGAGGGCGTCACCAACGCCGAGGACGGCATCGTCTCGGTGCAGGTGGTGGCCCGGGGTGGCCGTGTCGCGTCCGTCGTCGTCGTGGCCACCGCCACCGGTGACGGCGAGTCGAAGACGGCCGTCAGTCCGGTGGTGAGCTTCGCCGGGACGACGTCCAGCGCCCGCCAGTTCACCTTCCAGTGTGGCTCGTTCTCCGGTCCGGGCTCGGGCCTGCACCACGCCATTGGCGCCTGGGACGAGACGCGCAACCTCATCGCCGGCGTGAAGGTGAGCTGCATCGCCCACGTGGGTGACCGCAACGGCGACGGCATCATCGGCGCGCAGGTGTCCTTCCTCACGGAGGCGGGCACCATCGGTCCCAGCGCGGTGTCGGCCACGGACGTGGTGGGCAACGCCGAGGTCCTCTACAAGTCCTCCCTGCCGCTGCCCGAGGACGTGCAGCCGGTCGACTTCACCTGGTCCCCCACCAAGGACGAGACCCACACGGGCGAGTACGTCGCCCCGCTGTGGATGCACCCCTTCCTGTGGACCGAGAACCCGCTGGCCAGCTACGGCACGCAGATCAACCCCTACGAGCGCCGCCCCGAGCCGCGCCGCAACGACCCCATCCGTCCGGGCAAGGTCAACAACCCGCGTGACAACCTCGTCTCCCTCATCGCCATCACCAGCGGCGAGGAGGCGTACGACGACAACAACAACAACGGCCAGTGGGACACCGGCGAGGAGTTCGAGGACCTGACCGAGCCCTTCGTCGACAACAACGACAACGGCACGTGGGACCCGCACGAGCGCTTCGTGGACTCCAACGGCGACGGCAAGTGGACCGGGAAGAACGGCCGGCACGACGCCTCCACGCTCATCTGGGTGCAGGAGCGCATCCTCTGGACGGGCTGGGCGCACGCGCTGGACGGGCCGGAGGTGTTCCGGCAGATCCGCCCGCTGCCCACCGTGGACCCGACGACGTTCATCGTCGACCACTTCGGCTCCCAGACGGTCGAGTTCCTGGTGTCGGACCCCTGGTACAACCGCATCGCCCAGAACTCCGAGGAGGACGGCTGCAATGGCGGCGCGTCCGGCCCCGTCAAGGTGGCGCCCACGCTCACCGGCGTGGCCCTGACGTACCCGTCCTTCAAGTTCGAGAGCTACCGGGTGCAGGACATCCACGAGCCGCCCACCGACGGTGGCGAGCAGCCCCCCATCAACAGCCCCCCCGCGCCCTGGACGGTGGCGCCGACGTGCTACTACACGGCCGCCCAGCTCGAGGGCCACAGCGTGGTCATCGTCGGCCCCACCGTGAGTGGCCTGGTGCGCTGAAGCAGGGAACAGAAGGGGCCCTGGGGACGGCCAACAAGGCATTGACCCCGGGGCCCTCGCTCCGTAGGTTCCCACCTCCGGTTGATTGGTGAATCACCCTCGGGTGGAGGACGTCGTGGGCCAGCAGAGCAAGACGGCGGCGGACAACGGCTCGCGGGAGAGCGAGCGCCGCCGCACCATCCTGCGCGCGGCCATCGACGTGTTCGCCCGCAAGGGGTACCACGGCTGCCGCATCGCGGACGTGGCCAAGGAGGCGGGCGTCGCGTACGGGCTCGTCTACCACTACTTCAAGAACAAGGACGAGCTGCTGGAGACCGTGTTCGACACGGGCTGGAGCGGCTTCGTCACGCGCGTGCGCGCGGTGGTGGAGGCGGAAGGGGCGCTGGCGGAGAAGGTGCGCGGCATCGTGGACGTGGCCTTCGAGGCGTACCGGGTGGACCCGCGCGCGGTGAAGGTCCTCATCCTGGAGATTGCCCGCAGCCCGGCCGGCTCGCGCATCAACCGGCAGACGGCCTTCGTGGACGCCATCCGCCTGAGCTCGGGGCTCTTCCAGCAGGCGAAGGACGCCGGTGAGCTGCGCGCGGACATGGACCCGCACCTGGCCTCCGCGCTCCTCTTCGGCAACATCGAGATGGGGCTGACGGCCTTCGTCGTGGGGCTGACCGACTCGCGCGACCTCGCCGCGCTGGAGCGGGCCAAGGCGCAGATCGCCGACTCCTTCCTTTACGGCGTCCTCTCGGGCGCCCACGGCGAAGAGGAGTCCGCATGGAAGTCGTCGGAGAAGCCGCTGGAGAAGTCCGCTACGAAGTCCAAGGCCCCCAAGCGCTCCTGACCATCGACCGGCCCAAGGCCCGCAACGCGCTGTCCCCCGGGGTGGTGCGCGGGTTGATGGCCGCGCTGGAGCGCGCCGAGTCGGACGCGGCGGTCCGCGTGCTGGTGCTCACCGGCGCGGGCGAGAAGGTCTTCTGCGCGGGTGGCGACCTCGGGACGATGGCGGGCGACGAGGGCTTCCTGGCGACGCACGAGGGGCGGCGCTCCTATGGGCGGCTGCTGGCGCGCTTCCAGGAGCTGCGCAAGCCCACGGTGGCCCGCGTCAACGGCCACGCGCTGGCGGGCGGCCTGGGGCTGGTGCTCGCGTGTGATTTGGCGGTGATGGTGGAGGGCGCGGAGCTGGGCACGCCGGAAATCGACGTGGGGCTGTTCCCCATGATGATGATGGCGCTGTTGCAGCGGCACCTGGGCCGCAAGCGGGCGCTGGAGCTGGTGCTCACGGGAGACAGGGTGCCCGCGCGCGACGCGCTGGCGCTGGGGCTCGTCAACCGGGTGGTGCCGGCGGCGGAGCTGGACGCGGCGGTGGGCGCGCTGGCGGGGAAGCTGGCCGGCAAGAGCCAGGCGGTGCTGGCGCTGGGCCGCCGCGCCTTCTTCACGGCGGAGGACATGCCCCTGCCGGCCGCGCTGGAGTACCTCGCGTCGCAGCTGTCGCTGAACGTGCTCGCCGACGACGCTGGCGAGGGCATCTCCGCGTTCCTGGAGAAGCGCCCGCCGAAGTGGAACGACCGCTGAGGCCCCGGGACTCCGGTTACGGAGTCCCCAGCTCGGTGGACCCGCTGGCCACGCCCGGGGCCGCGGAGGGGAAGAAGTCGAGGCGCAGCAGCACCTCGCCATCCACCCAGAGGTCATCCACCTTCACGCCCCAGTGGAGGTGGGGGCCGGTGACGCGGCCGGTGCCGCCCACGAGGCCCAGGCGCTGGCCCTGCTTCACGGGTGTGCCGTTCTTCACGGTGATGCGGGACAGGTGGAAGTACGTCGTGTAGAGGCCCGCGCCGTGGTGGACGATGACCGTCTTGCCGGCGGAGTAGTTGTCGCGCGTCATCACCACGGTGCCGTCATTGGCGGCCGTCACGGGCGTGCCCGGGTCCCCGTCGAGGTCCACGCCGAAGTGCTGGCTGGACAGCTTGCCGTTGAAGGTGCGGCGGTCTCCGTAGGGCGCGGTGATGCGGTCCTGCCGCGGCCAGGCGAAGTTCTGCCCGAAGAGGGGCGCCGCGAAGGGCTGGGAGAAGGCGGCCGCGAAGGCCTTGCGGTCCTCCGCCATGCGCGTCTTCACGCTGGCCGGCGGCTCCACGTACTTTCCGGACACCTTCAGCTCGCGCTCGCGGTAGCCCGGCTCGAGGACGTTCAGCTCGCTGGTCAGCTCCAGCGGCGCGGCGCCGGGCGCGGCCGGGCCGAGCACCTTCACCGCGGCCGTGCCCGGGCCCAGCTCCACCGGCAGGCCGGTGACGGCCATGAAGCCCTCGCCCCACGGGAAGAAGTGCAGGGGACGTCCGCCCAGCGTGCCCGAGGGCAGCTCCGCCATGCCGCGCACGGACACCACCACCGGGTCTCCCGGCTTGGCCGCCGCGGGCTGCAGCGTCAGCACGGGCCGGCCCTCCGCCAGGGGCGGCGCTTCCACGGGACGCGCGGCGACGGGGAGGGGAGACGACTCGGAGGCCCGCGCCTTCGCACCGAGGGCGAGCAGGGCGAGCAGCAGGTAGGGAGAGGTGGAATACTTCCGGCCAGCGGGGAGCGGAGGCATGGGCCGTTCTTACACCACGCGAGGCGCCGCTCTTCCCACCGCGGGAAGATGTTTGGAGCGCTCGACACGCCGGCTGCTCCAGCGTGCTCCGCCGCCTGCTCCACGAGGGGCCCGCGACCGTGAAGTATTGCGGAGGGTTGGACAGACACGCCGCGGCGCGTCGGTGGCCGGAAGGAAGGAGAGGAGGCGGGCGGCCAGGACATGTGCCGTCAAGGCGTACCCGAGGACCAGGGGGCTCCCTAGCTTCTGGGCGGACTCGATTCTTGGAGATTCGCGGATGCCTCGTCCCTATAGCTTCGACCACTTCCAGGTCCCGAAAACGCTGCCGGCGCAGAAGCGCAGCCTGCGTCACGAGGACAAGGCGCGCCTGAAGAAGTCTGGCGCCCATCCGGAGGAGATGGGCAGCCACGAGGGCATCCACTACGGAAAGGCCCACGCCCAGACGGAGGAGCTCTACACGGCGCACCAGATGGAGAAGGAGCTGGAGGAGCTCGCCCGGCCCACGCCGGACGCCAAGTTCTCCCACGGCCCCGAGTTCAAGCCCGCCAAGGCGAAGAAGCAGCAGCGCGCCGCGAAGGCCCCCGAGCCCTCCATCGGCGCCACGGCGCCCATCGGCGCGCTGCCTCCCACGAAGGAGCTGCCGCCGCGCGGCCGGCTGGGCGATTTGATGGACGAGGCGCAGCGCCAGCTGCAGGCCATCCAGGGCGGGTTGGGAGACGCGGCGAAGGCCGTCTCCCGGTTGGCGTCGCTGCCCTTCGAGGTGGTGCGCATGGCCGCGCGCCGCATCCTTCCCGTCAACGGGTGAGCCGCGCGCGTGGAGCTGACGCTCGTCTCGTACAACATCCACAGCGGCATCGGGACGGACGGCCGCTTCGACCTGGAGCGTGTGGGCGCGGTGCTCCGCGAGGTGAACGCGGACATCGTCGCCCTCCAGGAGGTGGGTGACTTCCGCGCCGTCACGCCCCGAGAGGACCAGCCCGAGCACCTGGCGGACATGCTCGGGCTGCACATGGCCTTCGGCCCCAACGTGGTGCGCAACGGCCGGCGCTACGGAAACGCGATTCTGTCGCGGCTGCCCATCCTCAAGTCGAAGAACTATGACCTGAGCGTGGGCCGGCGCGAGCCGCGGGGCGCGCTGCGCTGCGACCTCGATTTGGGCGGCGGCACGCAGCTGCACGTCTTCAGCCTGCACCTGGGGCTGCGCATGAGCGAGCGGCGCCGGCAGGAGGCGCTGCTCTTGTCCTCGGACATCCTCCGCGAGGCGGCGCGCAAGGACCCGCTGGTGGTGTGCGGGGACTTCAACTACCTGGGCAACGGGGCGGTGCCGTCGCTGGTGCGCAAGGCCATCCACGACGCGGCCCTGGAGCTGCGCGCGCCGGCCCGCACCTATCCCACCCGGATGCCGCTGTTGCGGTTGGACCGCATCTACGTGGACGCGGGGGTGCGCCCCCTGGAAATCCACCCGCACCGCACCGAGCTGAGCCGGGTGGCTTCGGACCACCTGCCGCTGGTGATGCGGCTGGAGGCGCCCATCGCCGTCGAGACCCCCCTCTCTCCTCCGGTGCAGCTCATCGGCTAGCCTTGGGGAGGCCGGCGTTCGCGTTCAGTGGCCGACGCTTGCGAACGCCGGACAGATCCGACGTGACGTGGTTGTCGCGCGGAGGCGGGGTGCCTAGGTTGGCCCCCACCCGTGAGGACGTGGGCGCCGGCCGGAGAAGCACATGCAGATGGGCAGTGAACAGACCGACCGCGGATTCTCCGCGCTCGTCGGGCGCATGGCGGACGGGTTCAGCCGTCTGGTGACGCAGCACCTGCAGCTCGCGCGGCTGGAGCTGGCCGAGGACATCAAGGCGACGGGGCTGGACGTGGCGATGATCGCCGCCTTCGTGCCCTTCATCCTGGTGGGCTACGCCTTCGTGTGCGGCGCGCTGGCGGCGGTGCTGGCCACGTGGATGGGCTGGGCCGGCGCGCTGGGCGGGGTGGGGCTGGTGAACCTGGTGGGCGGCGCGGGTGGCGCGCTCTGGGCGGTGAAGCGGCTGCAGGCGCGGCGTGTGATGGACGACACGTCCAGCGAGCTGTCGCGGAGCATGGCGGCCATCACCCACTCCGCGGCGGGGGGCCCCGTGAATACGGTCCGGGGCGCGGACAGCGAACTCTTCAAGGAGCCTCAGAATGGCCGCTAGCAATGGACTTCCCAAGGCCCCCCCTTCGGCGCGGAGCAGCGCCGAGCTGCGCGCGGAAATCGAGCGCACGCGCGCGGAGCTGGCCACGTCGGTGAGCGCGCTGCGCGAGGAGGTGGCGGTGGCCGCCGACTGGCGTCAGTGGGTGCGCCGCCATCCGTACGCGTGCATCGGCGGGGCCTTCGTCATCGGGTATTGGCTGGGCTCGCGCCGGTAGCGCGGGCGTCGCGACTGCTTTTTTTCGTTTCACCCCCTGAAAGAGGAGATGGCTTCAATGGAGATGAACCCCCAGCAGATGGCGGACCGGGCCCGGCAGCTGCAGGACCGCGTGGTGCCGCAGATTGATGAGGCGCGGCAGAACCTGGTGGATCTGAACACGCGGATGGTGAGCTTCATCCGGGCCAACCCGGGCACGTGCCTGCTGGGCGCGGTGGCCATTGGCTTCCTCGTCGGCCGCATCGCCTCGCGCCGCTAAGGCTTTCCGAAGAGAACGAGAGAGGGCATTCATGACGACCTATCCAGGCGCGGCGGGCAACGGCTCGTCCCAGTCGCAGCAGGGCGACAACAACGCGGGCTTCGGGCAGCGGGTGGACCAGATTGGTTCGGAGGCGCAGCAGCTCTGGACGGACGCGCGCGGCGCGGTGACGGACCTGGGCCAGGCGCTGGACCTGCGGGGCCGCGTGGAGCGCAACCCGTACGGGATGATGGCTGCCGCGCTGGGCGTGGGTTACGTCCTGGGCGGCGGGCTCTTCACGCCGATGACGGCGCGCATCATCAAGCTGGGCGTGCGGCTGGCCGCGCTGCCCTTCGTGAAGGACGAGCTGCTGGGCATGGCCGAGCAGGCACTGCAGGGCTATCAGGCGGGCCGTGGGATGGCGGGCGCGGGGGGTGCGGACAGCACCGCTTCGGCGAATGCCACGTCCGCGGGGACGCCGCGTCCTCCCAGCTACTAGGCTGGGCGTTGTTCCAATTTTGTCGTTGCCGTACCCACCCCTGGAGTCGCGAATGGTGAACCTCAACTCCCTGAAGAAGCTGGACAAGGACGACCTGCTGCACCTCATCGGCCTGGAGACGCGCCGTGACACGACGGAGCAGCTCCTGCCGGTGCTGGGCGCGTTCGCGGCGGGCATCCTGGTGGGCGCGGGCCTGGGCCTGCTGCTCGCGCCGAAGCCGGGCAACCAGCTCCGGGACGACCTCCGCCAGCGGCTGGCGAGCGGCCAGGAGTACCTGAACAACGCCGTGGGCCGCGGCCAGGGCGACAACGCCCAGCAGGGCGCCACGCCTCCTGTGTCCCGGACGGCCTGATTCGCTGACGGACTGTGTTGGATTGAGGGCCTCCATCCGCGCGGATGGGGGCCCTTCGTGTTTCCGGGCTCCTGGTGCGATGGCACTTCAATCTTTGGCTTGCATGGGATTGGTTGGAGTGCGGTGTGAAGCCTGTTAGGCTTTGTTTGCCTTTCCCACGCAGCATCCGACGTGTGGAGCTGCTCATGAGTGCGCCAACGAGGACTGCTCATGTTACAGGCGCTGCGGTGGACGCTTCCCTGACTGCGTGTGCGAGCCCGACGTGGTCTGTGAGTAGGTAGGTCTGACGTACCTGTTCCCTGAGGATGTAGTCGACGCATCGGACAGCGCGGATTACAGGAGACGAATATGGTCAAGCGAGTGAAGGTATTGTCTTTGGCCCTGGCCACGATGTTCCTGGGCGCCAGCCAGGCCGGCGCGCAACAAAGCGGCGAACCCGCTTACCGTACGATCATGTACAGCGATGCCACCTACACGACGGAGGTCGGCTACATCTATCCCGAGTGCACCCTTCGCGGCGTCCAATACCATCTGGTGGGAACCTATACCTACTTCCAGGTCGATGAGTTCGTCGGCATTTGCGGTCC
Organism: Pyxidicoccus fallax; assembly: GCF_012933655.1. GTDB lineage: Bacteria > Myxococcota > Myxococcia > Myxococcales > Myxococcaceae > Myxococcus > Myxococcus fallax. The sequence goes on along the minus strand of NZ_JABBJJ010000139.1, from coordinate 17,562 downwards.
CGGGGGATGGGAGCCTTTGTAGGGATGTGAAAAGGACTGTGTTGAGCTGAGGGCCTCCATCCGTGTGCCGGTGACGGCATGGGGTGGGGGCCTTCTTGTTGTCCCTCTCGGGAATGGCGGCTTCCTGATACCCGGACCCCGGGTGGCAAGCCCGCCGGATTGAGCCCCTCTGGGAGGCTCCGCTAGCGTGGGTGCTTTGCCCTGGCAGGAGCCCGCCTCATGCGTCCCTTGACCTGTCTGGTGTGGATGGTCCCCACCGTGCTGCTGGCGTGCAACCCGGCAGCCCGACGGGGCCGCTCGCACGAGCCCGCCACTTCCACCGCGCCCGCGGCGCCGCGGGTCTGTCCGGAGCAGGATGCCCGGCTGCCGGCTCCGGACGGATTTGCTCCCGCCTTCGTCGTCCTGCACCTCAATGACATCTACCGGGTCGGGCCGGCGCGCAACGGCGTGGCCGGAGGGCTGAGCCGGGTGGCCGCGCTCATCCAGCGCACGCGCGAGGAGGAGCGGCTGCCGGTGTACATCGTGCACTCGGGCGACTTCCTCTTCCCCTCGCTGGAGAGCGACAGGCTCGGCGTCGAGCGGATGGTGGCCGCCCTCAACTTCCTGCATGACCGGCTCCAGGAAGGCGAGCCCGCCACACGCGGGGAGCTGCTCGTGGTGCCCGGGAATCATGAGTTCGAGAAGAAGACGGCGGCGCCGCTGGTGAAGGCGCTCGAGACGTCACGGTTCCGCTGGCTGGGCTCCAACGTGAAGCTGCGGGGGGATGCCGCCGGAGTGGCTCAGAAGGTGGAGCCCGATGCCCTGCTGACCATGGGAGGCGTGAAGGTGGGCTTCTTCGCGCTCGCTCTCGCCGAGGGGCTCGACAAGGCCTATGTGGAGAAGGCCGACCGGGCGAATTACGCGTCTCTTGCCCACGAGCGCTTGTCGGCGCTGGAGGCGCGTGGGGCGGAGCTGCTCATCGGCATCACGCACCTGGAGATGACGGATGACATGGCGCTCGCCCGGACGCTGAAGGCCGAGCACCCCCGGCTGCTGTGGCTCGCGGGCGGGCATGACCACTCGTGCATGTACAGCACCTCGGGCGCGCTGGTGACCAAGGGGGATTCCAATGCGGTGCGCATGTGGCGCCTGCGCTTCGGCCGGGACGCGCGGGGGGCTCCCGCCGTGCAGCCCGAGATGCTCGCCCTCACGACCGAGGACGCGACGGACGAGGCCTATGACACCCAGGTCTGGAAGCCGACCCTCGCGCAGTTGGAGACCCTCTTCCCTGACTTCAACAACCCCATTGGCCAGGCACGCGTTCCGCTGGAGGCGCGCGAGCAATGCGTGCGGAACGTGGAGACGAACTTCGGCAACTACCTCACCGACCTGATGCGCGCCGAGCCCGGTGCTCCCAAGGCGGACATCGCCGTGCTCAATGGAGGATTGCTGCGGCTCGATGACAGGGTTCAGGGCCCGTTGAGAGGCGAGCACCTGGAGCGGACCCTGGGCTTCCCGGCGCCCGTATGCCGGGTGCGGCTCACGGGTGATGCGATTCGGAGGATGCTCGAAAACTCCGTCTCGGGAGGCTATGGGGAAGGCCGCTTCCTCCAGGTGTCGGGGTTGAAGTACTCCTTCAATCGCGAGCGTCCTCCCGGAAGCCGTGTCACCTCGGTGCAGGTGCTCGGAGGGCCGCAAGGCGCCGCGCCGCTGGAGGAGGGCCGGAGCTACGTCGTCGCGGCCAACAGCTTCATCGCCACGCGGGACAAGGAGGGCAGGGCAGGCGATGGGTACGCGATGCTCGCCGACGGGGAACAGCTGGGCTGTGGGACGGACCTCAAGAAGTTGATTCAGGAGGACCTCCAGCGCAGGCCCCGGGGCATCGAGCCGCGCACCGAGGGCCGCATCACCGAGGAGGGTTCCCCGCCCGCGCACTGCCCGGCCCCGGAGGCTCCTCCTGCTTCGAGCCACTGACACCGCTTCGGTGGCCTGATTCGAGTCCGCGTGCATCTACGATCGTGAGCGCCATGACCCCTGAGGAGAAACAGAGACTCATCGACCGCGCTCGCGCCATCCTCTTGGAGCACGTGCGCCGTCACGAACCGCGGACTCCGCGAGAGGGTGAGCCGCACAGTAGCTATGACCAACTCGACGCCGCCGTCAGGGGAGCTCTTGCAGGAGAGCGCGGCATGGTCACCACGCTGCGCCGCGTTTTCGACGAGTGGGGCTTCGCGATGACGAACTCACTGAATGAGCAGGCGTTGGCCTCACTGGGACTCGCGCTGCTCGGAGATCGTCAGTCCATCCAGCGCATTCGCGGGGGGCGCCCGATCAACCTGAATCGTGAGGCGAAGCCGCTCGCCCTTGCGATTCTCGATGCAGGGGAGCACGAGGACCTGCCCCCGGGGAGCAGCCTGCCCGAGGAGTGAGCCGCTGCCTCGTGAGGGCACCGCCCGTCACTTCGGTGGAGCCATCACCCATTCGGTCCTCCGCGATCAGGCTTTGGAGAATGGTCTCTCTGACTACACCTGCCTGAACTTCACGCCCGTGACCTTCGCGCGCTCCAGCGCCTGCTTGATGTCCTCGGAGACGATGAGGACGATGTCCCAGCCTTCCGGGCGGAACACCTTGGCGTCGCCCACCTGCGTGGGGTCGATTCGCAGGTCATCCACCGCGTAGTACTGGCCTACCTTCTCGGGCAGTCCGTCTTCCGGCTTCCAGAACTGCACCTTGGACGCCTTCTCATCAATGCAATGGATGAGCCTCGTGGCCACCAGGATGAGGTACTGGTCCGGGTGACCCTTGACGTGCACGGGGATGAGTTGCACGTCGTTGGGAGCCAGTTCCTTGAAGATCTCCGCCACCTTGACGTGGACCACAGGCGTCACGCCCACACCGGCTGTGGAGAAGTCCAACCGCTTGCCCGGTGATTCAACGGGAATCGTGAGACGGCCCTCAACATGGACAGGCCGTCCCGCCCTGAAAATCCAGGGGTCCTCCACCTCGTGACCTCGCTCGTCCAAGGGGTCCCCCAGGTCCCAGTTCCCGGCTTGAACGTTCTCGGCGAGGTCGAAGAAGCGAACTGGCATGGTGCGGTTCTAGCGCCGTTTGGGTTCGGTCAGGAGCTTGTTGATATCCGTGCCTTCCGTGGTGGCCTCCTTGGCCAGTTGTTGAAGCGCTTTTGTCAGGACCTTGCGGCACTCATCCACCGTGCGACAGCGCGCAGTTGCACTCTCCAGCCGTCTGAAGACCATCTCGTGGTACTCCTGCGGATGAGGCCCCTTGTGGTCGCCGACGGGCACGATGTTCTCGGTGTCTTCCAGCTCCATCCCGGCCTTCTTGAAGATTCTCTTGAACCGGGGCGTCCAGGGCCCGCCGCGCGCGGTGGAGACGCTGTTCTTGTTCGTGGCGAGGTGGTGGTCCTCGGAGCGACCTCCCCGTGTCCCGCGAGTAGCCATGGCGACCGCGTTGGGAGCCAGCGCGAGGGTGAAGCCCTCGGCGGCCATCGCCACCGACTGCACGCCTCCAATGGCTACGTACTGATAGCCCGCCTGCGTCTCCACCGCGACCGCTGCCTGCGCCGAGCCCGGCAGTCGCGATGCCTTGGATGCCAGGCTCACCGTGTTCCCAATGGCCGCCGTGGCCAGCATGATGAAGATGCGCGCCGCATTCTCTCCGAGGACTTCGCCGTACGCCTCGCCCGCCTCGCGGAGTTGCTCGAAGGTGGTGGCCCGGTCCACTTTGCGTACCAGTGCGATCCATCCATCCAGCAGGCGCCACACGGTGTCCACGCCCAGGTAGGCGATGGCCGCGGCCGTGAGCATGGCCGCCAGGCCCTTGCTCACCGGCTCTGGCAGAGACCAGAGCAGTAGATACATGCTGACGGAGGCAGTCACTGTCGCGAGCAGTGCCTGCGGGTCCGCCATGTCTTCCAACGCCTCGGCCGTCTCCTCCCAGACCGAGTCCATGGCGATGGCCAGGGCCAGTGAGTACTTGCCGTCGCTGGCCAGCAGCGGGCCTTCGGCCAGCAAGCGCAGGCAGTCGCCGGGTTGCTTCTTGCGTTCGCACCAGCGGCCATAGGCGCGCGTCAGTTCGTCATCCGCGTATGCCTCCAGGAGGCGCGGGCCGTCCGGATGCTTCTCTTCGCCCTGGGGGACGAGCCGAGGGCCGCGATGCTGGTACAGGTACACGCCGCCTCTTTCGGGGACTCCAAAGAGTTGGCGGGCCTCTCGTAACGGGTTGGAGAAGGGCCGCACATCCCGGGAGAGCTCCGCGATGGCCTCCTCGAATTCATCGTCGTCCAACTCGACAGGTCCGGTACCTTCCTCTTCGAAGGGCGTGTGGACGATGTGAGGTCCGTCCCCTATGTCCAGGCGCACGACCCGCGTAGTCGAGCAGCCCGCAATGGCAAGCGCCAGCACCAGCCAGATGACCCCACGCGCGCTCATCTACGTCCTCCGGTTCCGGGCTCGGTCTCACAAGATGAGGCCAGGAATACCAGAAAAGTCTGAAGACGCGGGGAGTCTGGACCCTGGGCCTCAGGCAGGCGTAGGACTCACGTGGTCATGCGCCCAGCTTCATATTCGGACCACCCCTTCATGCGGCGGTCACTCCGGGACGAGGCCTTCTCGTCCCGAGCCGGGTAGAGTCGGGCGCCGTGAGTGAGAAGAAGCAGGGCGGGATGTCGCGATTCCCCGGGCTGGAGTCCTCCTCCGGAACAGGCCCGGACGCCGCGCTGGCGCGCCTGCGCGCGCTGGAGACGCTGGAGTCCGGCTACGAGGCCTGGCTGGAACTGAAGCTGGAGCACGCCGCCTTCCGCGCGCGCCTGCGCGAGGAGCGCGAGCGGTTGGACCAGCAGGGCTCGTTCCTCCTGGGCGCGGTGCGCGCGGCGGGGTTGGCTCCGGCGTCGACGCCAGCCGAGCAGGGGCCGGAGCCGGGACTTGTCGCCGCGGCGGCGCCGGACTTCCTGCGCGACGCCGAGGTGAAACTGGCGGCGGCCCGCGATGCGCTGGCACAGCGCGAGACAGAGGAGGAGGCCCGCTACACGGCGGCCTTCGCGGAGATTCGGGCCACGCTGCGCGATCGCGCTCAGCGCTACCTGAAAGCAAACCGCCCTCGACTGACGCTGCTCCTGCGCCGCGTCGGAGCAGAACGCTCCATCCTCCACCTGGAGCGCCTGTCGGGAGACACACCGGTGCTCCTGTGCTTCCTGCTGACGGGGAGTATCCCGTCGCGACACGGCTTCCTGCTCGATGACTCCACGGAGGACGTGTCGCTCCCGCCCGCGCCGCTATACCCCGATGAGGGCGTAACCCCCACCGACGTGCGCCCGGATGCCGCGGCCCTGGAAGGGCGAGTACGCGGGGCAGGGGAGGTAGTCCCGGTAAAGGGCTTCCTCCCCGTGTTCCTCCCGCGCCCCGGAGGAGGGGAGGACTTCTTCCGCCTCCTCCAGCGCGGCGCCGTGCTGGAGGCCGAAGTCGCGGAAGGACCCGCCTTCCGCAACATCCTCACCCGCGAAGAGGCGGAGCGCTTCGCGGGGCACCTGCTGCGCCTCAAGCTCCAGGGGCTCATCGACCTGGAACTCGAAGCCGGCTGAACGCGCTTCTCAGCGCGTCCGCACCACACCGACCTCGGCCGTGCCCGCCAGCAGCGCGCTGCCGAGGAACAGGTTGTCCGACTCCGCCCCGCCCATGCGCACCGCCTGGAAGATGACCAGGTACGTCTTGTTCGACTGGGGGAAGGCCTCGCCCGGAATCGTCACGCGGGCCTCGCGGTACGGCCCCGGCAGCCCCACGAGCTGGAGGAACTGCACCGGCGTCTTCGGCATGTTCGTGTACGTCGGCTCGCCCTTCGCACCGTCCGCGCTCAGCGGCACCACGGTGACGAAGCCCAGCGTGCGGTCCTCCCCGTTGGACACCGCCGCCCGGTCGAACGACAGCGCCGTGCGCGCGTTGATGCGCAGGAAGCCCTCGGGCGGGTGGAAGGCCTCGACCCGCTCCTGCACCGGCGCGTCGTCCACCTGGCCCACGTAGCGCGTCCCACCGCGCGTCGCGATGAACTGGTACGTCGCTCCGGACTGGTACGTCAGCTCCTCGTCGCCCACGCTGGTGCGGCTGTAGCTCCCAGCCCCGTCCTCCGTCAGCGGCGTGGTCTTCCCGTTCACCGGCTGCAGCGTGACGGTCGCCCCCGCCACGCCCGAAGGCTGCGAGTTCTCCCCATTCCGCGAGCCGAAGAACACCGCCGCCGCCGTCTGCGCGGGCAGCGAGATGACGTCACCCCCGTCCGGACCGCCAAAGGTCCCCGCGTCGTAGCCCGCCAGCGCCGAGCCCGACACATTCACTTCCGGCGTGGCCAGCAGGGTGCCGACCATCAGGTGGTCGGCGGCAATTTGATTGCCCGTCTTCTCCAGGTCGCAAGCCAGGGGAGCGAGGGAGGAAGCAGCAAGGGCCACGGACAGGAGGAGGCGTTTCATCGGCAATTCTTCCAGAGGTGCAACGGGACGCCCGAGCATAGCAGGCACTCGCCACAGGACACCCGCGACACACCCCGAACCGGGGTATCCTCCGGCCTCCCGTGCAAGGTCTCCGCGTCCACTCCGCCAGCCGACGCTTCCTCAAACGGCTCGGTGTCTCACTCCTGATGGCCGTCCTCTTCGGCTGCGTGCTGGGGCTGCTCGTCTACCTGCGCGCGCCCGGCCTCGCGGAGCCTCGGGACGAGTCCTCCGGCTGGGGACTCGCCGCCGCCTTCGACGGCGCCCAGGCCATCCTGGATGGCTGGGAGCGCGCCAGCTACGACTGGCGCGTGCGCGAGCTCGGTGAGCGCTCCGAGCGCCCCGACGAAGCCGTCGTCGTCGCCATCGACGACGAGACGCTCGCCGAGGCCCGCCAGGACGACCGCCCCGGTGTCGCCACCCAGCCCTGGCCCCGTCAGCTCGTGGGCGGCATGGTGAACCGGCTCACCCAGGAGGGCGCGCTGCTCGTCCTCGTGGACCTGCCGTTCCCCGAGCTCAGTCCCAGCGCCTGCGTGGATCCGAAGCTGTCCCCCCAGCCCCAGCTCGCTCCCAGCGATGACGCCGCCTTCCGCCAGCTGCTGGACCGCGAGCCGAACCGCGCGCTGCTCGCCTTCACCTGGGAGTCCCAGGGCCCGCGCGTGCTCCCGCCCGCCAGCCGCCTGTGGCCCTACCGCGTCAAGCTCGGCACCTACGCCACTCCGGCCGACGCGCGCACCCGCGTCCAGGCCGTGCTCGCCGTGCAGCGCCCCGCGTTCCTCATCCCCACCGGCAACCAGGTGGAGGTCTGGGGCGGTGCCACCGACGAGGCCGACGCCCGCGCGCTCGGCGGCCGGCTCGGTGTGGGCTCCGCCGCCATCGAGGAGCGCCGCGCCGCCGACGACGCCTACCGCGTCGGCCCCACGGACCTCTTCGTCGCCCTCTCCGAGGTGCAGGTGGAGGGACTGGATTCGTCGAAGCTCGTCGAGGTGCGCCACCTCCAGCACCCCGTGGCCCCGCTCCTGCGCGGCAGTGGCGGCTTCGGCGCCGTCAGCCTGCCGGCGGACCCGGACGGCGTGGTGCGCGCGATTCCGCACCTCGTGGCCTTCACCGTGCGAGGCCAGCGCCACGTGCTGCCGTCGCTGCCGCTCGCCGCGGCCATGCGCCTGGCCGGCACCACCCGGCTGCGCTACGCGGACGGCAAGCTGCACATCGGCGACGAGCACGCCATCCCCATGGATGCGTCGGGCTTCAGCCTCGTGCGCTGGAACGCGCCCACCGCCGGCCGCGGCTCGCGCGGCTCGCTGGCCCGCTCCATCCGCGCGTGGAACGTGCTCCTCAACGTCTTCGACGTGGCCGAGGAGCGCCCCGCGCGCTTCGACAATGATTTGGAAGGCCGCACCGTCGTCCTCACCCGCACGGCTGGAGACGGCGGCCACATGCATCGCACGCCCATTGGCGGCGAGACGCCCGGCGGCGCCATCCTCGGGCAGGCCCTGGCCAACATCCTCCGCTCGGACGGCATCACCCGCGCCACGCCGGACACGGACCTGATGCTCACCATGGGCCTGGCCTTCGTCGGCGCCTTCCTCGCCCTGTCGCTCAGCTTCCTCCTGCGCTCGGTGCGCGGCGCGGTGCTCTACGTCGGCATGCTCGTGGCGGCCGGCGCGGGCTACGCGGCGGCGGCCGCCTACGTCTTCATCGAGCAGCACCTGTGGATTGCCATGGCCGGCCCGCTGCTCGCCATGGTGGGCGCCTTCGGCGTCACCATCCTCTACGCCTTCAGCACCGAGCGCGAGGTGCGCGACTTCGTGCACAACGCGCTCGGCCGCTACGTCAGCCCCGAGGTGGCCCGGCTCGTCACCCGGGACTTGAACCTGATGCGCCCCGAGCGCCGCAACATGTCCGTGTACATCTGCGACATCGAGGGCTTCACCCGCCTGTCCGAGGGCATGGCCCCCGAGCAGCTCGTGGGCCTCTTCAACGAGTACCTCACGGAGATGACCGCGGTGGTGCGCTCCACGGCGGGGCAGGTGGACAAGTACATCGGCGACTCCGTCATGGCCTTCTGGGGCGCGCCCGTGCGCACGGACAGGCACGCGCACCTGGCCTGCGAGGCCGCGCTGAAGCTGCGCGCGGCGCTCGCCAGCCGGCAGGACGCCTGGGAGAAGAAGTACGGCCGCCGCCTGTCCTTCCGCGCCGGCATCGACACCGGCGAGGTGGTGGTGGGCGACATGGGCAGCGAGCTCAAGTCCAACTACACCGTGCTGGGCGACGCCGTCGGCCTCGCCGCGCGGCTCGAGTCCATCAACAAGGTGTACGGCACCTACGTGCTGGTGGGCGACGCCACCGCGAAGCTCGCCAGCGACGTCTACGTCTTCCGCGTGGTGGACCAGGTGCGCCTCAAGGGCCGGCCGCAGCCCGTGCGCGTCCACGAGCTCGTCGGCCGCCGCGGCGAAATCACCCCGCGCGCGCAGGAGCAGCTCTCCCTCTACGAGCAGGGCCTCACCGCGTACCACCAGCGCCGCTTCGCGGAGGCCCACGCCGCCTTCGAGCGCGTGGCCACCGACTTCCAGGATTCGGTGGCCGCCGTGTACGTGGCCCGCTGCGCGCGCTTCCTCGTCACCCCGCCGCCCGCGGACTGGGACGGCGTGCACGGCCTGGAGGAGTCAGGCCCCACCGCCGCCGCCGCGTGAGTCAGTCGTCGCCGGAGTCCGGCTGGCCGAAGAGCTCGCGCACCGGCGCGTCCTTCGCGATGTGCTCCTCCACCACGCGCTTCATCTTCTCCGGCGTCATCTCCGAGTAGTACACCTCGCCCGGCCAGCCCATCAGCTGGTAGTCCTCGGGCGACAGCGGGTCTTTCTTGCGGCCGGTGTCCTCGCGGACGACGACGTTGGGGCCCATGTGGCAGAAGCCGTAGCAGCCCCCGCGGTACAGCTCGCACCGGGGCACCAGCCCCCCGGCGCCCAGCGCGTCGCGCGCGGCGGCGTACACCGCGTCCGCGCCTCCGGCCTTGCAGCTCGAGCCCTTGCACACCGACAGGCGGTAACGCTTCATGGGAGGCACCACCCTACGGACTCGGCCGCGTCCGTGGAAGCAGACGAGTTCCCCGCGCGGGAGCCCGCCTGGACACCGCGCCGGCCCGCGCGCCGCCCGCCGTGACGCGTGGCACCAGGGCCACTGAAGAGGTTCAGCTTCATCACCCGCACCCCGAAAAGGCACCGGCCCGCCGTCCGCGTCGTGCGCGGAGGGCGGGCCGGGAATCCCGTGCCCTGGAGCCCCTACGGAGCCCAGGTGGCGGGTGGATCTACTTGAGGAACTTCGTCACCTGGATGGGGCCCTGCTGCGTCACCACCGTCTGGCCCTGGCCGCCGTGGCCGCCCACCTGCGCGCCCGGCGTCATCTTCCCGTGGCCGCCGTGGCCGTGGCCCGCGCCGATGTTGCCGTGCTGCGGCAGCTTCAGCTCCACCAGGCCCTCGCCGATGCGCGTGTGGGCCTCCTTGTGGGCGTGGTGCGGCTCCTCGGAGCCCTCACGCTTGTTCCACGGGTCCGACGGGTGCGACACCGCCGGCCCCTTCAGCAGCTTGGGAATGTCGTACACGAAGTTCTGCCGCGTGTACTCCGGCGGAGTGTGCATGTACGTGTCCATGCGGATGGCGTCCTTCGGGCACGCGTCCACGCACAGGCCGCACACGATGCAGCGCAGCTCGTCGATGACGAACTGGGTGGGGTACTTCTCGATGACGCGGGACTCGCCCTCGGCGGACGTCTCCTCGTACTCGCCCGCCTCGATGTAGATGCACTGCGCCGGGCAGATGGTGGCGCACATGTAGCAAGCCACGCAGCGCGGCTTGCCATCCTCGCGCGGCACCAGCCGGTGCAGCCCGCGGTAGCCCTCGGGGTAGATGGGCTTCTCCTCGGGGTACGCCACCGTCGTCATCAGGCTGGTGCCCGTGCGGTCCACCACCGACGTGTTGGTGTCGCGCGTGCCCCAGAGGTTGCGGAAGAAGTGCTTCGCGGTGATGGCCAGGCCGCGCAGCAGCTCCGGCACATACGCCCGCTCGCGGATGTCGGTGCGAGGGTCCTGGGTAACCTTGATGGCCATGTGGGTTGTCTCGATTCCGGGAGCTAGTGCGTGGAGGCGTGAGCCGCGCCGTGCGCCGGCAGCCCGTGGGCCGCGTGCGCGCCAGCGGGCAGCCCGTGCCCGTGGGTGTCATGGCCGCCGTGAGCGCCGCCGTGCGCCCCATGCGCACCGCCGGCCTCCGCCGATTCCTTCCGCGTCATCGTCAGCACCATCAGCACGCCAATCTCCAGGATGCCGACGATGGCCAGCGCCCGCAGGCTCGGGTCCCACAGCACCAGCGCGCCGCTGACGAACACGTTCGCCAGGCCCATGGGCAGGAGGATCTTCCAGCCCAGCGACTGAATCTGGTCATACCGGAAGCGGGGGAACGTCCAGCGGATGAGCAGCTGCACCCAGATGAGGAACACCACCTTCAGCCAGAACACCGTGCCCAGGATGGTGCCGAACAGCCACTGGTGCTCCTGCATGAGCGGCTGGCTCGCCAGCCACTCGCCGCCGAAGGGCAGGTGGTGGCCGCCGAAGAACAGCGCCGTCGTCACGCCGGCCAGCACCACGACCTCCACGAACTCGGAGATCATGAACAGGCCGAACTTCATGCCGGAGTACTCGACGAAGTAGCCGATGATTTCCGACTCGCCTTCCGGCAGGTCGAACGGGGCGCGCTTGGTCTCCGCGAAGGACGCGGCGAAGAAGCCCAGGAAGCCCAGCGGCTGGAGGATGATGCCCCACGCCGGCAGGCCCAGGTCGAACGCGCCGTCGGTGCGCCACAGGTACTGCGCCTGGCCGGTGCCCAGCCCCACCGCGTTGCCCAGCTCACCGACGATGGCCGGCAGCTGCACGGAGGAGAACGCGAGGAACAGGCCCACCAGCGACAGGCCCAGCGCCACCTCGTACGCAATCATCTGCGACGTGGCGCGCACGCCGCCCAGCAGCGCGAACTTGTTGTTGGACGCCCAGCCCGCCAGCGCCGTGCCGTACACGGCCAGCGAGGCGATGGCGAGCACGTACAGCATGCCGAAGTCCGGCGTGGCCACCACCATGTCCACCCGGTTGCCGAAGACGTTCACGGACGGGCCGGCCGGCACCACCGCGAACAGCGCGAACACCGGCGCGAAGGCGAGGATGGGGCCCAGGTTGAACATGAACCGGTTGGCCGCCGCCGGGACGAAGTCCTCCTTCGTCAGCATCTTGAGGACGTCGGTGAGGATGTGCGGCAGACCGCCCAGCGAGCGGTTCTTCAGGCCGGGCAGGCCGATGCGGGCCTTGTTGGGGCCCATGCGGTCCTGGATGAACGCCGACCACTTCCGCTCCGCCATGGTGAGGAGCGTGGCGATGATCATCACGAAGACGAGGATGAGGAAGAGGATGTTGGTCAGCCGGCTGGCGCCGGTGAACCAGTGCTCTTCCACGAGGCCGCCCACCAGGTACGCCGTGGCGACGCCACCGAAGATGGCGACGACGATGGTGACGAGGGCGGTGAGAATGGTCAGTACGCGGCTCATGGTCAGATACCCCTCACCCGAGGCGTACCGAACTCACGGTACCCCGGGGGACGCCCATCGGCGCCCGCAGGCAGCGGATTGATGCCCGGCTTCTCCCGGTCCGGCGGAGAGGCCTTGTCCCAGTTGAACTCGGCGAAGGCGGACACCTTGCCGGACAGCTCGCGCCACACGTCGCGCGCGGAGGCCCAGGCGGCCTCGCCGCCCAGCTCCCGCGTCAGCTCCGCGGCCCAGCGCCAGTGGGGCACCACGTCGCCCTTGGGCGGGTAGGCCTTGCGGAAGCGCTGGATGATGCCGTCCTGCTGCACGAAGGAACCCTCGTCCTCCACGTGGACGGAGGCCGGCATCAGCACCGTGGCCTGCGCCGTGACGGGCGTCTCGTTGAAGGCCTGCGCCACGAAGACGTCCAGCCGGCCCGCCGCCTGCGCGAAGGCCTCCGCGTCACCCGGCACCTCGGTGCCGATGGCGTACAGCGCCTTCACGCGGCCGGCGCCGATGGCGGACGACAGCGCGTCGAAGGACTCCAGCTTCAGCCCCAGGCCCTGGGCGATGAGCTCCAGGCCCTTGCGGTTGGGGTTCTTGTCCGCCGTCATCAGGTAGTGGTCCGCGGCGCCCTGCGGCCGGCCGCCCACGTACACGGTGGACACGCCCAGCGTGGCCTTCGCGAAGGTGAGGCCCGCCAGCAGGTCCTCGTTGGAGGCCACCGGCGACGCCAGCACCGCCAGCTGCGCGGTGCCCACCAGCGGCTTGAGCGCCTTGGCGGCGGCCTGCACCGCCTCCTTGCGCGTCACCACCGGCTCGCCTTCCGTGGCGGCCTTGCCGGCGCGGCGGCCCACCTGCGGCCGCAGCGCGCGCTCCAGGTTGAGGTCCTTGTACGAGAGCCGGCCCTGGTCGCACATCCAGCTCTTGTTGACGGCCTCGTTCTCGCGCGGGCGGTAGCGGTAGGTGTCCTGCGACATCCAGTCCGCGTAGGTGTTGCAGCCGCGCGAGCAGCCGGTGCACACCGACGGGGTGGCGGACAGGAACCACGAGCGCGCCTTGAAGCGGAAGTCGCGGCTGAGCAGCGCGCCCACCGGGCACACGTCCACGGTGTTCAGCGAGTAGTTGCTGTCCAGCTCGCTGCCGGGGAACACGTCGATGCGCTCGTGGCTGCCGCGGCCGAACACGCCCAGCTGCGGCTCCTTCGCCACCTCGTTCATCACGCGCACGCAGCGGGTGCACATGATGCAGCGCTCCTGGTCCAGCACCACGCGGGGCCCGAGCACCTTGCGCTTGTTCTTGAGAATCTTGCCGCCCTCCAGGCGCGAGGGGCGGTAGTCGTACTTCATGTAGTAGTCCTGCAGCTTGCACTCACCGGCCTGGTCGCAGATGGAGCAGTCGACCGGGTGGTTGAGCAGCAGGAACTCCATGACGGCGCGCTGCTGCTCCTTCACCTTGGGCGTCGTGGTCTTGATGACCACGCCCTCGGCGAGCGGCGTCTGGCACGCGGGCACCAGCTTGGGCGCGTTGGACGCCTCGATGAGGCAGATGCGGCAGTTGGCGGCGATGGAGAGCCGCGGGTGGTAGCAGTAGTAGGGAATCTCCGAGCCGACCAGCTTGGCCGCCTCGATCATGTTCGTCCCCGGCTTCACGACGACTTCCCTGCCGTCGATGGTGCAGGTGACGAACCCCGGGTTCTTCGGCGCCGGCTTGGGCGGCGGGCCCGGAGGAGGCGGCGGCTTGGGCGTGCCGGTGGGGCCGCTGTGCGCGGCGGGCGGCGTGTCCAGCTTCGCGCCCGCGGGCGGGTTGGAGGGCTCGGGGCCAATCTTCGCCGCGGGCGTGTCGGTGGGCGCACCCTTGGGGGGCGTCTGCGCATCACCGGTGGGCTTCTTGTTGTCGTTGTCGCTCACTGCTCGACCTCGCCGCCGATCATGTTGATCGTGTCGAAAGTGGGAATGAGGTCCGCCAGCATCTTGCCTTCGATGATGTGCGGCACCGCGGCCAGCACCGGGAAGCCGGGGGCGCGGACATGGACCTTGTACGGGCGGCCGCGGCCATCGCTCACGATGTACCAGCCCAGCTCGCCGTTGGACGCCTCGGTGGAGTCGTACACCTCGCCGGGGGGTACCTGGATGCCCTCCATCACCAGCTTGAAGTGCGACATCACGCCCTCGATGGTGCCGTACACCTCGGGCTTGGGCGGCAGCGCGATGCGCCAGTCATCCACGATGATGGGGCCGGCGGGGATGGTGTCCATGGCCTGGCGCAGGATGCGGATGGACTGGCGCATCTCCTCCAGGCGCACGAGGTAGCGGTCGTAGTTGTCGCCGTGCTCGCCCACCGGGATGTCGAAGTCGAACCGGTCGTAGACCCAGTACGGCTTCGTCTTGCGGATGTCGTAGTCCACGCCGCAGGCGCGCAGGGCGGGGCCCGTGTAGCCGAAGTCGATGGCGTCCTCGGCGTTGATGATGCCGGTGCCCTTGGTGCGGTCCACGAAGATGCGGTTGCGCGTCAGCAGCGCGTCCATCTCCGTGATGAGCTCCTCGCCGCGGTCCAGCGTCTTGCGCACCTTCTCAATCCAGCCCTCGGGCAGGTCGCGGTTGATGCCGCCCACGCGGCCGAAGCTGGTGGTGAGGCGCGCGCCGGTCAGCTCGGCGGTGCGGTCATGGAGCAGCTCGCGGAACTCCAGGCCGAGGAGGAACGGCTGGAAGCCGCCCATCTCCAGGCCGGTGGCGCCCACGCACGTCAGGTGGTCCGTCAGCCGGTGCAGCTCGGAGCCGATGACGCGGATGTACTGGGCGCGCTCGGGAATCTCCAGGCCGATGAGCTTCTCCACGGCGTTGAGGAACCCGAAGTTGTTCATCATCGCGGAGATGTAGTTGAGCCGGTCCGTATAGGGCAGGCACTGCGTCCACGTGACGTTCTCGCAGCTCTTCTGGAAGCCGCGGTGGAGGAAGCCAATCTCCGGGTCGATCTTGATGATGGTCTCGCCCTCGAGCTCCACCTTCAGCCGCACGGTGCCGTGCGTGGCCGGGTGCGAGGGGCCCATGTTGATGACCATCCGCTTGGTCTGGAGGTGGGCCTCCAGCTCCGACTCGTGGGCGTACGCGTCGGTGTCCGGGTTCGGGGCGTGGTCGGTGGGCTTGCCGTGGTCAGACATGATGTCCTCAGCGAATCAGGAGAGCCCGCTGGTACCGGGGCCGCGGAAGATGTCCTTGATGGGACGCTCGGGGATGAGCGGCTGCCGGTCGCGCAGGGCGTAGTCCTTGCGCAGGGGGTGACCCTGGAACTCCTCGTACAGGAGGATGCGCCGCAGGTCCGGATGGCCGTCGAAGCGGATGCCGTAGAAGTCCCAGGTGAGGCGCTCCCACCAGTTGGCGCCCTTGAACAGCGGCGTCAGGGTGGGGACCACGGGCTGGTTCTCGCTCACGCGCACCTTGAGGCGCACGTGCTCGTGCCGCTTGAGCGAGTAGAGGAAGTAGACGACCTCGAACCGCGGATCGCTTTCCGCCAGGTGCAGGCGGTCCACGGCGTCGATGGAGCCGAACAGCTTGAACTGAAGCTCCGGGTCGTTCTTCAGGAAGGCGGCGACCTTCGGAAGATGATCCGCGTGAATCACGGCCCAGGCGCCGCCGGTCCGGTCCACATAGCGCTCCACCACCGCCTCTGGGAGCTGGGCGGAGACCCTGTCCAACGCGAAAGTGCTCAAGGGGGACCCAATGACTGAAGGGAGAAGAATCCGCGGCTTTATAAGGACCACGGAAGGGGGGCGTCAACGTAAACCCTCAGCCATGTAGGCCACTTAGGAGGTCCAGAAGCCGCTGTTGGGTGGCCGGGAGCCAGGGGGGCCTCCCGGAGCCCGCCGGGCGGGAATGGATCAAGCGCCCGCACCGGCCGTGTCGGTCCGGGGCGTGCGGGGGACGGAAGGGGCGAAGGTCGTGACGGGCTGGCTCTTGCCGGGCACCTGGGAGCTGCCCGCCGGCTCCCACCGGAAGTCCCCCCCGGCGCGCTCCCGGGTCGTCTGGGAGACGAGGACCGGGACGCCAGCCCTCTTGGTCAGCCCCTCGATGCGGCTGGCCAGGTTCACCGTGTCGCCGATGGCGGTGTACTCCAGGCGGCGGCTGACGGAGCCGATGTTGCCCAGGATGACCGGGCCGGTGTGGAGGCCCACCCCCATGCGCAGCACGGGCTCCCCCCGGGCGGCGCGGTCGGCGTTGACGGCCTTCAGCTCGTCCACCATCTCCAGCGCGCACCGCACCCCGTGGGCGGCATGGTCCGGATCGTCCAGGGGGGCGCCGAAGTACACCATGAGCGCGTCCCCGATGAACTTGTCGAGCGTGCCCCCGTGGCGGAACACCACCTCCACCATGCGGCCGTAGTACTCGTTGAGCATGTCCACCACCCGCTCGGGGGGCAGCCGCTCGCTGAGGGCGGTGAAGTCCCGGATGTCCGCGAAGAGCACCGTCACCTCGCGCAGCTCCGGGGCGGGGGAGGCCTGGTGCTGGAGCCGCTCGGCCACCCAGGGGGAGAAGTAGCGGCCCAGCCGGGCGCGCTTGAGGGCCTCCTCGCTGACGGCGGCGGACAGGGCGCGGATGCGGTCCAAGAGGTGCCGGGCCCCCGTCGCCGCCACCCCCAGCACCACCACGGCGGCCACCTGGGCCCCCACGCCGATACCGGCCTCGTGCTGCAGCCGCACCTCGGCCACGGCCGCGATGAGCGTCACCACCACCGTCACCGAGGAGCGCAGGGACAGCGCGGCCAGGAGCACCAGCACGGCGAAGATACCCAGGGTGAAGCCCGCCACGCCTCCGGGTGAGGGCGACACGGGGATGGCCAGGTGCTGCAGCCAGTAGACGGCCGGGACGTCCACGAAGGCCAGCGTCAGCCCCGCCCACCGCGACGCCCGGGGGGCGAGGACCACCGTCACGGCCACCCCGGTGGTGAGGAGCCAGTACACGGCGAAGGTCTGGAGGTAGACCTCCCAGTCCGCCAGGCCCCGGAAGAGCCCCAGGTACGCGGACACGGCGAAGAGGACGGTGACGGCCACGAAGCGGATCCACGCCAGCTGCCGCGCGTTGCGCAGGCGCTCGGCCTCCAGGGCCCGGCTCACCGAGTCCTGGCTGCCCTCCGGCTGGATGGACCGCGCGCTCTCTCCCCCCGCGCCCGGCCCCGTGGGTAGGTCACTCAAGGGCCCTCATCTTGCACTGGCCCCGGAGGGCACGCACGTTTCGTGGAAGGTTGACGCCCCAGCGTAGCGGAACCGTTGCAATCGGTTGTAGAGACGCGGGCGCATGTCCGCCCCCTCTCTGTCCCACCCCCTGCGTTCCCTGTTGCTCCGGCTGCTGTGCGGCGCCGGGTGGGGGCTGGCGCTGTTCGCCGGGGAGTCGTGGCTGCTCCTGCGCTCCGGCGTGGTGGGCGTGGACATTCCGGTGGACGGCCCCTACGCGGCGCTGGCGGCGGCGGTGAAGCCCCTCCTGCCGGGCGTGCTGCTGCGGGTGGCGGCGGTGTACGCGGTGGCGGGGGCGGTGCTCGCG
>NZ_JABBJJ010000138.1 GCF_012933655.1 Pyxidicoccus fallax | reverse complement strand
GGCGCCAGCAGCTGCACGACGCCCCCACGCTGGCGCTCCCCACCGACAAGCCCCGCCCCACCTTCCAGAGCCACCGCGGCGCCGCCTTCTCCTTCTCCCTCTCCGCCTCGCTGACCGACTCGCTCACCCAGCTGGCCCACGAGTCCGGTGCCACCCTCTTCATGGTGCTGCTGGCGAGCTGGCAGGTGCTGCTGTCGCGCTACTCCGACCAGACGGACTTCTGCGTCGGCACGCCCATCGCCGGCCGCACGCGCAAGGAGACCGAGCCGCTCATCGGCTTCTTCGTCAATACGCTGGTGCTCCGCGCGCGCCTGGAAGGAGACCCCACCTTCACCCAGCTGCTGGCCCAGGTGAAGGACTCCGCCCTGGGCGCCTTCGCCCACCAGGACGTCCCCTTCGAGCAACTGGTGGATGAGCTGGGCGTGGTGCGGGACCTGAGCCGCTCCCCTCTCTTCCAGGTCGCCTTCGCTCTCCAGAACGCACCGATTCGTCCGCCGGCCCTCTCCGGCCTGCGCGTGGACGGCGTCGCCGCCCCCACCCAGACCTCCAAGTTCGACCTGTCGCTCACCCTGGTCGAGCACGCCGGTGCCCTGGAGGCCAGCTTCGAGTACTGCGTCGACCTCTTCGAGCCCGCCTCCATCCAGCGCCTGGCCAGCCACTTCGTCTCGCTGCTGGAGGGCATCGCCGCCAACCCCTTCCGCGCCCTGAGCCAGCTGCCTCCGGAAGCGCCCCTCCAGCTACCGCCACTCCGGCCCCAGCCGCTCACCGCCTCCGAGGCTCCTCCCTCCGAGTTCCTCGCACCACGCACTCCCGTGGAGCAGTCGCTCGCCGCCATCTGGTCCGAGGTGCTCGAGGTGCCCGCCCCCGGCGTGCATGACAGCTTCTTCCAGCTGGGCGGCTCCTCCCTCTCCTCCGTCCTCATGCTCGCTCGCGTGGAGGAGTCCTTCGGCACCGAGGTCCGCCTCGAGCGCTTCTTCCAGTCCCCCACCATCGCCTCGCTCGCCGCAGCCCTCCAGTCCGAGGCACCCCAGCAAATGGGAGCGGATTCAACACCCATGGAGGTGGCGGACTCGCCGCTCGTGCTCCTCCAGAAGGGAGGCTCACGGACGCCCATCTTCTGTGTCCACCCCATTGGCGGTGACGTGTTCTGCTACATCGAGCTGGCACGCCAGCTCGGCGACGAGCAGCCCTTTTATGGCCTGCGTGCCCGGGATTCCGGCGCGACAGGAGAGTCCGACACGTCACTCGAAGCCCTGGCCCGTGCCTACCTCGCCAGCATCCGTTCGGTGCAACCCGCCGGGCCCTACCGCCTCATGGGCTGGTCCATGGGCGGCAACATTGCCTTCGAGCTGGCCCGTCAGCTCGAGGCACAGGGCGAGGAGGTGGAGCTGCTCGCGCTCATCGACGCCTATGCGCGCCCCCTGGACCGGCTCGCTCCGAACACGGACCTGGGCGAGGTGGCGAAGGAGCTGCTCGCCTCCGAGCTGCAACAGCTCCCGGAGCACCTGGACCACCCGCGCATCGCCGCGCTCCACCAGCGGCTGGAGCGCCACCTGCGGCTCCTCTCCACCTACGAGCCCGGGACCTACGGCGGCGAGCTCGTCCTCCTCCAGGCCACGGATGTCGTCGACCCCTCCATCCAGGCGCACGACAATGGCTGGCACTCCCTCGTGAGCCAGGGCATCAAGGTCCACGGAATGCCGGGCAATCACTACACAATCCTGCGGCCACCGAACGTCCAGTGCCTGGTGGAGCAGCTTCGGGCCTACCTCCAGAAGCGCTCCCGGGAGAGCACCCCGGCCCTGAGTCGTTCCCAGACCTGAGGCGGGAATCCCGACGGGGCGGGTCTGGCGGGAGCCGGCTCACCGGCCAGCCCCCTCCCGGGTCTTGAAACGAATCACTTTCACCTCACCCCACGCCCCCATGCTGGGCGCATGAAAAAGCCCGCCTGGACGTGCCAGGCGGGCTTCGTGGACGCGGTGTCATCAAGCGGGCGCGGACTCCAGCATCCGGCCGCCGTCCACCGCGAGGATCTGCCCCGTGATGAAGGCGGGCCCGGTCAGGAAGAAGAGCACCGCCTCGGCGACGTCCGCGGGGACCCCGAAGCGCCGCTGCGGGATGCGCCTCTGGAGGGCCTCCCTCACCGTGGGTGCCATGGTCTCCGGCGGAAGGACGGTTCCCGGTGCCACGCCGTTGACCCGAATGGAGGGCGCCAGCTCCAAAGCCAGGCACCGCGTCAGATGCGTCAACGCGGCCTTGGTGATTCCATACGCCGAGTAGCCTCGCCAGGGCGCGAAGGCTCCCCCCACGTCGAGGATGTTGATGATGTCACCACCGCCTCGCGCCAGCATTCTCCGCGCCACCTGCTGGCTCAGCAGGTAGGGAGCCCGGACATTCAAGGCCCAGCAGGCCTCCATCGTGTCCGCGGTCGTCTCCACGAAGGGCGCGCGGTCGAAGCGCGCGGCGCTGTTGACGAGGATGGAGATGGCGCCCAGCTCCCGCTCCACCTCCTCGACGAGAGGCGCGATGGACTCGGCACGCGTCAGGTCCGCCTGGAAGGCCCGGGCCCGGCCCCCCATTCCGCGAAGGGTGGCCACGACGGACTCCGCGCCCTCCCGGGAGCCGTGGTGGTGGACCGCCACGGTCGCCCCGGCCCGCCCCAGCGACTCCGCCAGCTCCCGTCCCAGCCGAACCCCTCCGCCGGTGACCAGCGCCACCCTGCCCGTGAGTCCTTGCATCATCGCACTCCTGTCATCGCTCGCGGCCATTGCCTACGCTCCGTGCAGGCCCCAGAAGCTCGCCGTCAACATGCTCCGGTTCTCCGCGCCACACTTGCGGAGGATGTGAGACATGTGCAGCTCGACGGTGCTCTTCTGACAACCCAGCGCCACGGCAATCTCCTTGTTCGCCTGTCCCTGGACGACCAGTGCGAGCACATCCGTCTGCCGAGCCGTCAGTCCCCACAGGTTCCGCGCGGCGAGCAGCCTGTGATTGAAGACCTCGTCCCGGGTCCGAGACACCTCGGGCGCCGGCGCACGCTCCTCCTGCAGGCCCGCCAGACTGTCCGCGATGAACGGCAACAGCTCGTCCAGAAGGCTGGCCGCGCCCTCCTCGAGCTGCGGCTGCATGTGACACACCTCGATACGCCCCACCGTCCGCCCGCTCGTATCCAGCAGGAAGCAGCTGCGCCGCTTGCCCCGCTCCCACTCGCCGCTCGTGCACAGCAGCCGCATCCCCTCGCGTTCCCCGTACTCGTCCAAGACCCAGAGCTGCACCCCCGTGGCCCCCAGTTGCACGCGCACCAGCTCCACCACCAGCCGGGCCAGCTCCTCGGTCTGCGTGTATTGCGTGAACACCCGCGCCGCATGGATGACCTCGGCCCGGGAGGTGAGCCGCCCCAGCCGGACCGCGTCCGACTTCAGGCGCCCGCCGACGACGAAGGCACACCCCTCCTCGCCCTGCGTGAATGCATCCATGTGTTTCACTCCGTCCAGCTGCCACCCGAAGAGGTCGAGCGCGCCGCGCAGGTAGCCCGCCCCCCATTCACAGAGCGGCGGCTCGGTGGGCCACTCCCCCAGCCGCAGCAGCAGCTCCCCGCCCTTGCGCCCGGAGCTCCATCTCCCCATGTCGAACAGGCGCCTCCAGCACAGGTCCAGGTTCTGCACCGCGAAGGACGGCCGCAGACACAGAAACCATCGCTGGGGGCCCGACAGCTCCCGCTCCGCCGTGTAGCGCCCCATCTCGCTGATGACGAAGCGACTCCCACTTCCCGAGTATTCAGACGACACCCGCAGCAGATGCCGGAAGATGTCGACGTCGTACCAGCAGGCGGGAACCGGATTGAGTGCCCCTGCGCGGTCCGCTGCTGGAAGCGCCGCGACATGGGTCTGCCAGGTCTCAGAGCCGAACCGATCATGGACGAATTGTTTCAGGTGGAGCAGGACTGCTCCCTTGACGAGACCCATGGACATACTCCGCCGAGCAGAAGGCAACGACCCTCCAGCCCGACTCGCATTGGGTGGCGTGCCGGGCGAATGTGTCGTTGCGGTGTTGAAGGTGCCTGTCACCAGGCCCACGAGCATTCTGCCCGCGAAGAACCCGGATTCCATGAGACGGCGCGAGTGGCCGCGCGCCGCACCGGGTCGCGATGGGCGGCATCCAGGCCGCGCCCACGTCCGACGACAGGCCCACTCCCCGGCTCACCGGTGAAACGCTCCGAGTCCACGTCCCCCCTCTCCAGGCGGGAAGAGGGGGACGCGGACGCGAGTCCCCGCGGCATCGGCTGCCACGGCGCGCGCGGGGTCCTCCGAGGGAGTCAGGCCTTCCCGGTGCCCTGCTCCTGACGCAGCACCGTCTGCCCCAGGCTGTTCAGCAGGGGGAGGTTGGTGCCGGTGAGATAGACGGCCTTCTCGTCGCTCGCGACGTGCTGGTGCCAGTTCCAGGGCGGGACGTAGAGCGCGTCGCCCGCGCTCCACTCCACGCGGCGTCCTTCGATGAGCGTCCAGCCCGAGCCCTGGAGGATGTAGATGAGCGACTCGTAGGCGTGGCGGTGGTTGGACGTCGCCTGCCCGGGCGCCAGCTCTCCGATGCTGAAGCTCAAGGCCCGCGCGGGCAGCGACACCTCGTACACCGGGTGGCCACGCGAGCGGCTGAAGTCCTCCGCCGCGCCCTCGCGGCCCACCTGACGGTGCACCAGCGTCCCCAGCTCATGCTCCACCGGGCGCGGCTCCAGCGAGTCCCGGTTGCGGTGGGTGTCCACGAACCCCGCCGAGCCGCCGCCCGTGGCGCCGTCCGCCACCGGCCCCTGGGCGACCCGCAGGCGGGGCACCCGCGCCATCGACTGCGCCCGCCACAGCAGCGAATCATAGAAGGACGCACGCAGCGTCAGCGCCATGAGCGCGCCGGCGCGCAGCCGCGGCCGCTGCTCCAGGTCCTCCGCCAGCTCCTCGGCGATTTTCAGCAGCACCTCGCCGTGCTCATCATCGATTTTCTGGTGCAGGTCGAAGAAGACCCGGTCCCTCGGCGAGACATCCATGTACTTCTGGATGGCCTCGAGGATGGGCGTGTACACGATGCGGACGATGAGTTCGGTGCCGATGCCCATGGCCCCCACGGCGGCGGCCGGCCCCATGGAGGTGCAGCACTGGAGGAAGAGCTGGCTCCAGAGCACCGCCTCGTCGCAGAAGGGGTGCGCGCGCAGCCAGGCTTCGTCCATGCCCAGCGCGTCCAGGTAGCGGCGGTACAGCACCGGGTGGGGGACGTTCTCCACCCACTCCAGCTCGATGCCGTGCCTGCGCATCAGGTCCGCCTCGTCCGGACTCACGCCGTGCGCCTCCTCCAGCAGGTTGGCCAGCAGCACCTTGCGGTGCTCCGGTCCATCCAGCTGGGAGATGGTCGCCGTCAGGTACCGCTGGAAGTTCGTGCTGTATGCGAAGTACTGGTGCGCATAGTCGCGGAGCGCCCCCACCGGGTCCGGCAGCTGCCCGCTCGCGAGCGCCCGCAGGTAGGGGTGGTTCACCGCGCGGTGCGCATGGACCTCGCGCTCGAGGCCCTCGATGAACTCTCGAGCACTGGGCTCGGAGGAACGCGGGGCCGCCACTTCACTCGTGTGCTTTGAAATCATGTGGGTCCTGGATGAAACGGGTAGGTTGACGGGCCTCCGGCCAGCCGGGCTCTCTCGGGCCGGGGGGAAGACGAGACGGGGATTGGCCTCAGGCGACGGCGCGGGGCCGTGACGTAGGCACCCCCTCGGCGCGGCAGACGTCCGCCGCGCGCAGGAGCAGCTCCAGCCCCCGGTACACCACGGCCTCGCGCCAGCGGTGGCCGCGGGGCGCGAAGACCTCGCGCAGGGCGGCGGTCGCCAGCCTGCGCCCGAGCCCGTCCCGCTTCAGGAGCCAGGCCCGGTTCTCCGCGCGCAGCGCGAGCAGCACCAGGGCAATGGGGTAGGTGCCGAACTCCGCGATGAGGATGTCGTACGCGCGGGGCTTGAGTAGCTGGGCGCACCAGGGGCCCAGCGAGCCGCGCTTGCGGTAGGAGATGCCCCGCTCGGGCTCGCTCGGCTCGACCCGGCCCTCGCCGAAGCGGTGGGCGAACCAGCGCAGCTGGGGCGTCTCCCAGTCATGCTCCAGGATGAGCCGGTACCCGCCCCGCGCTCCCAGCCCGCTGTGGAGGTCCACGTGCAGCACCTCCTGGGCCTCGCCGACCCAGCCGCGCAGGTGGGCCTTCAGCAGCTCCCCCGTGAGAGACAGCCCGCGGCCGCCGAAGAAGAGCCCCGCGGGGTCCTCGTACTGTCCTCCCGCCACCGCGTCGCGCGTGGTGGCCTGCCCATGGCGCGTGAGGCAGCGCAGCAGGTTGACGGGGAAGAGGCCCCGCGCGGGCGTGGCGGCGGACAGGCCGAGCAGCCGCTGGATGTCCCAGTACGCCTCCGGCACGCCGCGGTACTCCTCCGAGTCCAGGAGGAAGTTGCGGTTGAGGTCCACGTTCCGCTCGTCCGTCCGCCGCTGCATGTGGAACCCGAACGGGTTGAGCGCATGGACGAACACCAGCCGCAAATCCCGCCCCAGCGAGGGGTCCACCGCCAGCCGCTCGAGGAAGGCGAGCTGCTGCGCGGACCCCATGAAGCCCTCCACGCCGTGCAGCCCGCTGGTGACGAGCAGCGCGCGCCGGGCGTCCCGCGCGCCGCCCACGGCCACGTCCACCGTGAGCTCCACGCCGGGCACGGACACGGGCACCGGGTGGCTTCGCACCTCGAGGCCCGCCCGCGCGCCCGCGGCGCGAAAGCGCTCCCGCGCGAGCGGGTACTCGCGCGAGAACAGCCCGGCGCCGCCTGGCTCGCCCCCGGCACTCACGTCCCGCCCTCACCGCTGACTCCCGCGCTCGCCAGCCCTCCGGCCAGCTCTCCTCCGTCGATGACGAGCGCCTGACCATGGATGTACCGGGCCCGGTCCGAGGCGAGGAAGAGGAAGAGGTCGGCGATCTCCTCCGGGCGCGCGTGGCGCTTGAGGGGAATCTTCGCGTTCACCTTCTCCAGCATCGCCGGCGTGTACTCACGCTCCTGCATGGGCGTCATCACGTAGCCCGGGCAGATGGCGTTGACGCGCACCTTGGGCGCCAGCTCGATGGCCAACGAGCGGGCCAGCTCGATGACGCCCGCCTTCGAGGCGTTGTACGACGCGTAGTAGGGGTAGCCGGCCAGCCCGTTGGTGGAGCCCATCAGCAGCAGGACGCCCCCGTCCGCGGCCATCATCCGCGCCGCCGCCTCGCGGGCGCAGAAGAAGACGCCGTCCAGGTTGACCGCCATCACCTTGCGCCACTCCTGCGGCGAGATGTCCAGGAAGGGGCGCCGCACGCTGATGCCGGCGTTGGCGATGAGCACGTCCACGCCGCCCAGCTCCCGGTCCACGCGCTGGAAGGCCGCCGCCAGGGACTCCGGCTCGGACACGTCCGTGGGGATGCCCCGGACCGACGGCCCCAGCTCCCGGACCACCTCCGCGAGCGCCGCCTCGTCACGGTCCAGGATGGCCACCCGGCTTCCCGCCCGGACGAAGGCCGCCGCGCTCACCCGCCCGATGCCACTGGCGCCGCCCGTGAGCACCACCCGCCTGCCCTGAAGATTGTCACCGCCCGTCATGTCAGCCCTCGTAGATGTACCGGATGTCATTGCCGAGCCTCGCCGCCTTGCGGATGAGCGGGTCCAGGTGGCTGTCGCGCGGCTCGGTGGCCAGGCCGTGCTGCTCGAGCAGCACGCGCGCCTCGTCCACGTCTCCGCCGAGCACCGCGCGCATCAGCCGCCGGGCGACCTCCGTCACGCCGCGCTCGAACTGCTCGGGCGTGACGAACAGCTCGCCGCGCTCCGCGTCCAGCGAGGCGAACCCCTTCTTCACCAGATACGAGACGACGATGTGGGACGCCTCGAAGTCGGGGTGGATGCCCTGGTAGCCGCGGCCCAGGAAGCGCAGCATCTCGGCGAGGTAGAAGCCCATGGGCGCCAGCGGCCGCGAGCCCTGACGCCACGGCCCCAGCAGCGCGAGGTAGCCCATCACGTCACACAGCGCCTCCTGGAGCGCGTACGAGCGGGCCGTGCCCAGCTCCTTCAGCCGGGCGAAGGCCGCGGAGCGGTGACGCCAGTAGTGCCCCACGTCATGCCCGCGAAACCAGGTGAGCGCCACCAGCGTGTCGACGACGTCCTCGTTCTCCAGCGGCAGGTTGGGGCAGAGCACGCGCAGCAGCGGCAGGCTGAGGCAGCGGATGCGCTCGAGGTAGATGTTGCGGAAGAGCACCGTCTTGCGCGGCTTGATCTTCCGGTGCCCCTCGTCCTCCGGGAGGAAGTAGGTGAAGTGCTTGGGGAAGCCATTGGCCTCGCCGCCGCACAGCACCAGCTCGCTGGCCGTGTAGCGGGGAATCTCCTGCAGCTCCAACCCCGCCAGGCCGAGCCGCTCCTCGTAGAAGCGCCGCAGCTCGTCCAGGCGCGCCTCGAGCGCCCGCATCTGCTGCGTCAGCCACGTGTTCTCCAGGGCCACGCAGGTGGAATGGAGGTAGGCGCTGCTGCGGCCCGGCCAGGTGACGAGCGGCCCGCAGAGCACCGTGAGCCGGTCGTTCTCCGCCCGCGCCAGCGCGGTGGCGGCCTCGAGCAGGTCGTTGCGCTGGAGCCCGTGCGCGCGCAGCCGCAACAGCTCCGCGATGTCGCTGTCGGGACAGGTGTCCGCCGCCAGCGACAGCACCCGCGCGGACTGCTCGTAGAGCTGCCGCGCGATGTCCGGCGAGCTCAGCGAGCCGTCGTTGCGCTGCAGCGAGCGGATGGTGTTCGCCAGCCGGGTCAGCTGCACGAGGTGATGCCAGCCCTGGGGCATGTACTGCTTCAGGGAAGCGAGGTTGAGGCCGATCTCCGGGATGTTCAGGCACCCGTCCGTCGCCCAGAAACTCCGCTCGACGTCGTCAATGTTCATGGGACTGTTTCCGAAGGTGGGAGAGGACCGCGGCCGCCCAGCTCAGGCGGCCTTCTTCCGGGACTCGCCCTGGCGCGAGTGACGCTTCTTCAGCACCGCGCCCAGCCGTCGCCGGGCGATGGACAGGAGCGTGCTGGGCCCGGACAGCTTCGCGAGCACCAGGAAGGCATCCACGGGGCGCAGGTGCTCGCGGAAGTAGCGGTTGATGTTCTCGTCGTCGCAGGTGGGCAGCTCGCCGTAGAGCGCGTCCAGGTTGTCGTACGCGCCCTTCACGCGCAGCGAGGACGGCTCGAACTTGTCGCTCTGCTTGAGCCACACGGACAGCTGACGCCCCATCTCCTGGACCCGGGGCGGCACCGACGCCGTGAGGCAGGGATGGGTATTCCGCTCGCCCGCCACCTTGTAGAAGGACTGGTAGACGACCGGGTTCTCCGTGCGCATGGAGACGTAGACACCCCACGGCCCGGAGCGCAGCATCTCCCATGCCAGGAACTGGCTGAACAACCCGGTCATGATGCCGGTGTTCTGCAGCTCCGGCAGCACGCCCGTCGAGTCCAGGTACAGGCACGCCCGGCCGGCCAGCTTCAGCCGGTGATAGCCGGTCCACCCCACGATGCGGTCATCCGCGCTGTGGATGAAGTAGAAGCGGGAGATCCTGTCCAGGAAGCCGTCGCGCGAGCGGTCCCGCCAGTAGGGCGTCATGTCCGCGCCGAAGGCGAGCGTGGACACCTCGCGCAGCGCTCCGTAGATGGCTTCCTTGTGCGCCGCTCCCAGGCTGGCGGGAGGGGACCAGCACGCGCTGCGGTAGCCACGCGGCAGCGCGCGGAGGGTCGGTTTGACATCGAAGCTGCGAACGAGCGTCGAGAACGAGGTCATGGCTTCTGTCCTGGGCGACGTGGGGTGGCGCGGGGGCCTTCAGTGCGCGGCCTTGATGTCCGCCGTGGCCGGCGCCATGGCCGCCGGACCGGGGACCAGCGAGGGCCTCAGCCCGAAGAAGACGGTGGACGCCGTGAAGTGCCCCAGCCACAGCATGGTCATCCACATCGGGAAGAAGATGTAGAGCAGCGGCAGCGTGCCCTGCGTCGCGAAGCACAGCCCGGTCCAGGTGAGCAGCGACACGGCGCTCATCAGCGCGGTGTTCGTGGCGAGCATCGTCAGCAGCCGGGGGTAGCCCAGCTCCAGCGCGCCGCCGCGCGCCGCGTGAATCATCCCCACCACCGCGCCACCCACCAGCGCGACGGCGAAGGCGGACACCCAGGAGCGGACCAGCTCCTCCGTCACGAGGCTCGTGGGGCCCAGCCCCTTCCAGAAGAGCGTGCCCATCAGCAGCCCCATGACCAGGCCCGGCAGGTTGTGGCCCAGCCGCGACCAGTGCCACGGCTTCGGGAACGACATGTCCTTCGCCCCACCCGGAGCACGGAGGATGGGCGGCAGCAGCAGCCCCGTCACCCGCTGGTAGTCACGGTAGACGTCCTTCACGAGGAACAGCAGCCGCCGGTCATAGAGCACCGTGCCGATGATGTTGGCGATGTTCGCCACGACCGCCAGCAGCAGCATGCTCGCCGTCATCCGCGGGAAGGCGAAGAACATGGGGAAGAAGGCGGTGTGGACCGGGAAGCGCAGCCAGCGGCGCGTGCCCACCTTCCACATCTCCATCGGCGGCGGCTTCGCGTTGTGCAGCCGCGCCAGCACGGCGGACGAGCCGAAGGCCAGCCCACAGTCGTACTCGAAGAGGTGGATCTGGAAGTACCAGACCCACGAGGCCACCAGCACCCCTCCGGCGACCCAGTACCACACCCCCTGCAGGTCCCAGATGACGATGGGGACCTCCCGCCAGAGGATGCAAGCCATCAACAGATATGAGACATTGATGAAGGACTGGACTCCCCGCCAGGCGATTGGATCGATGCCCGTCACCCGCTGGATGACGTTCTTCAAACGCACCATGGCGATGATGGAATGCTGCACGCCGAAACCGACAATGAGCGCGAAGTCGATCAATAGATCCAACGCGTAACTGGAGTACATGAGCACCTCCCTGGAGGTATCAGTGAGACAAGCCCCGTGCGTTCCGGGTCTTTGAGCCAGGACGGCCCCGAAATGCAGGCCGGGTTTCCTGCTTTGCGTGAGCCTTCTACTGAACAACTCCCAGGCCGTACATACAGGCAAGCCCGATATAGATATTCATGTATGGGGTTCACCCCAGCTATCCGCGCGCCCGGGGAGCGTGTAGAAGCCGCGGACGTTGTTCATCCACGTCTGAACACCCTCCCCACCTCTTGATGCATTGACATCACGTCTCGCCGGGCGAGCCCCGTGAGACGGGCTGGTCCGGGTGCACCCGTCCGCCAGGACGCGAGGCCAGGAGCGCGGCTCCCCGAGATACAGAACCCCATGCGACGCCACGTCCTCATCACCGGCTCAGCCAGCCTCCTCGCGAGCCAGCTCGCCGCTCAATGTCTGGCATCGTCGGAAGACACCGTCCTGCTCCGCCTGCGACGCCCGGACGGCTCCCTCCACGATGAGGAGGAGCTCCACCTCCTGGTGCGCCACGCCGTGCCGCGGCTCCCGGGCCCGGACACAGCGCCCCCCTGGGAGGCGCTGCGCTCCCGGCTGCACTGCCTTCCGGAGGAGGAAGGCGACGGGGAGGCGCCGTTCGCGCGAGCGCTTCCGGCGTCCGGACGCATCGACGAGGCCTGGTACGTGTGCGGCGGGTACCGCCCCGCGCCGGGTGCCCGCGCGGACACGGGCGGCACGCCGCGCCACCTCCTGTCGGCGCTGTCGCGGCTGGGCGTCCTCGAGCTCAACCACGTGGGGCCGTGGCTGGCGCCCGGAGAGGCCACGGACTTCGCGGCGCACCACCGCGCCCAGGAGCGTGAGGTGGTGGCAGCGTGCGCGGCGGCCGGCGTCGGCTCCCGTCTCTTCCGGACGTCGCCAGTGCTCGGCCCCGTCCCCGCGCTCCGGGGGCCGGACCGGGAGGGGGGCCTCCAGCTGCTGGAGGCGCTTCACGACCTCCAGGCCGAGCTCGGCGAGCGGACGCCCGACTACCTCGCCGCCCGCCCGCTGCGCTGCTGGGCGCCCGCGGGCGCGAGCGTGGCGCTGGTGCACGTCGGTCAGGCGGCACGGCGGCTCTGGGAGCTGGCGCGCGCCGCGGGCACCGTGTCCCGGGGCTTCCACGTCACCGCCTCGGAGCGCCTCCCCTTCACGCGGCTGTGCGAGCAGCTCGGCGCGGTGTATGGGATGAACCTCCAGGCCACCGCGGAGCGCGCCTCGCTCAACGCGGTGGACCGCGGCCTCCAGGAGCGGCTGGGGGGCTTCCAGGACGGGCTCACGGCCTCCGGTGGAGAGGACCCGGCCTTCGAGGAGGTGCGCCTGGACGGCGCCGCCCGGCCGGGGCTCCTCCAGGAGGTCCGCGCGAGCCAGGACGCGGCGCGGGCCGGACAGCGGGCGCGCGCCGCCACCCTGTTCGACACGCTCGGCCAGCGCACCGTGGAGCGGGGCGGCTCCCGGCTGACCTACTTCGCCGGCGGCACGGGCGACGTGCCCCTCGTCCTGCTCAACGCGCTGGGCCAGGGGCTGTTCTACTGGAAGCGGCTGATGAGCTGCCTGCTGCGGCGCCACCGCGTCCTCGTCTGGGAGCCGCGCGGCACGGAGTCCGGCCCCCAGCCCTTCCTGATGGGCGACCAGGTGGATGACCTGGAGGCCATCCTGCGCAACGAGGGCGTCGGGTCCTGCCACCTCGTGGGCTGGTGCACCGGCCCCAAGGTCGCCGTGGAGTTCTACCTCCGCCACCCGGACCGGGTCGCCTCGATGGTGTTCCTCAACGGCTCGTTCCGCTGCTCCACCAGCCCGAAGACGCACCAGACGGCCTACGAGGCGAACTTCGAGCCGCTGTGCGGCCTCCTCGTGCGCCGCCCGGCCATGGCCGGCTCCGTCCTGAAGTCCCTCCGGCTGAGCATGTCCCAGGAGGAGGGGGAGCTGAAGGGGCTCCAGGACGCGGAGGCCGCGTCCCGGGCACTCGCCCGGATGAACGGTGACTTGAAGCCCCACGTGCTGGGGCCGTTCCGCAGCGAGCCCGTCATCGTCAACTACGCGCGGCAAATCGTGGACTTCTGGTCCTACGACCTCCGGGAGAAGGCGGCCCGGGTCCACGCGCCGGTGCTGCTCGTCAGCGCGGAGCATGACGCGGTGGCGTCGCCCGAGACGTCTCGGGAGATGGCGCAGCGGCTCCCCAACGCCCGCCACGTGCATGTCCAGGGCGCCACCCACTACTGCATGTACGACCGACCGGAGTTCATCGCGGAGCTCATCGAGGAGTTCCTGCGAAACCCCACCCCGACCCGAGCCCTGGCCGCCGTCTCTTGAGGGCCGGGCCCGGCCCGCGATTCGCCCCCCACCCAGCGAGGAATGAGGTCCATGGAGTTCGACACCCTGTCATCCCGCCTGTCCGGGCGGAATGGCAACAGCATCTTCACCTACGAGGGCGGGCGCGTGGTCCGCAGGACGCACGCCACCCTGCACGACGACGTGCTGGCGGCCCGCGAGGCCCTGACCGCCTGGGGCGTGAAGCCCGGGATGCGCGTGGGGATTCGCGCTCCCAACTCCTATTACTGGCTCGTCCATGACCTCGCGTTGATAGACCTTGGCGCCATCTCGGTCGCGTTCCCGGACGACTTCATCGGCGTCTCTCCGAGGGAGCTGCGTGACAGGTATTCCCTGTCGGTGCTGCTCGTGCCGGCGGCCGAGCGCGCGAGCCACCCCGCCGAGGACACCTTCATCGCCAGCCTCGGTGGGGACAACACCGGGGTGCGCGCCGTGGACCACGGCCTGCCCCTTCCGGGCGACAGCCGGGAACACCCCTGGCTCATCTTCTCGTCCGGCTCCTCCGGCGGCCTCAAGGGGCTGGTGCTCAACCGCAGGGGCATCGAGGACAACGTCATCTCCATCACCGAGGCGGTGGACCCGCGTCCCCACGACTGTCTGCTGTTGTTCCTGCCCATCGCCAACTTCCAGCAGCGGATGCTGTACTACGCGGCCCTCTGGTACGGCGCCGACCTCGCGGTGACGGACCCCAACCGCCTCTTCCGCGCGCTCAAGGACTTCCAGCCCACCATCCTCGTGGCGCCGCCCACGCTGTACGAGGCCTTCGAGACGCGCTTCTACAACCTGCCCCGGTGGAAGCGGACGGCGGCCCTCGCCGCGGCGAAGGCGGCGGCCGCGCTGCCCTCCCAGGCGGCACGCGAGGCGGTGGCCCGGCGCCTCTTCCGGCAGGCGTATGAAACGCTGGGCGGCAGGATGCGGATGATGGTGACGGGCATGGCGCCCATCAAGCGCTCCACGCTCGACCTGTTCGCCCTCATGCAGCTGCCCCTGTACGAGACGTATGGCCTCATCGAGGCCGGCTCCGTCTCGTTCAACCTGCCGGGGGCGCGGAAGATTGGCTCCGTGGGCAGGCTCCTGCCCCGGCTCAAGGTGCACATCGCCGAGGACGGGGAGCTCATCGTCCATTGCGAGCACATGAAGGCGGTCCGCTACTTCGAGTGCGCGCCGGGCGAGAGCGAGAAGACCTTCATCGGGGACAACCGCGTCGCCACCGGAGACATCGGCCGCTTCGACGACGACGGCTACCTGCACATCGTCGGACGGAAGAAGGAAATCCTCATCACCGCCGGCGGCGAGAAGGTCCATCCGGAGGCCCTCGAGGCCGAAATCGACGCGTGCCCGGACGTGGCCAAGTCGGTCGTGTTCAGCGACCCGGCCACCCGGAACCTGCTCGCCGTGGTGCTGCCCAAGGACCTGAAGGACCCGGAGGCCCGGCCCCGCATCGAGCGCTTCGTGAGGGAGCTCAGCCTCCGACGCCCGTCCCGCAGCGTGGGCCAGGTCCTCTTCACCGACCTCGTCTTCTCCCGGGAGAACGGCTTCTTGCGGCCCAACCTCAAGCTCGACCGCAAGCGCATCGCCGCCCACTTTCAATCACAGACCCCGTCAGCCGCGGCCTGAGCGCCCACGCGCACGCGGCAGGAGCCCCCATGGAAGCCGACGCGAAGTTCGACGAGAAGGTGCTGGCCCTGATTGCCGAGGCGATTCCAGGCCCGCTCCGCAAGACACGCATCACCCCCGAGCTGATGTTGCGCAATGACCTGGGCATCGACTCCCTGGGTATCGCCGCGCTCGTGTTCCGGCTCGAGGAGGCCTTTGGCATCGAGATTGGCGACCAGGCGCTCGACCTGAACGTCAGCCAGATGCGCACCGTGGCGGATGCGCTCAACGCGAGCCGGCAGATCGTGAGCCGGGCCCGGGCCCAGCAGACCGCCTGAGATTGGATGACCATGGACGCCCCCAGCGCAGCACCTCCGACCATCATCGACGCGCACTGTCACATCGCGACCACGGAGCACACACCCCGCTCATTCATCGACGGAGCCATCGCCAACATGGTGACGGCGCTGGTGGCGCAGGGAGTCCGCGCCTCGCCGAAGATGATTGCCAGCATGTACCTGCAGAAGCTGCAGGACCCGCTCTGCGACGAACTCGCCGCGGACATGGCCGAGGCGGGCATCGCCAAGAGCGTCCTCCTCGTCCCGGACTTCACGTATGCGCTGAAGGACACCCCGCTGACCATCGAGGAGTCCTTCCTCAAGCACCGCGAGGTGCTGCTGCGCCACCCCGGCAAGTTCGAGGTCTTCGGAGGGGTGGACCCCCGCTGGGGCGCGGACGGCATCGCGCTCTTCGAGCGCTCGCTCAAGGAGTTCGGGTTCCGGGGCCTCAAGGTCTACCCGCCCTGCGGGTTCAGCCCGAGCCACCCGGACCTCTTCCCCTACTACGAACTGTGCGCCCACTACCGGGTTCCCGTCCTCCTGCACATCGGCCCCACGTCGCCGGCGCTCTCCTTCGAGACCACCAATCCCTTCATGCTCGATGAGGCGGCCCGGCGCTTCCCGACGGTCAACTTCATCCTCGCCCACGGCTCGGTGAGCTTCACCGAGGAGTGCGCGATGATGTGCTCGCACCGGCCCAATGTGTATCTGGACATCAGCGCCTTCCAGAGCACGCTCCGGGCGGATGGCTCCGGCAAGGTCGTGAAGACCGCCGTCTCGCGCGGCATCAATCACAAGGTCATCTTCGGCACGGACTGGCCGGTGTTCCGGCTCCAGGGCAACCAGCAGAGCTTCGTCGCCACCGTCACCCGCGAGGACGGGCCGCTGGCGGACCTGACCCCCCTGGAGCGCGAGCTCGTGCTGCACAAGAACATCGAGCGCCTCCTGGCCAACGCGAGGACCGCCGTCCCCGAGCGGGCCACGGCCTAGCCCGGACCGGAAAGCAGCCCCGCTGGATGGACAGACAGGCTCCGGGTGGCGCACCCGGGCCGGAAGGGAAACGGACCATGTCTCCCGTAGCGATACGCCTGCCACGAACCTACGACGCCGCGCGGATGCAGGCCGAGCTGCGGCACCTGGAAGCCCTGCGGCGCGTGTCGGCCGGGTACGCTGGCGAGGCCAACCACGCGTGGGAGAGCCTGTGCCTCATGGCGCCGCGCCAGGGGCCGCTCGAGGGGGCCGGTCACCGGCGCCCCGCGGGCTCACCCGACGAGGACGCCGTTCCGACGGAGGCGCTCGCGCGGGCGCCCTATCTCGCCGGAATCCTCGAGGAGCTGCCCTGCCCGAAGCGACTGGTGCGGCTGATGTCACTGGGGCCTGGAGGCATCATCTCCGAGCACCGCGACGAATTCGTCTCCTTCCAGGACGGGCTGCTGAGACTCCACATCCCGGTGGTGACCCACCCGGACGTCGACTTCTTCATCGACCACCAGCGCTGCGACTGGAGGGAGGGCGAGTTCTGGTACGGCGACTTCTCCCGCCCTCACAGCGGCCACAACCGCAGCCAGGTGACACGGGTGCACCTGGTGATGGACGTGAAGGTGGACGACTTCGTGCTCAGCCTCTTCCCGGCGGAGTTCGTCGCCGCGCAGCGGGCGCTGGGCATCCAGATGGCCGGCCAGGAGGCCCCCGACGAGGACCCGCTGCGGCGCTTCTCCTTCGGGTTCCGCCTGCCCGCAGGCTTCGTGCCCCCGGGCACGTCATACGAGCCGCTGCCGGAGCCCGCCGACGGGCGCGTCCAGGTGCAGGACGGCAGGCTCATCGTCCTCGTCAACGAGCAGCCCCTGCTGGGGCTCGAGCCGACGTCGGATGACACCCTCCTCGTGCGAGGGCTGGCGCCGGGCACCACCATGGAATGCGACTTCGAGCAGGGGCGCGTCGTCGGCGCGGCCCTCGTCTCCGGAGTCGACGGCGCCCGCTTCCGCCTGCAGGTGCGCCCCGGCTGAGCCGTTGCACGAGCGCCCTTTCCACACCTCCCCCGTCGCCAATGGCTCGCACGAGCCGCGGCGCCCAACCTCCCGGAGACGTCATGAGCACGGATGAAGTCGTCACAGCAGCCTCCCGGTTCGCGGTCCTCGACAAGAAGCTGAAGAAGTCCTGGGAGGACCTCTTCGCGCGCTCCCGGTTGGTCAAGACCATCCAGGAGGGACGCATCGACAAGCGGCTGTACGCCGTCTACCTCATGGAGACGTATCAATACACGTTGCACAACGCGCGCAACCAGGCGCTCGTGGGCGTGCGCGCGCTGGACGTCGGCGTCTCGTACCTGAAGTTCTGTTTCGAGCACGCCACCGAGGAGACAGGGCACGAGCACATGGCGCTGCACGACATGCTCTCCCTCGGGCTTCCGAAGGAGGCGCTCGAGATTCCGCCGCCCCTGCCGGCGACGGAAGCGCTGATTGCCTATCTGTACTGGGTTTCCGCCACGGGCAATCCCTTGCGCCGGCTCGGTTACAGCTACTGGGCGGAGAGTTCGTATGACTACATCATGCCGCTCATCGACAAGGTGCGCGAGACGCTCGAGCTCAAGCCCGCGCAGATGACCTTCTTCATCGCGCACTCGAAAATCGACGAGGACCACGCCGAGCAGGTGCGCAGGATGATTGCGCAGAACTGCAAGACCGACCAGGACTGGCACGACGTGGAGCGCGTGCTGGAGACCAGCCTGCGGTTGATGGGCAACATGATGGAAGAGGTCTTCGCGGAGTACGAGCTGCTGCGGAAGGAGCAGTCCGCGACCCACGCGTTCCTCGGGTTGCTGAAGTGAGCACCGGGTCCCAGGCCACCTACTTCGACGAGCAGCTCAACTATTCGCTGGGCGACGAGGACACCTCGGTCGAGCTCGCCGCCCTCCCCGACCGGGCCCGGCATGTCGTGGCCATCGCCGGCTCGGGGGGGCGGGTGCTCCCCCTGCTCGCGCGCTCTCCCGGGAAGCTCACCTGTGTCGACATCTCCAGCCCGCAGCTCGCCCTGACGGAGCTGCGGCTGGCGGCCCTGCGCGCGCTGGAGCACGAGGAGTACACCGGCTTCCTGGGCTATCCGCCGCGGGCCATGACGCCCGCCAGCCGCGAGCAGTGCTTCCGGCGGCTGGCGCTGTCCACGCCCGCGCGCAGCTCGCTGGAGCGCCTCTTCGAGGCGAGCGGCTGGGCGCCCATCGCGTACCTGGGGCGCTTCGAGAAGACGATGGCGACGCTCTCCCGGGTCAACCGCCTGATGACGGGCCAGGCCGGGCAGCGGCTCTTCGAGGCGACGGACCTGGAGGCGCAGCGGGCCTACCTCGCGTCCTCGTTCCCCCACGCCCGCTTCCGCATGGTCCTCGCGCTGCTGGGCAACGCGGCGGTGCTCAACTCCCTGCTCTACAAGGGCGAGTTCCCGAAGAAGAACCTTCCCGGCAGCGCCTACGGCATCTATCGGGGCATCTTCGACAGGCTCTTCCACCAGGCTCCGGCCCGCGAGAGCTACTTCCTGCAGCTCATCTTCTTCGGACAGCTGCGGCACGCCGAGGGCAATCCCATCGAGTGCGACCCGGACGTCTACGCCCGGGCACGCCGCGCCCTGGAGGAGACGGAGGTCTCCTACGTGCGGGGAGACGTGCTCGAGGTGGTCCGGCAGACCGGGGGCACCGTCGACTTCCTGTCCCTGTCGGACGTCCCCACCTTCTTCAAGGGCCCGCTGGAGCAGGACTTCCTGCAGCGGCTGCGGCCCGGCCTCGCCCCCGACGCCCGCGTCGTCACCCGGGGACACCTGCGTGTCCCAAGGCCAGACACCTCTGGCTTCGAGCTCTTGTCCCCAGCCTTCAAGGAGGCCATGGACATGGAGAGGACCCAGCTATGGCAGATACAAATCTATCGCGCGCGCTGAGCGTCCTCGCCGAAGACCCGGCCTCCAGCCCGTCTGGAAATGGCCTCCGGCCCCTTTGCGAGTTCGGCGGCCTGCGGGTGTATGCCCTCCAGCTCTCCGAACACCCCGCCCTCGTCCAGCACATCACCCGGCTGCGGGCCTCCGTCTTTGGCGAGGGGGGGGCGTGGAACTACGGCCTGGATGACCAGGACGCGTGGGCCATCCAGCTCGTCGCCTTCGAGGAGGACGCGCCCGTCGGAGCGCTCCGGCTGTGCATGGGCGATGAGTTGATGGGACGGCAGGGCCTCTCGGCCTTCTACCTGAACACGGGCTGGGTGCTCGACGCGCGGGCGGCGTCCTTTTTCGGCACGGCCCTGGAGTATGGCCGCTTCTGGGCGCTGCGCGGGCACCCGCGCAGCCAGACCATCACGAACGCGCTGCTGTCCGCGCTGGGCGCGTACGCCCGGCAGCGCCCGGCGTACCAGCACGTCTTCGGAACGGTGTCCCTGCTGGGCTTCGAAGCGGCGCACCTCGGGCTCGTCGTCGACTACCTGCGCCGCCATCACCTGCCCGCCGAGCATTGGATCCACCCACGGCGCCCCTTCCAGGCCCCCGGCCCCGCCCCCGAGCCGCGGATGGCGTCCGAGCCACGGGCCCAGGCCTTCCGCGCCCTGGTGAACCGGCTGAAGGCGGGCGCTCCGAGCCAATCCCTTCCCTTCCTCCTCCACCTCTACCTGAGACAGGGCGCGCGGATGCTGGGGGACGTGGCCCTGGATGCCACCGGCCAGAAGCTGCTCATCCCCCTCTATGTGGACATGAGCACGTTCCAGGGCTTCACGGAGCGGCTCCGGCTGCGAGCGGGGACGCCGCCCCCCGCTCCCGGCCCCCAGGACTGACACCGCCCGGACAGACGGCCTCCCAAGGACAGACAGGCAGGAGTCGTTACACCATGCACATCCCCGGACACTTCCGTGAGAAGGACGAGGCGCGGCTGTTCGCGCTGATGGAGCAGTACAACTTCGCGACGCTGGTCACCCTCCAGGAGAACGGCGTCCCGGTGGCCAGCCACCTGCCCTTCCTCGTCGTGCGGGCCCTGGATGGGAGCCCGCGACTGCTGAGCCACATGTCGCGGGCCAACCCGCAGTGGCAGACCTTCTCCCGGGCGGGTGAGGCGCTCCTCATCTTCCAGGGCCCCCATGCCTACGTGTCCTCCGCCTGGTACTCGGTGCCCAACGTGCCCACGTGGAACTACGCCGTCGTGCATGCCTATGGCACCCCGCGCGTCCTGGAGGAGCCCGGCGAGGTGCTGCGCTCCTTGCGGCGGCTGTCCGTGAAACACGAGGAGGGCAACTCCCCGCGCTGGAATCCGGACGAGGCGGGAGACGTCATCCAGCGGCTCCTGCCCGGCATCGTCGCGTTCGAGTTCCAGGTGAGCCGGCTCGAGGGCAGCTTCAAGCTGAGCCAGAACCGCAGCGAGCAGGACCAGCAGACCATCATGGAGCGCCTGGACCGGAGCACGCACCCCGGAGGCCCCGAGCTGGTCCGGTTCATGAAGTCACTCAAGCCCCGGGAGTGACGCGCCGCTCACGGACGCCCGCATGCCTGGGGGCTGCACCAGGCTGAAACACATCAACCCATCGCATCGAGTTCCTCCAGCGCAGGCGGGAAGGCTCGGAAGAGGTGCTGAAAACGTGTCCCTGTCACTGCTTTTCAAGAATGCTCGCATCGTGGATGGCACGGGGAACCCCGCCTTCACCGGTGATGTCGGCGTCGCCGGAGACCGCATCGCCTACGTGGGCATGGGCCTGAAGGCCGACGCGAAGGCCGAGCGCATCATCGATGCGTCCGGGAAGGTGCTGGCCCCCGGCTTCATCGAGCTGCACACGCACTACGACCCGCAGCTGTGCTGGGACCGGACGGCGTCCCCCGCGGCCGAGCACGGGGTGACCACCGTGGTGATGGGGAACTGCTCGCTCAGCCTCGCGCCGGTGACGGGCGAGGGGCGCGCGAAGATGACGCGGATGTTCAACCGCATCGAGGACCTCCGGCCGGAGCTCTTCGCGGCGGCGGTTCCCTACTGCTGGGAGGACTTCCGGCAGTACCTCGACTTCGTGCGTCCGGGCCTCGGCATCAACGCGGGAGCGGTGGTGGGGCACTCGACGCTCCGGCACTACGTCATGGGGGAGGCCGCCCAGCAGCGCCCCGCGACGGACGCGGAGCTGGAGCGCATGTGCGCGGTCCTGGGCGACGCGCTCGCGGCGGGCGCGTTCGGCCTCTCGCTGTCCTACGACCACCTGCATGACGAGAACGACCATCCGGTCGCCAGCAGCTTCGCGGACACGCGGGAGCGCGTCGCGCTCGCCCGGGTCATCTCGGCGCACCAGCGTGCGTACGTGCAGTGCAACATCAACCTGCTGGACACCGAGACGCGGCTGCGCCAGCTCGATGAGCTGGGGACGCTCGCGCTCGAGTCCGGCGTGTTCTGCTCGGTCCTCGGCATCATGGAGAACCCCGTCACCCCGGGACAGTGGGTGGCGGAGCTCGAGAAGGTGGACGCGCTGAAACTCCGGGGCGCCCGGATGGCCCTGGAGACGCAGGTGCGGCCCCTGGACCTGGCCTTCTCGCTGAACCGCTCCTGGCTCGTGGCCTACTACATGCCCACGTGGGCGGCCATCATGGCGCGGAGCCCCTCGGAGCGGGCCGAGGGGTTCGCCGACCGGGCCCTTCGCCAGCGGCTCGACGAGGAGACCCGGCCCTTCGAGAACCTCTTCCGCTGCATCCACGTGCGCAAGACGGGCTCGCGAGACAACCAGGCCTACGTGGGCCGGAGCCTCTGGGACATCAGCCGGGCCGAGGGCGGCACGATGACGGACGCGCTGCTGGACATCAGCCTGCGGGAGGGGCTCGCGACGGTGTTCGACTGGAGGAACGCCATCCACGCCAACGTGAACATCGTCGGGCACATGCTGAACCATCCCTCCGTGAAGGTGGGTGGCTCGGATGCCGGCGCGCACATCGCGCAGTTCTCCGGGGAGGGGGACTCCACGTTCATGCTGGAGTGCTACGTGCGGGAGCACGGGAAGCTCACGCTGGAGCGGGCCATCCACCGCATGACGGGCGAGATGGCGCGGGACTTCAACATCCGGGACCGCGGCATCATCACCGAGGGCCGGTTCGCGGACCTGGTGCTCTTCGACCCGGCGACGGTCGCCCGTGGGGAAGAGCACCTGGTGGACGACGTGCCCGGTGGAGGGGGCCGCTACGTCCGCCGCGCCACGGGCTTCGAGAGCGTCGTGGTGAACGGGCGCGTGTTCGTCGAGCGGGGGCGCTACACGGACGCCCGCGCGGGCCGGATTGTCTGAGCCGCCCCGAGGCACTCAGTCCTGGGGCGTCCGGCGGGAGAACCGCAGCACGGCGCGGAACACGTCCTCCACCGCGTCGGCATCCACCTTCTCTTCGCGAGCCCACTCCCGCCGCTTCTCCAGCAGGCTCGCCTCGCGCCCGAGGTCCGGCAGCGGCAGGCCGTGCTCCGCCTTCACCCGCGCCGCCTGCTGGACGAGCCGCGCGCGCCGGCCCAGCAGCTCCACCACTTCGCGGTCGAGCGCGTCGATGCGCTCCCGAATCTCCACCAGCCCTGAGGGCGTGGGAATGGCCTCGGGGGCGCCGTTGCTTCCGGAGTTCCGTGAAGCCTCCAGCTCCAGGTGCAGCCGCGTGAGCGCGTCCATGAGGCCCACGCGCGCGTCGTGCCCGTAGGGGTTCTCCGACTGCACGACGCCGAGCAGGTGAGGCACCTCCTGGCTCGCGTACTCCACCAGCCGGGCGAGGGGCTGGAAGCTCGGAGGCGCGAAGGGAAGGTCCTTGCCCACGTCGGCACGCATGAGGCCATGCGCCAGGAAGAACGTGAGCACGTGGGTGCGCGACATCAGCGCGTCGTGCTCGTCCGGCGTCATCTCCGTCACCACGCAGTCCAGCCGCTCGAACAGCTCCCGGGCCTTCCGCACGGCTTCGGGGTGCAGCTCGTTGGGACACACCACGGTGCGGCGGGGACGGTCGCCGCGCGCGAGGCTGGCGGGGCCGAAGAGCGGATGGGTGCCGGCCCAGGGGATGTCCCGGCCGAGCACCGAGGCGAGCACCTGCACTGGCCTCACCTTGACGCTCCCCACGTCAATCACCGTCTGGGAGGGCTTGAGATGAGGGCGCAGCTCCTGGAGCACCGCGCGCATCGCGCCCACGGGCATGGCCAGCACCACGAGGCTCGCGCCGTTCACCGCCTCCGCGAGCGAGCCCGCGCGCAGCTCGGCAGGCACCGCCTCCGAGCGCGGGTCATGCACCCGCTGGGGAATGCCTGCTTCGAGGAGCAACCCCGAGAGGGCGCGACCGAAGCGCCCATATCCCAGCAACGCGATGCTCTCCGGCATTCAGGCTCCCGCTGCACGTTCAAGGTGATGCGAAAATTCTCGCACTGACCCATTCCTGGCGGAAGCCCCCCACCCTGTCAGCCCAGCTCGCGCTTGAGGTAGAGCCGGGTCAAATTCTGCCCGCCTGCTGCTTCGACAGTGGCGGACACCAGCTCCCACCCTTGTTGGCCCTCGGTCTGGAGCCAGTCCACCACCGACAGGCAGGACTCGAAGGGTTTGGTGGACCGGGAGGCTTCCTCGATGGGAACCCTTCCCGCCCAGTGGCCATTCACGAAGGTCACGCGCCCCTCCTGTGACTGGACGAGGCGGTACTCGAACCGGCGGGGCGCCATGTCTCAGCGCCCCTGGAAGCGAGGAGGCCGGCGCTCGGCGAAGGCGGAGAAGGCCTCGGCGAGGTCGTGTGACTGGAGGAACGCGGAGTTCCACACCGCGACGTAGCGCAGGCCATCGGCGATGGACTTGTCGGCGCAGTACTCCATCACCTGCTTGGCGCCCTGAACGACGAGCGGAGGGTTGTCGGCGATCCGCCGCGCGGTGGCACGGGCCTCGGTGAGGAGCGCCTCGGGCGTGGGGAACACCTCGTTGACGAGCCCCATGCGCAGGGCGCGAGCGGAGTCCACGTCGCCGCCGGTGTACGCGAGCTCGCGGGTGTTGCCCTCGCCGATGATGCGCGGCAGGCGCTGAAGGGCGCCGAGGTCGGCGACGATGCCGACCTTCACCTCGCGCAGGGAGAACTTCGCGTCCTGCGAGCAGTAGCGGAAGTCACAGGCGGCGATGAGGTCCATGCCGCCGCCGATGCACCAGCCATGCACGGCGGCGATGACGGGCTTGCGGCAGCGGGCGAGGCCCTCGGTGGCCTGCTGCATCTCGCCGATGAGCTTGAGCAGCTTCGAGCGCTCCAGGGCCAGGTTGCCCTCGCCCATGAGCAGCGGCCCGAGAGACTCCATCATCCCCATGAGGTCCAGGCCGTAGGTGAAGTGGTTGCCCTCGCCGCGCACGAGGATGACGCGGATGGAGTCGTCCTCGTCCAGGGCGCGGATGGCCTCGGGCATCTCCCGCCAGAAGTCGGGGCCCATGGCGTTGCCCTTACCAGGGCCCGTGAGCACCAGCTCCGCGACGCCCTCACCCTTCTCGATTCGCAGCGACTTGTACGTGCCGTCCATCCGTGCCTCCATCAGCGAGTCTCCAACTCCTGGAATGTCACACCATCCAGCCCCAGGCGATTCACGGCCTCGACGAAGCGTTCACTGACGATGACGGTCGCCCAGCCCTGCCGGTGCCGGAAGACGTCCACTTCGGTCGGAAGCGATGCCGCGTTGAGGATGATGACCTTGGGCCAATGAAAACCGGGGTTGCCGCACTCCGGACACGGCGGCTTGCGCCCTACTGGCAGGCAGTCGGGGTGAAGCAGGCCGTGCAACTCCAGCTGCAATTGGAGCAACACAGGTGGGTTCTTGCCACGAAAGCGAACATCGACAGAACACCCCTGGAGCCCGCTCACCCCCGCAGACCGGAGTTGCGCCAGGGCCTCTTCACGAACAAAGAGCGATGCTGAGTCCTGCATGAAAAGCTGACCGAAGCGGCCCGAGCCCTTGCCGGTGCAAGGTCCCAACTGCACGCCCGGCTCAAGGAGAGCCCAGGACGGAGCCAGCGGCCTGACCAGGTCCCTCAGCCGTCGGAACTCCTCGCGCGGCACGGGCCAGGGGTCCGAGAGCTTCTCGAGTTCATGAGGAGGTAGGCTGGACAGGTCTACGCACGGATAGGTCAGCCACGGAAAGCCGCCGCCCGCCTGGCATATCGAGCAGGGTTGCACGCCAGGAAGACACCACTTGTTCACCGCATCCAGGCAGCCCGTGTATCCCAACGACACGTCTTCATCTGCTTTGTAGAACTTCAAAGGGCATCTCGCGGAGTCGCCTGCGATGAGGGAGCACGAAGCTGAGGCGCCAACTGTTGGTACGGCGCCAACGGCGCATTGTAGGGCACCACGGGACCAGTCAGCTCGAAACGGAAGATGAGTTCCACCGCCTTGCGGTGAAGCTCTGCCGGCGTCACAGGGCTGTTCTGTCTGCTGGCTTGGAAGTCTCTCCATGCCTGATTCCACATGCCACCGCGCCCAGTCCCGCTATGGAGCTCACGATGAATGTGCTCAGGGATAAGAATCGTGAACCTGTGGATGTCGACACCGTTCGACTTGAACCACCGCGCGAGAGCCGGCTGCTGTGGAAATAGGTGATGGTGGACCAGCTTGCCCGGCTCACGAGGAAGAGCGGGGACGAAACCTTCGCGATAGCGGAAGTGGAACGTCATCCGGGGCTGGGCGCCGGAACGAAGCCCCGTGTTCCTCATGTTGCGAAAGGGCGGTGGACTTCGTGCGGGTGGGCGGTAACCCCGGGCCAGTTCGACATTGGGCGCAACCGGAGTTCCGGGCATCCCCTCCGGCTCCACGTCCTCGCAGTCGAACAAACCGCAGTCGCCACCTTCGCAGGCGAGGACCACGCAGGACTCCTGCTCCGCGAACTCGCACTCTGGCGCGGAGATATCCGCCGCCCACGCATGGGGCACTGGAGCGCTTGCAGCGCAGCCGGAGAGCACGAGGCCAAGCAGAGGCAGCCACCAGCGAACCCACACAGGTCTCATGGTGAGCAACTCTACTGACTTCTGGTGCCCTCTATCGGCGGGGCAGGCAACTCGCGAGAGAAGTTCC
This sequence comes from Pyxidicoccus fallax, assembly GCF_012933655.1. Classification (GTDB taxonomy): domain Bacteria; phylum Myxococcota; class Myxococcia; order Myxococcales; family Myxococcaceae; genus Myxococcus; species Myxococcus fallax. The sequence continues at coordinate 4,434 of NZ_JABBJJ010000138.1, read as the reverse complement.
CCCGACCACCATGCCCCCCGCCAGCAACAACGAGCCGTCAGCCGAACTCCACCACCCGCATCCCGAACAACCGGTCCACGGCGGTGAGCAGCTCGTCATTCACCTGCACCTTGATGGCGGTGTTCCCGATGAGCGCCTCTCCCTCACCATGGAACAACACGCTCACGGCCACGGGCGTGGCCCCGGCGTACTTCTTCGCCAGCTCGTGCAGCTTCGCCACCCGGTCCTCGGTGAGCAGGTCCGCGGGCACGCGCAGCTCCAGCCGCTTCGTGCGCTTCTCGCGCACCGCCTTGAGGCTCTGGATGTCGTCGACAATCAGCTCCGGCGTCGGGTTGTTCTCGTCGCGCTGGCTGATCTGCACCGTGCCCGACACGAGGATGGGGTCATCCGACTTCAGCAGGTGCTCCCAGTTCTCGTACCCCGGCTTGGGCCCCTGCTTCGCCCACTTGCCGTCCTTCCCCATCACGTTGCGCGTGCCTTCCTTCCCGGGGAAGCACACCAGCTCAATCGAGCCCGACAGGTCTTCAATCGTCACCCACGCCATGCGCTTGCCCGTCTTCGTGGGCCGCTCGCGCAGAATCGTGACGATGCCCGCCACCGTGAGCTTGTCGTCCTTGCGCGCCCGCTGCACCGCCGTAATCGGCCGCGCGTAGCGCTTCAGCTCCTTGTCGTACTGGTGCAGCGGGTGCCCGGACACGTAGAAGCCGATGGCCTCCTTCTCGTAGGCCAGCCGCTCCTTCTCCGTCCACTCCTCCACCTGGACGTAGTCGTCCTTCAGCCCGCCGCCGCCACCCGAGGACGCCCCTCCCAGCATCCCGAACAGCGAGCTCTGCCCCGCAGCCTTGTCCTTCTGGCTGGACGAGCCCCGGTTCATCGCCTTCTCAATCGTCTCGAAGAGCTGCCGCCGCGGCCGCTTCTCGAAGTCGAAGGCGCCCGCCTTCACCAGCGCTTCCATCACCTTCCGGTTCACCCGGCGGCTGTCCACGCGCTCGCAGAAGTCGAAGAGGCTCTTGAACGGCCCCTCCTTGCGCGCCTCGATGATGGACTCGATGGCGTTCTCACCCACGCCCTTGATGGCGCCGAGGCCGAAGCGGATCTTCCCGTCCACCGCGCCGAACTGCAGGTCCGACTGATTCACGTCCGGCGGCAGCACCTCGAGGCCCGACTCGCGCGCCTCGCCGATGTGCTTCACCACCTTGTCCGTGTTGTCCTTCTCGCTGGAGAGAAGGGCCGCCATGAACTCGCACGGGAAATGCGCCTTCAGCCACGCCGTGTGGATGGTGACCAGCCCGTACGCCGCCGAGTGGCTCTTGTTGAAGCCGTACTCGGCGAACTTCTCCATGAGGTCGAAGATTTCGCCGGCCACCTTCAGGTCGACGTTGTTCTTCGCGCAGCCCTCCAGGAAGCCGGCCCGCTCGGCCTGCATGACCTCGGCCTTCTTCTTGCCCATGGCGCGGCGAAGCAGGTCCGCGCGGCCCAGGGTGTAGCCACCCAGGACCTGCGAGATCTGCATCACCTGCTCCTGGTACACGATGACGCCGTAGGTGTCCTTGAGCACCGGCTCCAGCGCGGGGTGCGGGTACGACACCTTCTCCCGGCCGTGCTTGCGGTTGATGAAGACGTCCACCATGCCGGAGTCCAGCGGACCCGGGCGGTACAGCGCGCCGGCGGCGATGACGTCCTCGAAGCAGGACGGCTTGAGCTTCACCACCATTTCCGTGAAGCCGCTGGACTCCATCTGGAAGACACCCGCCGTGTCTCCCTTCGCCATCAGCTCCCAGACCTTCTCGTCGCCGAGCGGAATCTCGTGGCGCGGAATGTCCTTGCCGTGGTTGCGCTTCACCAAATCGAGCGCGTGCTGAATCACCGTGAGCGTCTTCAGGCCGAGGAAGTCGAACTTCACCAGGCCCGCCGCCTCCACCTCGTCCTTGGCGAACTGGGTGATGAGCGTCTTCTCACCCGGCGGCTGGTAGACGGGCACGAACTCCCACAGCGGCTTGTCGGCGATGACCACGCCGGCCGCGTGCATGCCGGGCTGCCGATGCAGGCCCTCCAGCGCCAGCGCGATTTCGAGCACGTCCTTCGTGGTGACGGGCTTGCCCTCCACCTCGCCGATGTTGGAGGGCGTCTCCATCATCTCCTTGAGGCGAGGCTCCATCTCGATGGCCTCCTTCAAGGTGATGTTGAGCACCTCCGGCACCAGCTTGGCGATGCGGTCACCCTCGCTGAACGGCAGCGCGAACACGCGGCACACGTCGCGCAGCACGCTCTTCGCCTTGAGCGAGCCGAAGGTGATGATCTGCCCCACGTTCATCTCGCCGTACTTGCGGCCGACGTACTGGATGACCTCGTCCCGGCGGTCCTGGCAGAAGTCGATATCGAAGTCCGGCATCGACACGCGCTCCGGGTTGAGGAAGCGCTCGAACAGGAGGTTGTAGGGAATCGGGTCCAGGTCGGTGATGCGCAGCGCGTAGGCCACGAGGCTGCCGGCGCCGGAGCCACGGCCCGGGCCCACGGGGATGCCCTGCTTCTTCGCCCAGTTGATGAAGTCCTGGACGATGAGGAAGTAGCCGCTGAACCCCATCTTCTGGATGACGCCAATCTCCAGCTTCAGGCGGTCCAGGTACACCTCGCGGTCGATGGGGTACGTGACGGTGGCGGCCAGCTCCTGGAAGCGCTCGCGCAGGCCCTCGTAGGCCAGCTCCGCCATGTAGCTGTCCGGGGTGTGGCTGTCGGGCACCTTGAAGGTGGGCAGCATGGGCTTGCCCAGCTTCAATTCCAGGTTGCACTGCTCGGCGATGCGCTGGGTGTTGTGGACGGCCTCGGGGATGTCCTTGAAGGCCTCCAGCATCTCCGCGGGGCTCGTGACGTAGAGCTTGTCCGTGGAGTGCTTCATGCGCTTGCCGTCCGCCAGCGTCTTGCCGCTGGCGATGCACATGAGCAATTCGTGCGCGCGGGCGTCCTCGCGCTTGATGTAGTGCGCGTCCGCGGTGGCGCACAGCGGGATGTCCATGTCCCGCGAGAGCTGCTTGAGGTTCTCGTTCGCCTTCTCCTGCTCGGGCATCCCGTTGGACTGCACCTCCAGGAAGAAGTGCCCGGGCTCGAAGATGTCCTTGTACTCCTGCGCGGCCCTGCGGGCGTGGTCCATGTCGCCGCGGAAGCAGGCGCTGGTGACTTCACCGCCGAGGCATGCGGTGAGGGCGAAGAGGCCCTTGCTGTGCTCGGCGAGCACCTTCTTGTCGATGCGCGGGTGGTAGTAGAACCCGTGCATGTACGCGGTGGAGGAGAGGTAGCGCAGGTTGGCGTAGCCCTCCGCGTTCTTCGCCACCAGGATGAGGTGGTGGGAGACCTTCTCGGAGCGGTCCTCGCGGCCCTTGGGGCCCGCGACGTACGCCTCCATGCCGAGGATGGGCTTGATGCCGGCGTCCTTGGCCTTCTTGTAGAAGTCGATGGCGCCGAACATGTTGCCGTGGTCCGTCACGGCGACGCTCGTCATCCCCTTCTCCTTCACCGTCTTGATGAGGTCCTTCATCCGGATCGCCCCATCGAGGAGCGAGTACAGGGTGTGGAGGTGGAGGTGGGTAAAGGACATAGGCTCGTGCCACTCCAGGAGGAGAAGTTGCTGCTGAACAGTAGGGCGGGGCTCCCCTGCTCGCCAGTCCAGTATCGAGACCCTGGAGGTAGGCGACGGCGGAGCCGATAAATCGGCCCTGGAGCCCCTTCTGCCACGGGCGGAAGCGGGGGCGAAGAAAGTAACGCCCCGGCCCTCCCGGCGCCCGGCCGAATGGCCCCCACCGGACGTCCAGTCGCGGGCACTTCCATGCGATTCCGGGGTGTTGCGCGGCGGGTATCGTGCCCAGGGTGAAACCCCATGGCTTCCGCGGACCGCCCCACCCTCGCCCGCGCCCTCCTGCTGGGCTGCCGGGCGGGCCTGCTCGTCTTCCTGGTGCTCTACACCCTGTGCGCGGTCCTGAACATGCAGCTGGGCTACCAGGGCAACGAGAGCCGCCGGGTCTCCGACTTCGTGTGGAACGAGTGGCGCGGGGTGGTGCTGTGGCAGGTGGCGCGCCTCATCGCGGCGTACACCGTCATCGGGCTCGGCCTGGGCACGCTGCTGGGCGCGGGGCTCTGGGCGGCCGGAGCGGGCCGCAGGGCCCTCTTCTGGGGCTCCGGGCTGGCCTGCCTCGTCGTGGCCGTGCTGCTGGTGCTGGGGGACATGGCGCACCACCCGCACCTGTACGCGGCCACGCTGTACGAGCGCTCGGCCGTCACCCGGTGGCTGCTGCTGTCCGTGAGCGGCAGCCCGCCCGTCTTCTGGCACCTGGGCGCGGCGGTGCTGCCCACCCTGGCCGTCCTGCGGCTGCTCGCGCGGGTGCCCTGGCGCGCGCCCGCGCTGGCCCTGGGCGCGGCGGTGGGGGCGGCGCTGCTCGTGGG
>NZ_JABBJJ010000137.1 GCF_012933655.1 Pyxidicoccus fallax | reverse complement strand
GGCTCGGTGGGCGGGCCAGCGGAAAGAAGCGACGGGCGGAGGGACCCGGAGTCCCCGGACGCGAAGCCGTCTACAATCGGTGGGGCATGGCCGAAAAGCTTGGAGCGATCCTGGTCCGCAAGGGCCTCATCACGCAGGCGCAGCTCGACGAGGGGCTCAAGGCCCAGCTCATCCACGGTGGGCGGTTGGGCACCAACCTCGTCGAGCTGGACATCCTCGACATCGACACGCTGGCCATGGTGCTGGGGGAGCAGACGCGCTACCCGGCCGCCCAGGACGCGGACTTCGACGCGGTGCCGGATGCGACGCTGGCGCTGCTGCCGGCGGCGCTGGCGGAGAAGCACCTCGCCTTTCCGCTGGGACAGGAGGGGCGGCGGCTCAAGGTGGCCATGGTGAACCCGCTGGAGCTGCGGGACACGGATGCGCTCGGTTTCGCCACCGGGTTGCGAATCGTCCCGCACGTCGCGCCCGAGCTGCGGATGTATTACTTCCTGGCGAAGCGCTACGGCATCAAGCGGGACGCGCGGTTCGCCCGGTTCGACCCCAGCAGGCGTCCGGTGCAGGCTCGCGAGGGCATGGCTCCCGGAGGCGCGGTGGGTGTGCCGGCGGCGCCGCTGCCTCCCGCGCCCGTGCGTCCCGAACCGGGCGTCGAGGGGATGTTCGGCGGGCTCGCTCCGGGACAGTTCCTCAGTGATGACTCGGCGGCCGAGGACACGGTGGCGCCGCCCGCGAATCCGTTGCCGCCCCGGCTCGCCAGGGACGCGGCGCGAGGAGCGCAGGCGCCCGGGGCCGGGCGACCCGGGGGGCCACCGCGGCTCGCGCCTCCGGTGATGGAGCCGCCCCGGCTCGCTCCGGAGTCCGAGCCCGCGGAGGAGCTGGATGTGCTGGAGGCGGAGGTGATGGAGGAGGTTCCGGTGGTCGCGGGTGCCGGCTCCGAGCCTCCGGTGCTGGAGGGTGTCGAGGAGGAGGCGCCCGTGGTGCAAGGCGCGTCCGTGCATCCTGGCGCTCCGCCCCGGCTCACGCCGACGGAGGTGCCGCGTGTCGAGGCGCCTCCACAGCTCACGCCCGCCGATGGAGGCCGGGCCGTGCCGCCGCGGCTCGCGCAGGCGCAGATGGCACCTCCTCCGTTGGCCGCTGTCGATGAGGCTCGGCCCGTACCGCCGCAACTCGCGCAGGCCGTGCCGCCTCGGCTTGCATCTGTCGATGGAGTTCCCTCCGTGCCGCCTCAGCTGACACCCGCTCCGATAGCTCCTCCGCAGTTGGATTCCGTCGATGAGGCTCGTTCCGTGCCGCCACAGCCTGGACAGGCGCCGGCCGCCCCGCCGCGATTGGACGCTTCGGCCGAGGTGCCTGCTGGCCACACGGGCGGCGCGCAGCCGCCGGGCATGGTGGCGCGTCAGGCCGCGGGTCCGGGGGCGATGCCGCCGCAGCCGCCTGGGGTGAATCGCGCTCCGCAGGCGCCGGGAATGACGCCCGCGCCGATTCCGCCGCAGGCGATGGGGCCGTCACGTCCTTCGCCGAAGCAGGGGGCGGAAGGGCCGCAGGGACCTGGCGCCTCCATGCCTCCGGGGATGATGGCGAGACCCGCACCGGCGGGCGCCGCCACGGTGCCTCCGGGAATGACGGGCGCGGCGGGGGCACGGCCTCCCACGGCGCCCGGACCCCAGGGACCTGTTCCGCCGGGCACGGCGCGTCCGCCGACTCCGCCTCCGGTGCCCGGCCAGCAGCAGCCCATGCCCCCGCAGGGAGCGGCACCGCGTCCTCCTGGCGCGCCGCAGCCTCCGGGGATGGCGCGTCCCACGCCTCCGCCGGGCGTGGCGCCGCAACCTCCTGGTATGGCTCCCAAGGGCATGCCGCCGACGATGGCGCCGGGTGGGGGAATGCCCGCTCCTCAGGGACAGGCGAATGCGGCCATGCCCCCTCCGCAGGGAGCACGGCCTCCGCAGCCGCCGGGAGCACCCTCGGGCCCGATGCCCGGGAATGTACGCATGACGCCTCCTCCGGTGGCGATGGCTCCAGGCGCCCGTCCGCCGGGAGCGCCCATGCCTCCAGGAGCCGCGAGGCCGCCCATGCCTCCGGGCGCGGGGGGGCCGCCCATGCCGGGGCAGGCACGACCCGTGGCGCCGGGGATGATGCCGGTGCCTCCCGGAGGCCCGATGGGCGCGCAGCCGGGGATGCCTCCGCGACAGGGGCCTCCTCCTGGAGGAACGGTTCCTCCACCTGGGGCTCGTGGACCCGGGATGCCGACGGGCGGCCAGCCCGTGCCCGCGCGTCCTCCTCAGCCGATGGGGATGGGCCCTGCCGCGCAGCCTCGGCCCGGAGAGGCCCCGAAGGCACCGGTGGCCGGTCCGCCGACGGCGACGCCGCCGGGAATGACCCAGGTTCCGCCGGGCATGTCGCCCGCGGTCCCGAGGGCTCCGGGCCAGGCTCCGGCGGCCCAGCCTCCCGTGGCTCCTTCGGAGACGCAGCGGCCGGCGGGCGATTCTTCCGTGCCGCCCGTGGTGGCGGAGGCCGTCGCGGCGCCCGCGCGGAGCTCGGATGACGCGACCGCGGAGGCGATGACGCAAACGGTGCCCGTGGCCGCGAGGGAGCAGGTTCTCGCCCGTGAGGCCCACCTGGGCGTGTCCGGCCCGGTGGGTGCCCCAGGCACCACCGGAAGTCCGGGGCTCGCGAGGCCGGAGCCGGAGGCCATTGCCCCCACCGGAGAGCCCTCGGTGGCACTGGATGCCGAGAGTGCCTCCGCGCCCCGCCCGACGACCGCGGAGACGCTCCCGGCCAGTGTCGAGCCCGCGATGGCGGAACTGGCGAAGCCCTCCACCGAGCCCGCGCCGACGGGAGGGGAGGGGACCGCCCTTGTCGCTGAACAGGTGCCCGTCGCCGATGTCCTCCCGGTCGACGCCAGCTCCGCCGTGGAAGCGGCACCCGCCGTGGATGCTCACGTGGCCCGCGTCGGGTCCGCCAGGCCGGAGCTGGCGGAGACCCGCTCCGCTGACGATGCGGTAGCTGTCTCCGACTCGTCCGCGACGGAGCCGAACAAGGCTCGCGCCGCTGACGGTGAGGTAGCTGTTTCCGACTCCTCCGCGACGACGGAGCCGAACAAGGCCCGCGCCGCTGACGATGTGGTGGCTGTCTCCGACTCCACCGCGACGACAGTGCCGGACAAGGCCCGCGCCACTGACGATGCGGTGGCCGTCTCCGACTCCTCCGCGACGACGGAGCCGAACAAGACCCGCGCCGCTGACGATGCGGTGGCCGTCTTCGACTCCTCCGCGACGACGAAGCCGAAGAAGACCCGCTCCGTTGACGACGCGGTCCTCGTCTTCGAGTCCGCGGCGATGAAGCCGAAGGGACCGGGGGCCGTGGCCTCCGCTGATGAAGGCGTGTCCGTCGCCGGTGCTCTCCCGGTCAGCTCCTCGCTCGCGAAGACGGAGCCGACCGAGAAGGGCGCTGCTGTCTCCGCCGATGAAGCCGTTCCCCTGGCGAAGGTCCTCGACATCGGCGTCGAGCCCGCGACGACGGAGCGGGCAGTCGCCGCGGAAGCATCTGCCGCGCGAGCGGCCGGTGCGGACAGTGAGGCTCCATCCACGACCGCTCGGCTGGCGATTCCCGGAACGGAAGCCGCTTCCTCCAAGGAGCGGGAGGACGCGGTGTCGGGCACCGCGAGTCCGGAGGCCGAGCCGCGCGAGGAGCTTGACGCTGTCGACCTGTTCAGTGACTTGAACGAGCAGGGCGAAGTCGCCGCGGCCAGCGAACCGCTGATGGAGACCGAGCGGACCACGGCCTACGGCTTCGCCTTGCCCCTGGATGAGCCCGGCGAAGGCGAGGAGTCTCGCGAGGTACCGGGTCCGAACGAGAACGTGAAGGCCTCCACCGAGCCGAGCACCTCGAAGGAGGTGGGGGCACCTGGCGAAGCCGCTGACGCGGGCACGTCGCCCGGCGCGGAGTCTTCCGCCGCCCCCGCGGCCGTCCAGCACCCGGTGCCCGAGGTTCAGGTCAGCGCCGAGGCCGGGCCCGCCAGCGAGGTCACGGCGGGCCTCCCGAACGGCGCCTCCGAGCACCACGCTCCCGTGGACGCCGAGGCCGGCACCGCGGCCCCGCCGAGGCCTCCCGCGCCCCGCGCGCCCATCGAACTGGACGACCTGCCCGCCTCCTCCGGCGAGACGATGGAGCTCGCATCGACGTGGGAGTTCGTGGGCTGGCAGGGCCGCGAGGGCAACGGAACCATCGGCCACGTCGCCGAGACGACCTGGGCCGACCGCGCCGTGGACCTCGACGGCCCGGCTGTCCCCGTGGCCCGGGCGGCGTCTCCGTCGACCGAGCTGCCACTGGCCTCCACGTGGGAGTTCATCCAGCAGCCCTGGCAGCCGCCCGCCGCGCCTTCCGAGCTCGTCACCTCGCTGCTGGCCTCGGCCAGCGCCTCCACGGACACGCCGTCCGGCGGGCCCGCGGTGACGGCGGAGCAGGTGCTCGCGGCGCTGGACTCCGTGGGGACGCAGGGCGCGCTCGGCAAGGTGCTGCTCGCGTACTGCGCGGGGCGCTTCCGGCGCGCGTTCCTGCTCGGCGAGAGCTTTGGCCTCGCGAGGGTGGGGCACGCCTGGGGCCCGGGCAGCGACAGCTCCGTGGTGTCCGCGCTCAAGGTGGACATGGAGGCCCCCTCGCTCCTCACGGCCGCCATGTCGGGCATCGGCCCGAGCGTCTTCAGCGCTCCGACGTGCGCCCAGGACGAGGCCATCTTCTCCGCGCTCGGCGAGGCCGCGTCGCGCCTGCTGGTCGTCCCGCTCCGAAGCCGGGGCCGTCCCATGGCCTTCGTCGTGGCGGACCCGGGCTCCGAGCCCGTCGACAGCGCGCTCCTCGAGGACTTCGCCCGCGTCGTCAACAGAGCCGCTGCGGCCTACGACCGCCTCCCCTAGCGCGCCCCAACGAAGAAGGGCCCCGGAGCCAGTCGCGCTCCGGAGCCCTCCTCACTTCACGCGCGTCGCGCGAGGCTCAGCTGCAGCCGCTCGTCGCGCCGCAGTTGCCGCACTTATAGCAAGCGCCGCTGCGCACCATGATGGCGCCGCAGGTGTGGCACGGCGGAGCGTCCGCCTGGTTGAGCCACGTGGCGCTCAGCCCGGAGACAGGCAGCGCCGGCGTCACCACCTCGGCGGGCAGGGCGGCCGGCTTCGCGACGGGCGTCGCCTCCACCGTGGGCGCGGCCAGCACCGCGTCCTCCGTCTCGTCCTCCTTCGGCAGGAACTTCAGCTCCAGCCAGCGGAAGATGTAGTCGGTAATCGACTTGGCGATGGGGATGGCCGGGTTGCCCGTGAAGCCGCTGGGCTCGAAGCGGGTGTGGCTGAGCTTGTCGACCAGCACCTTCAGCGGCACGCCGTACTGGAGCGCCAGGGACACGCTGGTGGCGAAGCTGTCCATCAGCCCGCTCACCACCGAGCCCTCCTTCGCCATGACGATGAACAGCTCGCCCGGCTTGCCGTCCTCGTACATGCCCACCGTCAGGTAGCCCTCGTGGCCACCAATCGAGAACTTGTGCGTAATCGACCGGCGCTCGTCCGGCAGCCGGCGTCGCACCGCGCGGGGCTCGGGCTTCACCGCCGGCTGCGCCTCCGGCTCGGCCACCTTCGCCTTGGTGTCCTTCACCGTGTCCTTGGACGTGTTGAGCGGCTGCGTGCGCTTGCACCCGTCGCGGTACACGGCGATGGCCTTCAGCCCGCGCTTCCACGCCTCCAGGTACGCCTTCTCGATGTCCTCCACCGTCGCGTTGGACGGCATGTTCACCGTCTTCGAGATGGCGCCGGAGAGGAACGGCTGGCACGCCTCCATCATCTGGATGTGGCCCATCCAGCCGATGCTGCGCTGGCCGCGCGCCGGCTTGAAGGCGCAGTCGAACACCGCCAGGTGCTCGGGCTTCAGGTGCGGGGCGCCCTCGATCGTCTCCTGCTTGTCCAGGTAGCTGATGATGTCCTGCGCCTGGGTCTGCGGGTAGCCCAGCTTCTCCAGCGCCAGCGGCACCGTCTGGTTGACGATCTTCAACATGCCGCCGCCCACCAGCTTCTTGTACTTGATGAGCGCGATGTCCGGTTCGATGCCGGTGGTGTCGCAGTCCATCATGAAGCCGATGGTCCCCGTGGGGGCGAGCACCGTCACCTGGCTGTTGCGGAAGCCGTGCTCCTCGCCGCGCGCCAGCGCCTCGTCCCAGGCCGCCTTCTGCGCCGCGTACAGCTCCTCGCTCACGCCGTCCGGCGCGATGTTGTACGCCGCCTTGCGGTGCTTGCGGATGACGCCCAGCATGGGCTCCGCGTTCTTCGCGTAGCCGGCGAACGCGCCCAGCTTCTCCGCGATGCGCGCGCTCGTCGCGTACGCCTGGCCGCACATCAGCGACGTAATCGCCCCCGCGTAGTTGCGGCCCGCGGCCGAGTCATACGGCAGGCCCGTGGCCATCAGCAGCGCGCCGAGGTTGGCGAAGCCCAGGCCCAGCGGCCGGTAGTCGTGGCTGTTCTTCTCGATGCGCTCGGTGGGGTAGCGCGAGAAACCGACGATGATTTCCTGCGCCATGATGAGGATGTCGACGGCGTGCCTGAAGGCCGTGACGTCGAAGTCCCCGTCGATGGTGCGGAAGTGCATCAGGTTCAGGGACGCCAGGTTGCAGGCCGAGTCGTCCAGGAACATGTACTCCGAGCACGGGTTGGACGCGTTGATGCGCGCCGTGCCCGAGCACGTGTGCCAGCTGTTCACCGTGGTGTCGAACTGGAGCCCCGGGTCGCCGCACAGGTGCGCCGCCTCGGCGATTTCGCGGAACACCTCACGGGCCTTGTACGTGTCCATGGGCCGGCCGTCGCGCACGGCCTTCGTCGTCCACGGGCCGTCGTTGACCACCGCCTTCATGAACTCGTCGGTGACGCGCACCGAGTTGTTCGAGTTCTGGAAGAACACGGACGAGTACGCCTCGCCGTTGAAGGACGGGTCATACCCCGCCTCGATGAGCGCCCAGGCCTTCTTCTCCTCGTTGGACTTGCAGCGGATGAACTCGAGGACGTCCGGGTGCTCCGCGTTGAGGATGACCATCTTCGCGGCGCGGCGCGTCTTGCCGCCGCTCTTGATGACGCCCGCGAAGGCGTCGAAGCCCTTCATGAAGGACACCGGGCCGGACGCGGTGCCGCCGCCCGCCAACAGCTCCTTGCTGCCGCGGATGGTGGACAGGTTGCTGCCCGTGCCGCTGCCGTACTTGAAGAGCATGCCCTCCGTGCGCGCCAGCGTGAGGATGGAGTCCATGTTGTCCTCCACGCTGTTGATGAAGCACGCGGAGCACTGCGGCTGCGCCTCCACGCCCACGTTGAACCAGACGGGCGAGTTGAACGACGCCTTCTGCCGCAGGAGCAGGTGCGTCAGTTCCGCGTGGAAGGTCTCCCGGTCCGTGTCCGTGGCGAAGTAGCCGCCCTTGGTGCCCCAGTCGGTGAGGGTGTCCACCACGCGCGCCACCAGCTTGCGCACGCTCGACTCGCGCTCCGGCGTGCCCGGCGTGCCCCGGAAGTACTTCGACGCCACGACGTTCGTCGCCAGCATCGACCAGGACTTCGGCACCTCGATGTTCTTCTGCTCGAAGACGGCCTTGCCGTCCTCGCCGGTGATGCTGGCGCTGCGGTATTCCCACGCCAGCTCATCCGCGGGGTCCACGCCCGGGGTCGTGAAGAAGCGCTCCACGCTCATTCCCGTAGCCGCCGCCCGCCCCTTTCGCCCGTTGCGTCGCTCCTTCCCGTTCACTGACGGCTTCGAGCTCAGCTCCTTGTCCATGTCGCCACCTCCGCGGGGTTCACTGAGAGTCCAGATGCAAAATTTTGCAAAGCGCCAAGTTCGCGAGATCGCTCAGGATCTGAAGAGGCCTCGCGCAGGGGCGCGGGGGGCTCGGGAGCGGGCTCGGAAGGCGTTCTGAGGGGCGCGGAGCGCCGGAAGGTGTCCAGGGAAGGTGCCCGCCTGACTGCCGGGCGAGCGGATCAATACGACGCTCGTGGCAATCCCGTCAAAGAAACGGCCCACACCATGAATAGTACTGGGCATTGTCACACCCACCAGGAATTGGGGCACGGGCGAGAAGAAGGCAGGGTGCTACGGCTGGCTGCCTGCCTGTAGCGGCGGGCCGCGGAGCCGCCCGATCTAAAGCCATGGCCGTGCGGTAGCAACAGATGCTTTGCGATGCTGGAGAGCAGATGGCGAGCCATGTATGGTCACTCCTTCGCAAACGACCATGATCACTGGACGACGTTTGCTGGAAGTGTGTGCATGGATCATCTCCCCGCCTAGTGGCCTGGCCAGAAAGCGGAGCCCGGGGCCGACGGTGGGCGGTCCGGTGGTGAACGCGGCCGTCGATTTCACGCGGCTGTCGCGTTAGGAGGCGGACATGCCTCCTCCGTACAAGCGCCACGTCTTCGTCTGCACCAACCGCCGCCCCGAGGGGAACCCGAAGGGGTGCTGCGCCAGCAAGGGCGCCGAGGAGGTCCGCGCCGCGTTCAAGGAGGAGATGGACAAGCGGGGGCTGAAGGGCGGGATGCGGGCCAACGCGGCGGGGTGCCTGGACACGTGCGCGTTCGGCGTGGCCGTCGTCGTGTACCCGGAGGGCACCTGGTACGGCGGCGTGAAGGTGGAGGACGTGCCGGAGATTGTCGACCAGCACCTCGTCAACGGCCGCCCCGTGGAGCGGCTGATGATGCCGTTCTCCCGCAAGGAGAAGGCGGGGAGCTGACCTGTCCGGGGCCTGTCTTCGGAAGCAGGGCGTCGTTCGTGGTCCCCCCGGGTTAGGCTGCCCCGGTCATGCGCTTCCGAAGGCTCGCCCTGGTGCTGTCCTCCGCCGCCACGCTGCTCCTCTCCGCCTGCGCCGCGACCCCGCCGACCTGCGGCAGAGGGGGCGCTTACTTTAGCGAGGAGCTCTGCGCGCAGGGGATTGCCCAGGGGGACCTGGATCGGGCGGAGCAGTACTGCGACCTGGGCCTGGAGTTCTCGCCCAGGAACGCGAACCTGTGGGCCCACAAGGGCCGTATCGCGTTCTATCGGCGGGATACCCCACAGGCGAAACGGCACCTTCTCAAGGCGCTGGAGTACAACCCGGACCACCGGGAGGCGCTCATGGACCTGGGCTCTGTCCACTACGAGGAGAGGGCCTACGAGCCGGCGCGCGAGCGCTTCAGCCAGGCCCTGAAAGTGGACAAGGGCTTCCTCCCCGCGCGCTACAGCCTGGGGCTCGCGCTCTTGAAGCTCAATCGCAAGGACGAGGCCCGGAAGGAGTTCACCGCCATGCGGGACGCCGACCCCGGCAACGCCGACGCCCACCACAGCCTCGGGGTGATGGACTTCGAGGAGGGGAACCTGGAGGGCGCACAGCAGCACATCTCCCGGGCCACGCAGCTCGCGCCAGAGGATGCTCATAAATGGCACGACCTGGGCACGGTGTTGATGGAGCAGCGCCGCTTCGGCGAGGCGGAAGCGGCCTTCCTCAAGTGCACGAGCCTGCGGGAGCCCCCCGCTCAATGCCAGGAGGGGCTGGAGTTGGCCCGGCGCGCGGCGGCCCCTTGAGGTGCTCACCCTGGAATGTGAGCGCGTGACTCCTTCCGTGTGGCCTCGCTGAGAAGCCGCGCAGGAACGGAGTGGTGCGTGTCCTGGGACGTGCGGGTCACGGGCCCAATCCAGCCCAGCCTGCCTTCTTGGGTGCCGGGTGGCTCGGTGTCACACGTCTTCGTCAGGCAAGAGCGTGCGGAGCAACTCGTCGTCAGGGTCAAGAGGGCGCCAGCCGGGCGGTGGCGGCGTGGCGAGGAGCGTTGCCGCAACCTGCCTGGCACGCTCTTGATGAACGTCGGGCGTGAAGGAAATCCATGAACTGAGTGCCTTGGCCACCATGAAGCGGTTGGCATCGTCCAGCACGGCCGGCCAGCCATGGGGAAGGAACTCGAACAGTTCACGCACGAGCTGGCCACGCTCCAAACGCGTGAGTTGATGGCTTCGCTCTGCTTCGGCAACCAACCCGCTGAACACCTGCACCGCGTTGAGTCCGTCCCGGTCAAGCTCCTCCGCCAACTCGACCAACGAGGCGGTGGGACGCGCATTGGCAAAGGCGGTGAGCGAGGTGTAACCGCGCTCGCGGACTCGCTCATGCAGCCGGGCCTTCCAGTTCCCCCGCCAGGAGCGTCCCTCGCTCATCGCCCTCTCCAAGAGACGAAGTTCATGGGGACTTCATAGCGCCTCATGCGCTCAGCGACGATGTTCAGGATCTCGTTCGGCGTCAACATCCGGCCGGCCAACATCTCGGCGTCGCGTAACGCCCCCATGAGCATCCGGCTCCATTCGCCAGGCCACATGCGTCCCATGCGCCAGTCGCCTCCTCCGTGGATTGCCTGATGGTGCGCTGCCTCCATCCGGACGCAGAACTGATCGATGTCCATGTCGCCCGTGAAGCCGCGCTGCTCGAACCACTCGCGATGTTCGCGCGGCAGGACATGGTGCTTCGGGGCCTCGCTCATGCCTGCCCCCGCCCTGCCAGTCTCGCGCATGGCTCGTACCTCAGGCCCCTCGCCCAGTGCGTCACGCACGCCTTTCGGCAAGTCTCCGCTCCCCTGCGCCATCATCATTCCAGCGTGAATGCGGACAGCCGCGCTGACGGCCACTGAGGAGATAACTCCTGCCTGTACGAGCCTGCGCATCATCTCCACCCACTCGGCGGAGACCACGACTTGCGAGCCCACCATGACTCCATTAGCGCCCATGACGAGCGTCGTGCTCAGCGTGGAGGGTGCGGCTGGAGGCACCCGTGGCAGCGCCAGCTTCATTGCCGAAGCCATGGTGAGCATCTCAACGAACTGCGTCACCGCCATGACCTGCCCGGCGCGCTCCATGGCCCGGCTTGCTTCCTCCCGAAGGAAATGGAACTCACGGGTAAGCTCGCTCATCAATTCGGGGAGCGCGGTGGCCACTGCTTCGACCCTCGTGGGGTCTGCTGAGGCGAGCGCTGTCATGGAGGGCTCCACCAGCCCCTGCACGCGGTGCATGTCCACGACGAGCTTCTCGACACTGTAGGCAGGGCACTCTCGGAGCACGACATCGGAGAGGTTCAGGAAGTCCACCCACGCGGCGAGCAACATGATGCCGGAGAGGGCTGCCTGGAGCCGAGGGCCGCTCATGCGCAGCAAGGCCAGCCCCATGTCGGGGTCAGCCACTTCCGAGGCCACCTGCGTCGCCGCGGTGACACCTGCCAGCGCGCCGTGAAGCCAGGGCAATTGCTTGGAGCCATAATCGAGGTGGGGAGTGAATGCACCGTTGACGCCGCTCAAACCGCGGTTGCGGAAGCTCGGTGGACGGGTCTCCAGCCTTGAAAGCGTGCCGGTCAGAGCGTCAAGGGAGTTCTTCGCGTCGACCATGGCAGCAAAGACGGCTTGCCGTGATTCCGTGGCGCGCTGCCGCTGGAGCGCCGAAGCGCCACGGATGAGGACTCCCCCCGCATTTCCCGCTGCGCGTCCCGGGCCTGCTCGCGTCAAGGTCGTACGGGAGTCTCGACGGCGGTGTAGCCGCTGCGGGCCCTCTGGCTCCGGGGGGATCCGCGGTGAGGACGCCAGGGCGCGTGGGCGCTCGTAGCCTGGCACCTCCGCCTCGCCGAGCGCGGCAGCCCATGCGGGCGTGTCACTGGGGGGCATCCCTTGGCTTGGCGGTGGTGCCATCGACGCGCAGCCGGTCGTCAGCACGGCGCAGGCCAATATCAATCCCTTCCACCTGAAGAGCGGGGCGTCAATTCGCATTGTTCATCCCCAAGCCTGGGGAGG
This sequence comes from Pyxidicoccus fallax, assembly GCF_012933655.1. Lineage (GTDB taxonomy): Bacteria > Myxococcota > Myxococcia > Myxococcales > Myxococcaceae > Myxococcus > Myxococcus fallax. The sequence continues at coordinate 18,955 of NZ_JABBJJ010000137.1, read as the reverse complement.
CGAAAGCAGCGTGGGTGTCATGGGGCCTCCAGGAACAGGGCCTCCTGACTATCAGTCATGCCTGACAAATCTGTATGGCAGGCAACCAGGTGCCAACGTCCACGAGCAGCGGAGGAACTTCGTGACCCTGGTCAGCGGCCCCCGCTCAGGGCGCGCACGCCGCCCCACCGAGCGCGGTGGTGAGGTGGGTCCGGGCGAAGTAGGCGAAGCCCGCGACACGCAGGCCGTTGCGGAACGTCCGGTCATCGGCGCGGTACGCGTCGAGCACCGTGTTCTCGGCCAGCTCGAGCGGGTCCGCGGAGCGGTTGTCGGAGAACCAGCGTCCGGAGAAGTCGCACTCGGCCGAGAAGATGGGCCACACCTGGACGGGGCGCCCCCACTCGCGGGAGAGGAGCTCGAGGCGCGCCTTGAGGTACGGGTATGCATTGGCCGGAGTCGCCACATAGGCGTGCAGCAGGACGACGTCGACCAGCTCGCGCAGGCTGCGCGCCTCTTCCGCCGAGAACCACCCCAGGTACGTGGCCGCCAGGAGCCCCGCGTCGTCCGCGAGCACCCGGACATGCGAGAGCAGCCGCAGGTACGAGCCCCAGCGCACGTCGGCGGACGTCGTGCCGTTCCAGAACTCGTGCTCCGTCAGCAGTCCGTCGAACCGCGCGGTGGTCGGCGTCGCCGGGTCGAAGAGATAGGACCGGACGTAGGAGACGTTGGCCGGCGTCGCCACGATGGCGAAGACGCGCGAGACGCCCGCCGCGTGGGCCCGGGTGATGAAGGCGCGCAGCGCCGCCGTCCGGGTCGCATTGCCCAGAATCTGGTTGAGGCGATAGATGCCGAGCTGGTTGATGCGCTGGGCGGCGACGAAGCTCCAGAAGGCATCCTGCGTGGCCTGCGGCGCATCGAGCAGCGTGTCCGTCTGGTCCACGTAGAGGAACCGGGGACGCTCGACGACATCGACGGTCCACGTGGCGGAGGGGCTGTAGTTGCTGGCGCGGTCGAACGCCACGGTCGCCACGCGGAACCGCCCCGTCGTGGGGAAGTGGAAGGAGCGCCAGAAGGTCGCGTCGTACTCGGTGGAGCTCGGGAGCGCGGTGCGGTACTGCGCCCCGACGTAGCTCCCCTCGAGGTACCACTCCGAGCCGTGCAGCCCGCCCGCCGGGCTGGTGGCCCGAGCGGAGAAGCCGACGCGCTCACCCCGGTGGAGGACGGTGGTTGCCGAGGGCGTGGGACCCACGCGCTCCAACTGGAGCTGCGCGTGCCCCAGCAGGGGCGTGAGCAGGACGAGGGCCGCGAGCGCGGCGTGCAAGAACGGACGTGTGGGCATGGCGTGGGCTCCTGGGGACCGGAGCCGAGGGGCCCGGGCCGTTGCGGCGCGTATACCAACCGCTGGCCTCCGGTGCCCGCCGGGGTGGTGGCTCGTCGGGTGGGCTGACGAGCGCGAATCCCAGCAGTCCCCAGTGGGTCCGTGAAAAGTTCCGGCGTGATGCTCACGCCACGGGATCCGCGTGTGCCATCGCGTGAAACCGATGCGCGGCCGGTTCGCGGAATTAACCCGGAAAAATCGGTGCGTGACTCCTTCCCTGTGAACCCGCAGAGAAGCCGCGCGGAGAGGGAGAGGCGTGTGCCCTGGGACGTCCTGGTCCCGGGTCCATGCCCCTTTGTCCTCCGACGCGGTGAGGAGCACACGCATGCGTCGCAGCAGTTGGGCCTGGGGCCTGATCGCCACCGCTTTGTCCATCACCGGGTGCAACCCGGACGTCACCGCTCCCGAAGGCGCGGAGTCCTCCCATCAGCAGGCGTCGCTCGCCGCGGCCTGGGCGCCCGGCGTCTTCTATCCAGTGGGCGCGCGCGTCTCCTACTCGGGGCGCGACTATGAGTGCCGCCAGGCGCACACCTCGCAGGCGGACTGGACGCCCACGGCCGTGCCCGCCCTGTGGCTGGACCTCGGTCCCTCGTCGGGTGGAGAGCCCGACGCCGGCTCGGGCAACCCCGACGCCGGCTCGGGTGGCGACGTCATCGCCCCCACCGCCAACATCACCGCCAGCGCCACGCGCTTCACCGCGGCCGGCACGCTGACCCTCACCGCCACGGCCTCTGACAACGTGGGCGTGTCGAAGGTGGAGATTCTCGAGAACGGCGCCGTGGTGGCCACGGGCGGCCAGTACAGCCGCGCCTTCTCCAGCCGCGCGCAGAACGGCACGTACATCTACTCGGTGCGGGCCTACGACGCCGCGGGCAACGTGGGCACGAAGAGCGTCACCGTCACCGTGGAGTTCCCCGGCGACCCGCCGCCTCCGGGTGGCAAGAAGATCGTCGGCTACTTCACCGCGTGGGGCATCTACGGCCGCGGCTACAACGTGTCCAACGTGCCCGCCGCGAAGCTCACGCACATCAACTACGCCTTCTCCAACATCTCCTCGGATGGCAGGTGCGTCCTCGGTGACCCGTTCGCGGACATCGACAAGAGCGGCGGCTGGCCGGGCGAGTGGAACCCCGGACAGCTGCGCGGCAACTTCCGCGCCTTCAAGGAGCTGAAGCGGACGAACCCGCACCTCAAGCTCCTCATCTCCGTGGGCGGCTGGTCCTGGTCCGGGCTCTTCTCGCAGGTGGCCGCCACCCCGGCCTCGCGCGCGGCCTTCGTGAAGTCCTGCGTGGACCTCTACATCCGCGGCCAGTTCCCCGGCGTGGACCCGGTCAACGGCGCGGGCGTCTTCGACGGCATCGACATCGACTGGGAGTACCCCGTCGGCGGCGGCCTGCCGGGCAACGGCAACAGCCCCGCGGACAAGCAGAACTACACGCTGCTGATGCAGGAGTTCCGCAGCCAGCTCAACGCCCTCTCCGCGCAGACGGGCCAGCAGTACCTGCTCACCATCGCCTCCGGCGCGTCGCCGGACCTGCTGGCGAACAAGCAGGAGACGAAGAACCTCTCGAACGTCCTCGATTGGATCAACGTGATGACGTACGACTATCACGGCGCCTTCGAGAGCCAGGTCAACTTCCACTCGCCGCTGCTGCGCGTGACGGGTGACCCGGGCGCCTCCGCCGGCTTCTACAGCGACGCCTCCGTGGCGAAGATGCTGGAGCTGGGCGTGCCCGCCTCGAAGATCGTCCTCGGCGTGCCCTTCTACGGTCGTGGCTGGGGCAGCGTGCCCAACGTCAACAATGGTCTGTTCCAGAGCGGCGTCCCCATCATGGGCACGTGGGATGACGGCTCCTCGGGTCCGACGGGCGTGTTCGACTACAAGGACATCAAGAACAGGTTCGAGCGCGCGGGTTCCGGCTACACGAAGTTCTTCCACCCGGAGGCGAAGGAGGCCTACGTCTACAACCCGTCCACGAGAATCTGGATTGGCTACGACGACCCGCAGAGCATGAGCGCCAAGTCGGACTACATCCTGAGCAAGGGTCTGGGCGGCGCGATGTTCTGGGAGCTGAGCGGCGATGATGGCTCGCTGCTCGACGCGCTCTACCTGAAGCTGCGCTGAGCGGTGCATGTCGGGAGCGGGTCCGTGAAGGCACACACGGGCCCGCTCCGCGGAGCCCACACTCCGTGGAGCTTCTTCCACCGCCGCGCTGGCGCTAGGGTGTGGTGCATGTCATTGGCGGCGGCCGGGCCAGCGCGGCGCATGCGCGTGAGCGTGCTGTGGGTCCTGCTCGCGGGACCCGCGATGGCCGCCGAGCCGTGGACGGCCGTGGTCCGCGTCGCCTCCACCGAGGACACGGCCCTGCTGGAGCGGGTGCGCGGGCAGAGCAGTGATTTGCCCGTGCGGCTCGTGACGGATTCGGGCGCCGCGTTGGAGGGACCGGCGGCCTCGCGGTGGCGCTCGGTGACGCGGCTCGCGGAGCGGCACCAGGCCCGCGCCGTCCTCTGGTTCCTGCGCGAAGGCACCACGGTGCGTGTCCAGGTCGCCGAGCCCGCGAGCCGTCACCTCTTCGTCCGCGCCGCGCGACTGGAGGGACAGCCCGGCTCGCTGGCGTGGTCCGCGGGAGCCGAGGCCCTCGCGCTCGCCGCCCGCTCCGCGCTGCGCGCCGTGGACGCGGGAGCGCCCCTCGGTGAGGTGGTGGAGCCGGCCGCGCCCGAGCCGGGGCGGGCCGTGGATGAGGATGAGATGGAGTCGCCCGCCGCGCTCGGGTCGGGGCGGGCCCGGGATGCCGGCGAGGGGCGCGCATCGTCCGCCGCGCTCGGATCGGGGCGCACCGGGGAATCGGGCGGGCAGGGTGCGTCGCCCGCGGCACCCGCGCCGGTGCGCGACGGAGAAGCGGGGGAGGCGGTCGCCGCTCCTGCGCACTGGAGCCTCACGGTGGGCGCACATGCCGCGCTCGATGGATACACAGGAGGTGGGCATCAGGGGCTCCTGCTCGGAGTCGGGAGGGAGTGGCGCTCGCTGCGTCTCGGGCTGCAGCTCCTCGCTGGACTCCCCGCGCGAATGTGGGATGAGCACACCCGGCTCTCGCTGGGACAGTACGCCGGGGTGCTGTGGGCGGACCTGCCCCTCGTGTCCACCGGCTCGCTGGCGTGCGCGGCGGGGCTCGGTGTGGGAGGCGTGGGCTTCTCCCGCGGGACGGAGGCGCTCGGCGAGGACGTGGAGGCGGAGCCTCCGGGCTTCATGCTCGCGCTGCTGATGGGGCCTCGGGTCTCCGCGCGCTGGAGCGTGTCCACCCGGCTCGCGCTCGAAGCCAGCGTCTCCGCCGAGCTGCTCCTGGGGCGTCCCGCGCTGGGGTACGCCGTCGACGGAAACTTCGTGCCTCGCGGTGACGGATGGGCCGTCCGTCCCCGGGCGGGGGTGGCCGTGGTTTTTCTTCCGTGAGCCGATGACCCGATTTCGCCCCCTGGAATCTCCATGTCGGAAATGAGGAGCTCGGGCTCATTTGCGACCGGGGCCCTCCGCGATGCGGAGGACCCTCGCATCCAGGAGGCCATCCAGGGACGGCGCGAGGCGACCGAGTCCCTGCTGATGGAGTTGTTGCCTCGCGTGCGCAACCTGGTGCGCTATCTGGTGCGAGGCGACGCGGACGTGGACGACATCGCCCAGGAGGGGCTCATCGCCCTGATGCGCGGGTTGCCCACCTATCGCAGCGAGGGGCGTTTCCACGCGTGGGCGGACCGCGTGGTGGTGCGCGCCACCTTCGCCTGGTTGAAGCGCGCGCGGGGCCGGGAGGCCCGGCACGCCGGTGAGCCGGCGGAGCTGGTCGCGGTGCCCGCGGAGGACGCGCTGCCGGACGAGTACGTCCACCGGAGGCACCTGGTGACGCTGCTGGACGAGCTGTCCACCGAGCAGCGACATGCGCTGGTGCTGCATCATGTGCTGGAAATGAGCGTGCCGGAAATCGCGACGGAGCTTGGCATCCCGTTCGAGACCGTGCGCAGTCGACTCCGGTTGGGGCGCGCGGCCCTTCGCGCGCTGGCCTCGGCGGGAGAGGGGGAGGGATGAGTCCGTTGCGAGAAGAGGGGGAAGAGTCCCTGGACGACCTGCTCAAGCCGCTCGACGGCGGGGCGGGGCCCGCGCGCCGCATCGCCCGGCAGAAGTCGGCCGCGCTGGTGATGGCCGCGATGGAGGCGGCACGGGAGGCACCGGCGCGGCCGCTCACGCGGAGGAGGCGGCCGCCGACGTGGTTGATGGCGGCGGGCGCGGTCCTGTTCGCCAGCGCCGCCGCGGCGTCCATCTGGAAGCTCGCGAGCACCGGGGAGGTCCAGACGCCTCCGGTGGCGGTGTCCGTGCCATCGCCGGCCATGAACGATGAAGCGCCCGCGGAGGACGTCCCGTCGACCGCCGCTCCCGTCGTTCCGCCGGCGGATGAACCCGTGCGGGAGGAACGTGCCGGGCCCGTTCCCGACGTACGCGTCGTGGAGCCCGAGGCTGCGCCTGTCGTCCGGGCCACGCCACGTGCCGACGCTTCGCCTGTCATCCGCAAGCCGCGACCGGAGGAGCCCGCGCGGGCACCCGCCGCGGAGACGGAGGACCTGCTTCGCGAGGCGAACGAGTTCCGGGCCGCGGGAAGGTGGAAGGAAGCGGAGGCGCTCTACCTGCATGTCATCAGGGGGCAGCCCTCGTCGCTGGCGGCCTATGTCGCGAGGGTGGCCTCGGGCTCGCTGCGGCTGGAGCACCTGGGAGACGCACGAGGCGCGCTCCGCCAGTTCGAGGGTGCGTTGCGTCTCCAGCCGCAAGGCGTGCTCGACCAGGAGGCCCGCCACGGCATCGCCGAGGCCTGGCGCGCGCTCGGTGAGACGGACGCGGAGATGCGCGCGCTCGAGGATTTCCTCTCGGCGCATCCCGACTCGCCGCTGGCCGCCACCGCGCAGGCGCGGCTGCGCGAGCTCTACAACCGATGAGGGCACTCCTCCCGAGATGGAAGCGGGGGCTGTGCCTGCTGTTGACCGGAACCCTCTGGGCGGGCTGCACGCGGAGTGACCTGGTGGCCACGCTTCGCTCCCGGGACGCGGGCGGGGACATTCCCTCCGAGGACGCGGGCGGGGACATTCCGTCCGAGGACGCGGGCCCGCCCGACAGCGGGACTCCGCCCGACGACTGGGAGGCCCACTGCGCCGGGCAGGGACCGCTCATCGTCCTGCGCGAGCCGGGCACGGGCGCGCCCCTCTGCAGCGGCCGTCTCGCCGAGCAGACCTTCCGCCACGCGCTGTGCACCTGCGACGGGCTCGCGTTCAACGCGCCCGTCCACACGGACGCCTTCCGGGGCTCGCTCGGCCCGTACGCGCCGGGAGGGCAGGGCGGCGACGTCGGCGTGAATGGTGGACTCACCGCCAACGACTCGGTCGTGGTCGGAGGCTCGCTGCGCGTTGGCGGCGCCTCGGGCATCCAGCTTGGGCGCACGCTGACGGTGGGTGGAGCGCTCGACAGCAGTGGCCCGCTCGTGGGCGGCGCCGCGACCGCGTCCGTCGCGCAAGACGCCCGGGTGCGCGGTGACGTATCGCTGGCCTCCCTCACCGTCGGAGGTACCCTCACCGTGCCCCCCGGGTTCTCCGTGGGCCCGGTGCAGGCGGCCGGGGTCCGCCGCGAGCCGGTGGACGCCGTCACCCCGTGCGCCTGCGATGCCACGTCGCAGGTCGACGTCGCGGCGCTCATCGCGCACCACGCCGTGGACAACGACAACGCGGCCATCGGCCTGGACGCGGCGGCGCTGGAGGGCATCTCGGGTGAGCGGACGCTGGAGCTGCCATGCGGGCGCTTCCTCCTCACGCGCATCACCGGCACGGGCCGCGCGACGCTCACGCTTCGCGCCCGCACCGCGCTCTTCATCCAGGACGGCGTGGACCTGGGCGAGGGCCTCACCGTGGACGTGCAACCGCCGGGTGAGCTGGACCTGTTCATCGGTGGCGCTGTCACGGTGGCGGGTCCCCTCCTGGTGGGCTCCACGGCCATGCCCTCGCGGGTTCGCGTGTACGTGGCCCGCTCCAGCGTGCTGGCCCTCTCCGCTGGCAGCACGCTGGCTGGCAACCTCTACGCCCCCGGAGCGCAGCTCAACCTGAGCGGCAATGCCGACGTGTTCGGCTCCATGTTCGTGCGGCGCCTCGAGGGCTCTGGAGCCCTGTCACTCCACTACGACGCGGACGTGCTCGACGCGGGCAGCGCGTGCCCCGCCGAGTGACTCCGGGGCGGTGGTGCCACGCCGCCCCGGCAGCGGCCCTCACCTACGGAATGCGCTCCCAGGCGTCCTGCCAGTGGCTGCCCGAGCTCGGCGCGTAGTGCGACGCGGGGCCCTTGCACCAGCCGGAGTAGGGGAAGGGCTTGCAGCGGTAGAGCAGCCCGTCCGTCCCCTCCACCACGGTTCCCGCCACGTAGCTGGAGATGCCATCCGGATACTTGAGGTGGCCCGTGCCTCCGTCCCCACCCGGCGGCGGCGTCGTCGGCTTCTGGATGTCCACCTGGAACGTGTAGCCCGTCTCACGCGAATACACGCGGTTGCTCGTGGCGCTCTCCGCGGGGACGATGGTGCCGGAGGCCTGGAGCACGCCCACCTGCACGCGGCTGGACGCCGGATTCACGCGCTGCGCGAGGCGGTACATCCAGCTCGCCGCGGGCGTCGCGGCGTCGAGCGACAGGACATGCGACTCGGCGTCCGCGCCCTGGGCATCGAACAGGCGGAACGTCACCTTGCTGCCGGCGGGCAGGTCCTCGCGGGCCTGCACCGGGCCCAGCTCCTTCCAGGACGTCGGCGGGGGCGGCGTGTTGCTGAACTTCACGTCGGTGCAGGCGTAGAACGCCTCGGGGCTGTCCGAGCGCTGCCAGATGCCGTAGATGACGTGCGTGCCCGTCTTCCCCTGCGGGAAGGGGCAGCTCAGCCGGTAGCGGTTGTTCTGCGCGGACACGTTCGTCACGGTGCAGAACGGGTTCGCCTCCAGGTCCGACCACTTCAGCGGCAGGGACGGGTCATATCCCTCGCGCGTCACGTAGAGCTTGAAGTAGCCCGTGGCGTGCACCGCCGTCGCGTGGAAGACGAACTCGAAGCGGCCGCTGGCGTCCGGGGCGATGAGCGTGGCCGGCCAGTCCGTGCGCGCCAGGTCGAGCCCCTTGTGGCTCTCGTTCGCGGCGCTGCACAGCTTCCCGTCGGGGATGATTTCGCGGTGCCTGTCGTTGGCGTTGCCCTGCCGCACGCCGTTCCAGTCGTAGAGCGCCTGCGTGCCGCCCACCTGGATGGCGGCCTTGCACGCGGCGGACTTCGGCGTCTCCGGCCCCTCCTTGAAGCAGCTGTAGACGCGGCTGAGCGGCACCTCCATGGAGCCGTGCGCCAGGGCCACGCTGGCGGACAGCAGGACACACGCGGCGAGCGACGCCGCGAGAGAGCGATGATGTGTGAGGGACATCCCTTCCTCCTGTGAGCAATGCGCAAGGAGGGAGGGCGGGGAGGCGGAATTCGGGTCATCGGGCCAAAACGAAAGCGGCGGTGCCGCCTCCGGAGAGGTCCGCACCGCCGCTTCGTGTGAGACGGCCCGTGGCTCGCGACTACCGGCGGCGGCCCAGCAGCCGGAGGATGGCGAGGAACAGGTTGATGAAGTCCAGGTAGAGCGTCAGCGCGCCGACGATGCTCACCGTGGCGGCGCTGCTGTAGCCGGTGTTGGCGTGCATCTCACGCAGCTTTTGGGTGTCGTACGCCGTCAGGCCCGCGAAGACGACGACGGACGCGCACGCGATGACGAAGGACATCGCGTCACTGCGCATGAACATGTTGACGAGGCCGGCCAGCACCACGCCGATGAGGCCCATGAAGAGGAAGGTGCCCCAGGCGCCCAGGTCCTTCTTGGTGACGGTGCCGAAGATGGCCATGGCGCCGTAGACGCCCGCCGTGAGGAAGAACGCCTGCGCGATGCTGCCCGCCGTGTAGACGAGGAAGATGATGGACAGCGTCACGCCCGTGAGCGCCGAGTAGCCGAGGAACATCGCCGCGGCGACCGGGCCCGACAGACGGGGCGCGAGGAAGGACAGCGCGAACACCACGCCGAGCTGCACGAGGAACAGCGGCATGCGGAAGTTCACCGCCGCCCGCAGCATCGTCTCGTTGCCGAGCGTCACCAGCGCCATCACGCCGGTGAGCATCAGTCCGGCGAACATCCAGCCGTGCACGCGCGTCATGAACGCGCGCTGCGACTCCTGAACGAGGGCGGCGTTGACCGAGCCGTGCTCGGCGGTCTGCCATCCCGAAGTTTCCCAGGCCATGAATCTTGGTCCTTTCAAGCCGGGCCGTGGCCCGGCGACGCACCCTTATAACGCGTTCAACCGGGGCGTGCGCGACCCCCGGCCCGTATGAGCTTCCTTAAATGGCCTTCCACGCCATCAAAAGCTTGGAGGCCACTTCCGTGGTGATGAGCGGCAGCACGCCGCCACCGCCGACGATGTTGACGATCTCCGACATGGAACCCCGGCAGACGCCACCCCAGGCGGGCTGGCGGGCGAGCCCCACGGAGGCGTAGGCGGAGTAGTCCACGAAGAAGGACGTCGGAATCACGGTGCCGTTCGGCTCGCAGAGCAGGTGGTCCTCGGGAGGCGTGTCCACGACCTCCTGCACCACGAAGCCACCGCCCGCGGTGTCGGCCGCGGCGCGGGCGCACAGCTCCGGCCAGCCCAGGGGCTCGCCATAGGCGGCCTTCACGCGCTCCGTGTAGGGCACCGTGCCCGTGGAGCGGCCCAGGAAGACGGCCTTGCCGCCGTAGTCCCACGAGCGCTTGAGGACGTAGCGCTTCGGGTCCGCGGCCACCAGGGCCACCAGGTCCTCCACGCGCTCGCCGTCGGGGCCGGTGGCGGGGCCGGGCCGGAACACGCGCGTCCACGGCACCGAGGCGCGCACCGCCTCCAGCTCCTCGGGAGTGAGGCCCGCGGCCTGCGCGAGCGCGGGCTCGGCCAGCGCCTGTGACAGGCGGGCGAACGTGGCCTTCACCTCCACCTGCGAGGCGGGCGGGTTGAGGAACACCGCCTTCTTTCCCGGCACCGTGCCCAGGAAGTCCTCCACCCACGGCGAGGGCGTCTCCTCCAGCCGCCGCACGAAGAGGTGCCGGTACACCAGGTCGTACTTCTTGCCGTTCACCACGAAGGCGTCGTCGCCGGACACCTCGTCCGGGTGCACGACGTCCGCGTCCGCGCCGAACTCGCGGAAGCGCTCGCACAGCCAGCGCAGCTCCGTGATTTGCGCGTCGTTGCGCCGGCACAGCAGGGCCACCGTGTCTGGCAGCTTCCCGTTGCGCTCCGCCGCGTACCCGTCCAGCAGCGCCCGGTACAGCGCCAGCGCGTTGCTGCCGTTGAGCGCGAGCAACGCGTGCAGCGCCTTCTCCGGGTAGCGGAAGTAGCGGCCCACCACCTCGATGAAGGTGCGCGCCGCGATGTCCGAGTAGCCCTGCATCGCGGGGATGGTGGCGTTGACCTCCAGCGCCCACGGCTTGCCGCCGGCGACGAAGTAGTCCACGCGCGTGGTGGCCAGCCGGGCGGACTGGCGCCAGGTGCGCTCCGCGAGCGTGCGCTCGAGCGGGGAGAGGGCGCCCAGCAGGTCCTCCGCGTCGGCGCCACCGAGGATGGCGCGCGCCAGCTTCACCGTGGCGGACGCGAGGCGCGCGGACAGCTCGGCCCGGCGGCGGATTTCCGCGGCGTCCAGCACCACGGGCGTGGCGGTGATGGGGATGGGACGGGTGGTGCCGTCCTTCTGCGTCACCGCCAGGCCCCGCTTGTAGGCGAGCTCGGCCAGCTCGGGCGCGATGTGGCGCGCCTGGCTCCGCAGCACGTCGATGAACTCTTGCACGAAGTCCTCACCTCTGAGGAAACGCCCGGGCCCACCCGGGCGCGCGCACCCTACGCAAGGCGGGTGCGCCGGTCCATGGTGCCGAAGTGCCTCCCAGCGCTCCTGTAAGTTTGTTCCTGGTAGTCAGCGAAGACCCGGTTACGCCACGATTGGCCTCTCGCCTGGGGGGCGGGCGCTGGCGGGTGGGGCGCCTTCCTCCGTTTCCCGCATAGGAGGCACGGACATGAGCGGCATGGTCAGTGGTGGGCAGCTCGTCGCGCGGATGCTGAAGAAGGAGGGCGTGCGGCACATCTTCACGCTCTCCGGACTGCACGTGGCCCCCATCTACGCCGCGTGCGTGGAGGAGGGCATCGCCATCATCGACACCCGCCACGAGCAGGCCGCCGCGCACGCCGCGGACGCGTATGCCCGGCTGACGCGCGGCGTGGGCGTGGCGGTGGTGACGGCCGGCCCCGGCGTGACGGACGCGCTCACCGGCGTGGCCAACGCGCACGCGGCCAGCTCGCCCATGCTGCTGCTGGGCGGCGCGGCGCCCACGTTCAATCAGGGGCGCGGCTCGCTGCAGGAGATGGAGCAGGTGGACCTGTTCCACCGCATCTCCAAGTGGTCGGACCGGGTGCCCTCGCCGGAGGCGGTGCCGCACTACCTGGCGAAGGCCTTCCGCGTGGCGCTGTCCGGGCGCCCCGGGCCCGTGTTCCTGGAGCTGGCGTGGGACGTGCTCTGCAACGGCGTGGACGAGGACGGCCTGCGCATGCCGGAGCGCTACCGCACGGACGCGCGCGTGGCGCCGGATGCGCGCAAGGTGGACGAGGCCCTGGCGCTGCTGCGCGCCGCCGAGCGTCCGGCCCTCCTCGCGGGCTCGTCGGTGTATTGGGACGGCGCGTGGGACGCGCTGCGCGCCTTCGCGGAGCGGGCGCAGGTGCCCGTGTTCCTCAACGGCGCGGGCCGGGGCTGCCTGCCGGCGGGACATCCGCTCTTCTTCCAGCACTCGCGCAAGGAAGCGCTGAGCGGCGCGGACGTGGTGTTCGTCATCGGCACGCCCTTCGACTTCCGGCTCAACTACGGCGCGGAGCCCACCTTCAGCGCCGACACGAAGATTGTCCAGGTGGACATCGACCCGACGGAGCTGGGCCGCAACCGTCCCGTGGAGGTGGGGCTCGTGGCGGACAGCTTCAGCGCGCTCACGGCGCTGGAGGCGGGCGCGGACCGCGCGAAGCGGGACACGCTGCTCACCACGCTGCGCGCGGGCGAGGCGCGCCGGCAGGCCTCCATCGACGAGTGGGCGCGCAGTGACAGCACGCCCATCCACCACTACCGGCTGGCGAGGGAGCTGTCCGAGGTGGCGAATGCCGCGGGGCAGGACCCGGTGTTCATCGCGGACGGTGGGAACTGGGTGGCCATGGCGGCGAAGGTGCTGGAGCTGAAGCGGCCGGGCCGGTGGCTGGACCCGGGCCCGCTGGGCTGCCTGGGCGTGGGGGCGCCGTTCGCGCTCGCGTCGAAGGTGCTGCACCCGGAGCGCACGTGCTGGGTGGTGCAGGGGGATGGCTCGTTCGGGTTGAACGGCTTCGACTTCGAGACGGCGGTGCGCTTCAAGCTGCCCATGGTGTGCGTGGTGGGGAACGACGCGGCCTGGGGACAGATTCGCCTGCCGCAGGTGCAGATGTTCGGCGAGGACAAGTCACCCGCCACGCTGCTGGCGCCCACGCGCTACGACAAGGTGGTGGAGGCGTTCGGCGGGCATGGCGAGTTCGTCACGGAGCCGGCGCGGATTCGCCCCGCGCTGGAGCGGGCGCTGGCCAGCGGCACGGTGGCGTGCGTCAACGTGCTGCTGGACCCGGATGCCCCCGTGAAGGCGGGAGCGATGGGGTACGCCGTCTAGTCTCGCCCGGCCCTCAGGCGGTGGCACGCCCTTGGATGGGGTGCCACCGCTGAGGCAGCGAGTCGCGGAGCGTGACGGCGTCGGCGCTTCTCCTGCCCGGAGTGCCCGGCCGGGGAAACGTGAGCAGCCCCTTGAAGGGGTTCCGCGCCCGTCTCTCACGGCGCGCGGCGTGGAAGATCAAGGTCAGGACAACCACCAACAACAGCCCCCAGAGCATCGCGACGTACAGCCCAGGAATGAACCTCGACATCATCAGCGTCGCCAGGGGGACCGTCGCTGGAAGCCAGCTCAGCTCCAAGATGAACTCCCTGAATTCATCCAGGTCCGAGATTCCCCTGGAGATGAGATCGCCCACGGCAATGACCGGGCCAAGGAAGCTCCCCACACTTCGGTTCGCTGCCCAAAGGGCGCCCCCCATGTAGCCGGGCAGCCCAATCCAGAACAGTCCCGAAGCTGCTGCCCCGAGTAGCAGCAGTCCATTGCTCCAGGTCAGCCGGTCAGGTGCACCCAGGATGGACAGCATCGCGTGGAGGATGGCGAGCGCCGAGAGCAACATGCCAAGCAAGAGAACCGTTCGCAGATGCCAGTTGTCGTGGACGGCATACTCGACGGGAGAGGTGACGTTGCTCCAATCCTGCTCCGTGGGTCTTGGCCTGTCGAACAAGCGGAAGAGCAGGGTGGATTGGAGTCGGACCGGAAGGTGAATGAACAACGACCGCCACGCGCTGCCCGGGCTCATCACCGCGAGCAACTCTTCAATCACCTGGGGTTTGAGCACTCCCCGGTAGCCTGCTCTTGCTCGGGCGTCCGTGCTCAAGAACAAGGGGGGCTCCACGGTGACATCCTCGGGTCGCTCCCCCAGGAGCGTCTCACGCAGCCTCGCGTGATACGCCAGGTATCGCTCTCCTTCCCGAGCTGTTGGGAAGCCCGCTTCGGAGTACCTCTGGATGGCGCAGACCGGGATTGCCAGGCGTGGGTCCAGGGAATGATACGGTTCGGGCGGCGCCGCCTCGGCGGGAGCCTGTTTCAGCAGCAGGGCCACCCGCCCGGCGATGGTGGGAAGTGACGAGCCCTTGGGCTCGTTGAACGGTTGCCAGACCCAGCCAGGGCTTTCTGCGTCTCGCTGCTCGGGTGTGAGCGGATGCTCCCGAAGCGCTGCTTCCACGCCCTGTTTCTGGAAGAGTGCCGCCATCCGCCAGGCAGCCCGCATCGAAATCGTGTCGTCAGGGTGCCATAGCAGGGGCACCAGCGCCTTCGCCGCGAGGGGTGTTCCAATCGCCAGCAGATCGTCCAGGACATTCAAGGAGCCCGTTTCCACCACGGCTTCGAGCGTGGGGACCGCCAGGTCCCCCATGCAAACCAGGATCGCCCGAGCCTCCGCATACTCGACGTAGCGCTCCGCCAGCAGGCGCGCCGCTTCGACCTTGTTCGTCAGGGACAGGGCCTTGGCGATGGCCATGCATCGTGACTTGTCACGGGCCGTGGCCAGTGACTCCTTCAGCCACTGGAACATGGCCTCACCCCGGGGGCGGCTGTCGGAGGCGATGGACCCGAAGGCCTTGACGACCGCCTCATCCGCGGCGTCCGAGCCCAGGCGGCTCTTGAACCCCTCGAGGATCTGGTTCGCCAGCGCGGGCTGCACCTTCTGGGCATCCGCCAGGCACTCGACGGCGGTGAGGGGCTCCATTGCGTGGATGGCGCGAATGAACTCCGTGCTGTCGTGGTCCAGCCCGCACCACAGCTTCACTGTCTCCCTCCACGCGTCGCGGTCCGCCTTGAACCTGTCCACCATTCCCGAAGCGTCGTTCATCAGCTTCGTCGCGGCGAGGTACTCCTGCAGGGTGAGGTGGGCGAACCGGTAGCGCTCGCCGCCGTCAATCTCGAGCAGGAGGCCGCTGCGCTCGACGATTTCGTCGAGCATGGCGTTCGCCTCGTCCGGATGGATGTTCAGGTCCGGCAGGAGCTTGCGTGTCTGCTCCAGCACCACGAGGCGTTCCATCGTCAGGCGTTCCTGCCCCTGCTCGGTGGTGGTGTCCTGGTTGAACAGCGCCAGGTGCTGGAGCAGGAGCCGCTTGGCAACGGCCTTGAACCGGTTGTGCTCCTGGTGCCACAGGTCGAGCAGGATGTCGGTGGACTCGCGGTAGAACTCGGCGCGCGAGTTGGGCAGGACGAAATCCGTGTCCGAGTACAGGTACGCGATGATGGTCAACATCAAGGGGTTGCGCGCCAGGTCCATGATTCGGGGCCGGTCGTGCAGCGTCAGCATGAGCTGCTCGATGGACTTCCCCTGGCGGTTCAGGTCCTCCTCCCACGAGCCGAGGAAACGCCAGAGTTGCTCGTCCTTGAAGGCGTCAATCTCCAGGCGCTGCTCGACGACATCGTCGAACTCGCCGCGATAGACGGCATCCCGACAGGTGATGATGGCGCGGCACTTCTTGTACTGGTCCAGTGCATCCCGGATGACCTGGACGACCCGTTTGCGCTCGACGCTGCTCACCTCGTCGAGACCGTCGAGGAGGAGCATCAGCCGGCCCTGCTCCAGGCCGCTGGAGACGAAGCTCCTGGCCTGGGGAAAGTCACCGCGGGCCAGCTCGGCCTCCAGCACGTCTTCGAAGGTCGCCTTGGGTTCGTTGAAGCGGTGGAGCTCCAGCAGGATGGGCACGGGCCGGTCGGGAAGGTCCAGCATCCGTCCCTCCGCGTAGGAGAGCGTCAGGTGCTTCAGCAGCATGGACTTTCCTGCGCCCGGCGTGCCCACCACCACCAGGCGGCGCCAGCGGGTGACGAACTCATGGGCGTCGGTATCGTCGGCATCCAAGGCGCACTTGATCTTCAGTGGTACGTAGATGTCCCTCATGCGCAGCGGCTGATTGGGGCGGAAGGGAATCTTCAGCAGGCCGTACTTCGAATGCAGGGCCTGCTGGTAGTGCCTGAGGGCGGTCCTCCAGAAGAAGGGCCTGCCGGCGATCCTTCCGTACAGCCAGCCGCTCGTGGCTCGAATGCGCTGGGTGAGCCAGTCCTTCAGGACGTCCCTGAAGGCGAGCAGCACGAGCAGGATGAGCGCCGCCACCCAGCCGAGGTTGGGGACCAGCTTCCTGAAGGCCCCCGGCCTGTTGGCCTCCCTGACGCGGGAGTATTCCTCCTCGTAGATGCGCGCGACCCGCTGGGAGGTCAGCCTGGCCGGGTTGTCGCGGAACAAATCGACGACGAGCCGCGTCTGCATGGCGCCATCGCTCTTCGCGTGGCGCTCGGCGTAGCCCAGGATGTCCGTGACGACGGCCGCGTGTTCGGGGGACGGGGAGGCCTGGGAGTGCGAAGCGGTGGGGGCAAGAATGCCGAGCAGCAACACAGGCAGCCACCTTCGTGCTCGGCTCCAGGTTCGTTTCATGGAGTACGACCTCCCCCTCGTGCGCCGCGCCGCCTCGCGTGTCGGGAACTCGGCTCGACCCGGGTGGAGTCGCGGCGGCGGAGGTGTGACGCGGGCACTCCGCACGCTCGCGATGCGGCACGGCGGGACGGCGCTTCCTCCCGCGTCCACGTGTCGATGGGGTGGGGCGTGCGCGCCCATGTCCCTTCATCCCGCGATTCGTTGTTCAGAGATGTGCGACTTGCACCGGCGGTCTGTCTGGCTTAAAACCGCAAACGCATTTCACCTGGGAACCCCCCGAACGTGAGCCGCTCCACCCGCCGCCTGCCCGTGAGTCTCGTCCGGTCGCGCCTCCTGGCGCTGCCGCTCGTGCTCCTGTGCGCGCTGGCGTATGTGAGCAGCGCCCTCCACCACACCCTGGTCCAGCACGCCACGTGCCTGGAGCACGGCGAGGTGGTCCACGTCGAGGCGGGTGGTGAGCACGCGGTGGCGCAGGTCGAGGACTCCTTCGATGACGCCCGCGTCGCCTCCCGGCGCGACGCCACCGAGTCTCACGGCGCCGAAGCCCACTGTGTCCACGCCTTCAGCCGTCGTGAGACACCGCCTCCCTCGGAGGGCACCACCCAGCTCGTGGCGATGCCCACCCGCTCCGCGCCGGCGCTGGCCGTGTTCCGCTTCCATTCGGAACCCGTCGCCCGGCTGCACCTCGCTCCCAAGGCGTCTCCGCCTCGCGCCTGAGGCCCGGGGAGTGCGTTGCTCCGTGAGGCCCTGTCGCGCCTCGTGGAGTCCGTCGCCCACGGCCGTCCCGTGTCCTCCGTCCGCCTCGTGCGGCGAGTGAAGGCCCGGGCTCCGTAGCGCCGCCATGCACTGACGCCCTCTCCGCGCCGCCATGCCACGCCGACCGGCTCCGTCCGCCGTCGTACGCGCGTGGTACGCCCAAAGCCTTCCAGTTTCGCCGCGCTCGCGCTGGCGCCGTCGTTACAGACGGTGTCCGGGGTCGCGTGTCGGGACTGGCATACCCGCAGTCCATCCACGTGGAGTAACACCATGAACAAGAAGCTCCTGGCCGCCCTGCTGATGTCCACCGCGCTCCTCGCCACCGCCTGCGGCGATGACGACGAGGAGGAGGAGAACGTCGACGTCGAGGGGTGCGAGCACCTCCAGGAGGGTCCGGCAGCCCCTGTCACCGCCACCCTCACCGACACGCCTCCCCATGTCGACAATGACCACCGTCGCTGGGACATCACCCTGGTGGATGGCACGGGTGGCAAGACGGGCTCCGTGAGGTTCGCCGCGGATGAGGCCACCGACTACGTCATCTACACCAGCGCGGACGTGGCCCTCTCCATCACCAATGCCAGCGGCGCGGAGGTGGAGATCGAGGAGAGCACCAAGAGCTCCACCCAGTGCACCGAAATCAAGGGCCGCCACGTGGTGCCCATGACGGTGGGCACGCACATCCTGACCTTCGGCCCCACCACCGCTTCGTCCGTCTCCATCGTCATCGAGGAGGCGGCGCACGACCACGAGCACTGAGCCGCGGGCCGGGCTTCACCGCCACGGGCCTCGCTTCCAGCAATCCGGGGCCGGCGTTCTTCCGCCGGCCCCCTTTCCCGGAGAGAAGACGATGGGTGCCTTCCAGCAGTTCCTGAACGAGAAGCAGATCACCCCCGACACGCTGCTGCGCCTGTCCCGGCAGCTCGAGGCCCATGGCGACACGGACCGCGTCCTCGTGCGCAAGCGGGCCGACAAGCGCCGCGACAAGGAGAAGCAGGGCAAGAGCTACCAGGAGCTGGAGCTCGGCAAGCCGAAGAGCGGCCGCGGTGTGAGCACGCAGCAGCTCCAGGCCGCGCTGGGTGACCAGCCGCTGCCGACGCGCGTGCGCGGCAAGCTGGTGCGCGCCGTCAACGCGGTGCTGACGAAGAAGGGTGGCGGCGCGGTGGATGCCGCCGCGCTCTTCGGCGCGGTGCCGGTGCGCAAGGGCGATTCGGCGAAGAAGGCCGCGAGCTGAGAGCGAGGCGCCCCATGTCCGGTCAGGAGTCCTCCACCGTGTTGCCCTGCGAGCTGCGCCGCGACGGAGAGCGTCTGTTCGACGTCTCCATGTGGTGCCTCGGCAGGGACGTGCTCTGCCCCGAGGGAAACCTCCTCGCCAGGAGGGGCCTCGTGCGTCACCCGCGTCCCGAGGGTGTGGAGGGGCAGAGCGCGTACACGGTGGAGCTGCCGGGCGGCGGGCGCCTCACGCTGTGGGGCTTCGGGGTGCTGTGCGAGTGCGGAGCGGCCGTCTTCGTCCCGAGGGACGGCTTTGCTCCGCGCATCCTGGAGGCGGTGCCCGAGCGGCCCGCCTTCCGCGTCCAGGAGCTGGGCCCGTGGCGCGAGGCGGGCACGGCCGGGGAGCGGCGCGCGGCGCGCGCGGGACTGGTGTCGCTGGCCGGGTGGCTGTCCGGCCATGAGGAGTGGGTGGCTCGGGAGGTGGG